>CAYGZA010000083.1:0-20380 GCA_964354135.1 uncultured Planctomycetaceae bacterium
GATACTACCGGACCCTCGGCCACAGCAGCTTCGCCCCCGGAAACGCGGAAGGCGGACTGACCACGATCGAGGAGAAATCGCTGGGGGCCTACAGCAAGAGCGGCGAGTCGCGGATCTCGGGCCTGGTGAAGCCTGGCGACGTGCCCCCGCGAGGCGGACTCTACCTCTTGGACGTGGTGCCCGACGGCGACGTCCGCTTCGGCTTCCCCAACATCTCCGACAACGCGGAAATCGTGGAACTCATCGCCTGCGGCTGCCACGTGACCTTGTTCACCACGGGCCGCGGATCGGTCGTCGGGTCGGCCGTCTCGCCGGTCATCAAGATCTGCGCCAACCCGGACACGTACCGGCGGATGTCCGGCGACATGGACGTCAACGCGGGCCGGATTCTCGAAGGCGGCGCGACGCTCGACCAAGTGGGCCACGAGATCTTCGACAGGGTGCTCGACGTGGCCGCGGGCAAGCCGAGCACCTCCGAAAGCCTCGGCCACCAGGAGTTCATCCTGACCTACAAGTTCTTCGAGCCGATCGACCCGGCGTGTCTGCCGGCGGGGTAGGCAGCGGGCAGAAGAGAGCCAATCCCACTCTCTCGTTGTAGGCCCGCGGCGAGATGACCAGGCCCGGCCGGCGGCCCGCCTGCTCGTGCCCCGCTTGGGGATCGAACTGGAGCCAGACAAGGTCGCCGCGGTCGGGGACGTATCGCCGCGCCACTACCAGGTCTCCCGGCCCACGGCCCGTCCGGTGCCCACTTCGGCGTGCAGATTCTCCCGCGTGACCTGGGCAAGCAGATCGCCGAGCCGGTAGCGGCGCTTGTCCACGGGGGTGATGACGAGGCGGCCGTCCTCCAGTTTCAGATCCACGCAGGCCCCTTCGGTGACCTCTGCGTCCTGGGCGACGCTTTTTGGAATCCGCACGCCCAGGCTGTTGCCCCACTTGCGAATCTTGGTGATCATGCGGGCGTTCCGTATCTACAATGAATAGACGGCCCGGCGGCGGTTCCGTCAAGGGCAACGAGGCCCCGCACGATTAGTCCCGGGTGGCCCTCGCCCCTTGTCCCCAGCCGCTCGCATCCCGCAAGCGGCGAGAGTATGATGTGCGCCCAGGCTACGGGGTGGTCGAAGGCAGGAGATAGAGCATGTTAGATGGACTGCGGCGGTTCGGGGGGAAGGATTGCGGCAAACGACGTGGCGGCCGAGGGCCGGCACGAAACGCGGCGGGGTTCGGCGGTGTGCGAGCGCTGGCGGTCTTCTGCGCGTTGATCGCGGTTCCAGGCAGGGTTCCGGGAGATGACGCCAAGCCGAGCGGCGACCGGCAGCAGGCGTGCAAGATGCTCGCCGACTACTTCGAGCAGATGTCGGTGGCCAAGCCGCTGGTGGTCCGACAGGGAGCCGAGTGGGAAGCCCGGCGGCGCGAGCTCCGCCAGCGGGTGCTCGAAGTGACGGGCCTCTCGCCCCTGCCGGAGCGGGTCCCTTTGGACGTGCGCCAGTCCGGCCCGCTCGATCATCCGTGGTGTACGGTTCGCCGCGTGTACTATCGGCTTTGGCCGGGGGTGGTTTCGTCGGGTCTCTTGTTCATGCCCAAGCAGTTGCCCGAGCGGCCCGCCCCGGCGATGCTCTGCCCGCACGGCCACTGGGGGACCGGCAACGCCCACCCCGAAGTGCAGAAGCGGTGCCTCAACTTCGCCAGGCTGGGCTACGTGACCTTCTCCTCCACGCAAAACCACTATGAGGACCTCGCCATCGGCGTTTCGCACCAGACGCTGATGATCTGGAACAACATCCGAGCGTTGGACTACCTGGAGTCGCTCGCGGAGGTGGACAAGGCCCGGATCGGCGTTGCCGGCGAGTCCGGCGGCGGATTGCAGACGCAGATGCTCACCGCCGTGGACGACCGCGTCCGGGCGGCCACCATCGTCGGCCTGACCTGCGACTTCCGCGAGATCATGTTCCCCAACGCGACCCACTGCGACTGCAACCATTTCCCCGGCGTGATGCGGTTCACCGATCACCCGGAGATCAGCACCCTCGGCCTGCCGACGCCCGTGCAGTATCTTACGATGAACGATTGGACCAAGACCTTCGAGAAGAAGAATTCTCCGACCATCCGGCAGCTCTACGCGGCCAACGGCTTGAGCGACCGGGTCCACTGCAAGTACTTCGACACGCCGCACACCTACGACAAGGAGAAACGCGAGTACACGTACTGGTGGATGGAGCGTTGGGTCCTCGGCCGGAACGATGCCAAGTTGGAAAGCGAGCCGGAGACCAAGACCTTTGCGGTCGAGACGCTCTCGAAGCTCTCGGCCGAAGTGCCCGGGGACAAGGGTTTCGGCGAGATCGGCAAGATCTACGAGCGCAAACGGGGGTACAAGGCCCCGCGGATTACCTCCGCGGCCGAATGGGAGAGCTACCGCAAGCAGGCGGTTCCGATGCTCAAGGACCTGCTCGGCGACGGCGCGGCCCTGCCGCGAAAGGGAGCGGCAATTGCCGGGCCGTTGCGGTCGGAAGGGGAGCTCGCAATCCAGCGCGTCGGCTATCCGAGCGAGGGCGAGATCGTGGTGCCGGCGTTCGTGGTCCGGCGCAAGGAGGCCGGCGGCAAGCTGCCCGTCGTGGTCTTGCTCGCAGCCGGCGGCAAGGACTCCCTCTTGGCGGCAACGGGGCCCAATAGCGCCCGCGGACTTGCGGAAAAGGGGGCCCTGGTGGTCCTGCCCGACGTGCGGTGCTTCGGCGAGCTGTTTGCGACCGGCCCCGATGAGAAGAGCCAACGCCATGCCTGGGAGCGGAACGGGATCGTCTGGGGCCGGCCCGTTCTGGGAATGGCCGCGACGGATCTCCGCGGCGTGTTGGATGGGATTGCCGGGCGCCCGGACGCCGACACCGCCCGCGTGGAGATCGTTGCCCGGGGCTCGGGTGACCTGGCCGCGGCGGCGCTTCTTGCCGCGGCGCTGGACCCGCGGATCGCGGAGGTCGACGTGGACCTGGCCGGGTGCTCGTTTGCGAAGCGGAATCTGGCGTTGGTCTCGTGCATCTTGCAGCACGGGGACGTGCTCCAGTGGGCGGCCCTTTCGGCCAATCGCAAAGTCGCGCTCCGCAACGTCCCGCCCGAGGCCGGCGACCGGGTGTGGCTTGCCGCCGTTTTCGAAGCCGCGGGGAACGCTGCCGGACTGCGGATCGAGCCGAAATGATGGATACGGAGCAGGTTTCACGCAAAGGCGCCAAGGGGCAAAGGCGCGAAGGAAGAGAAATCAGGGCGAGAGAAGAAACACGTAGAGGTAATACGCCGACACAACAAAGCCCACGGGTTGCAACCCGTGGGCTTTAGAGGGAGAGCACGATGAGACGATGCGACTTGGCTCTGGTTTTGATCGGGCTTTGCGCCGTGTGTGCGCCGGCTTCCGCGGAGCCGCTGGTGTATGAGCGGTTCGAGAATGCCGCCGTGGGGAAGATCGAAGGCGGGGTCAAGTTCGGCAGTGAGGTCGTCGGATGCGGCGGGATCGGCGTCGAGAACCGCGGCTCGGCAGTGTTCGACGGCCGGCCGGGCACCGCGGTCAACTACGACGCCACAAAGCAGCTCACCGCGACCGACTTCACCGTCGAGGCGCTGGTGAAGCTGGCCCGGGCGCCGGCCTACGACATGATCGCCTCCTGCTGGAACGAAGACGGCGACAACCGCTCGTGGGCCCTGGTGGTCCTGCCCAATGGCGCCGTGCGGTTCGACGTCTCGCCCGACGGCCGGTTCTACGGCGACAACGTCCTCGTTACCGCCCCGCGGCGGATCGAGCCGGGCAAATGGTATCACGTCGCCGCGGTGAGCCGGGGGGACACAAGCCGGATCTACGTCAACGGCCGCGAGATGGCCAAGCGGGTGCGGCCGCACCGGGGGATCTTCGTGACGGCCAAGGCGAATCTCAAGATCGGCAATGCGGACCGCTACGCCACGGAAGGCCCGCGGCCGCTGCACGGACTGCTGGACGAGGTGCGGATCACGCCCAAGGCCCTCGGCCCCGCGGAGTTCATCAAGACCGTGGAGCCGATGCCGGAAGTGAGCCCGAGTCTCGTGCCCAGGCAATTCGTCATGCCCTTTAGGGCCCGGACCCACGACGAGGCGGTCGCGTGGCAGCAAAAGGCCCGGGCGCGGCTGTTGGAGCTGGTCGAGAAGCAGCGGCCCCGCGTTTCCACGCGGGAAGTCCCGATCGACCTGCAGCTTGGCCCGCCGCAGGACAAGGGCTCCTACACGCTCTACAAGGCGTCGTTCCGCGGCAACAGCAAGACGGAGCTGCGCTACAACGGCCTCCTGGCGGTCCCGAAGGGCCAAGGGCCGTTCCCGGCCATGCTGGCGATCCACGGCCACGGCGGCTCGGCCGAGAAGGTGTTCGATCCCAAGGGGCTCTACAAGGGGTTCGCCGACCGGTTCGCGCGGGGCGGCTACGTGGTCTTTGCCCCCTCGTTCCCGCACCAGGAGTATGCGGCGATGATGCTCTGGGACCTGTTCCGCTCGGTGGACATACTCCAGTCGCGTCCCGAAGTGGACCGGGAGCGGATCGGCGTCGGGGGCCTCTCGATGGGCGGCGAGTGGACGATGTGGATCGCCGCCTGCGACGAGCGGCTCAAGGCGGCCGTCGTGAGCGGCTGGATGTGTACCACCGAGGGCGTGTTCGCGGTGCGCAACTGCGTGTGCTGGGAGCTGCCCGGGCTGGTGGGGCTCATGGACGTTTGCGAGGTGCATCTCTTGATCGCCCCGCGGCCGGCGGTCTTCGAGAGCGCCGAGTTCGACGAGTGCTTCCCGATCCGCTACACCCGGGAGGGTTTTGCGCGGATCAAGGCGGGCTACAAGGTGTTTGGAATCGACGATGCGGTAGGGCAGGACACCTGGCCCGCCGGCCACGAATGGCACGGCGCTCTGGCGTATCCGGTGGTGGACAAGGTCCTCGGCGGCCGGGCGGCCGCAGCGAACTGAGGGGCGAGCGACGAGGGACGCGAGATGAGAAATGAGTCCGCAGCCGCTGCGATGAAACACCCAACGACGGCGATCCTACTGCTGCTCTGCTGCGGCGCGTCTGCGGCCCTCGGCTCGGAGAAGCCGGCCCAGAAGCCCAGGTACGACCCGACGTCCCATTACGCGGTGCAGAGAATCGAAGGCTGGACGGTGCGGGTCCACCGCCGGCTGTGTGATGATCAGAAGGAGTTGGGCGACCGGGTGTTGGAGCTCTTGCGGGTGAAGCTCTACGACATCCGCCGCGCAGTGCCGGCCGGTCCCTTGGCCCGCTTGCAGCAGGTGCCGATCTGGGTCGAGTTCAACAACCCGCAGGTCAAGTGCATGTGCTACCATCCGAGCAAGGAGTGGCTTGCCCAACACGGCTTCAATCCGGAGAAGGCCGGCGCGGTTGAAGTCGGCAACTGCAAGACCTTCCTGGATTGGATGCACGTTCAGCCCGCCATGGTGCTGCACGAGCTGGCCCATGCGTACCACCACCAGGTGCTCGATTGGGACCACCGTGAGATTGCGGCCGCGTACCGCCGGGCCGTGGAGAGCAAGTCGTACGAATCGGTCTTGTACTACGACGGCGCGAACAAGCGGGCTTATGCCCTGAACGACGCCAAGGAGTATTTCGCCGAGCTGACCGAGGCCTGGTTCGGCACGAACGACTTCTACCCCTTCGTCCGCCCGGAGGTCCTCAAGCACGATCCGCAAACGGCGGAGTTGCTCAAGAAGATCTGGGGGCGGTAGGAAGCTATCAGGTGTCAGCTATCAGGCATCAGGCATCAGCTATCAGGTTCAGGTCCTAACGGCCAGGTCTCAGGTTGGCTGCCCCTTGGTTGAAAGCTGAGGGCTGGTAGTTCACTCTTCTCGGCCGCGGACTCCAGGGCAGACCAAGTGTCCAACGGGCCGTAGTATTCCGCCGATAGTCCCGACCGGGAACGGTCTCTTTCCCCTGGGTTCCTGTCCGGGGTTTGTGCAAAGGCCATTTGCGCCGCCTTCTCGGCCCTGGCGGTCGATCGAGCGCTATCGCCGTGTCGTCCAGGGGCGGCGTTGAGAAGGTGCCTTTGGCTATCAGCCATCGGCGATCAGGCGTCAAAGGCAGGGTGGGACGAAGTCCCACGATTATCCCCGTCGTCCCGGTCGTTCGGTCTTCAGCCTACTCTCCGCGTGACGAGCACTTCTTCCCCCAGCATGTCGATGATCTTCACCGCCACCGTCGTCTCGCCGCCGGTGCTGGGAATCTCGTATTTCCCGCGGACCAGGTCCGACTTTTTCGCCGGCACGTCGGCCAGGACCACGTTGAACACCTGGCCGTCGTAGGCCGTGTCAATCATCACGCAATCGACCATCGCCCGCCAGTCGTCGATCTTCGGCGAAAGCAGGCCCGCCTGCTGCTGGAGGCGCTCGATGATCGTCGGCGAGAGGAAATCGGTGATTTGGACCACGATCTTGCCGGCGGTGCGGGCGATCTTGACCTTGGCGCGGGCGGGCGCGTGCTTGAGGAACTTGCCGTACTTGGGGTCGGTGCGGAGCTCGATCACGTCGATCTTGTTGACCGCCTCGCGTCCCTTGCGCAGGCGGTTCCAGTCGTCGATCCACGCCTTGGCGGCCAGCTCCATGCCGAGGGCGACCAGGGTGACGTTGCGGTCTTCGTCGGGCCGGGCGTCCAGCTCTCGCTTGAGTTCCTCCAGGTCCACGGGGCTCAAGGGGTGGTTGAAGGGGATGATCTTGACGAGGTTCTTGCCGCGGGTGCCGTCGAAGTAGCGGTCGGTGCGGGTCCGCTCGACGCCAACGTGCTCGCAGGCGAGGTTGACGGCCTCGTTGTGCTGGATCTCCAGGTCGTAGTCGTTGACGCGCCAGACGGTGAAGCCGAACTGGGCGGGCTTGGGCGGGGCGTCGTCCGCTTCGGTTCCGGGCAGCTTGGCCTGCCGTTTTTCCTTGGCGGTCTCAAGGGCCGCGCGGATCTGCTCCTCGATCACGGCGCGCAGGCGCTTGGCGGTGGTCTGAATCGCCCCCTTGTTGATGTCGCAGCCGATCCAGCGGCGGCCGAGCTTCTGTCCGACCGCGAGAACGGTCCCCGAACCGGCATAACAGTCCGCTACCATGTCGCCGCGGCGAGTCAACCATGTAGTCAACCGCTCGGAAATCGCCTCGCTTTTCTCGGTGGGGTAGTCTGTCTCTGTGCCGCGATACGGTAGATCAAGCCAGACGTTGCTGAGAATCTTGTATTTCCTCGGCGGGACGTAGTACTGTACGACGTGGTCGTCCGATAGGCGCACGAAATCGAGGTCTATGCCATCGTCCAATCGCGCAAGATAGTACTCGTCCAGACTCGTGCTGGCCGAGGATTCTCTGAGGTACGTTTCATAGTTTGCTATCGCCTTCTTGGCTCGTTGCGGTTCCCAACGCCACTGTCCGTTTTCCGGCTTTTGACCGAATACTTCGTAGCGCATCGTGGGTCGATCAGTTCCTCTCCAGAATGTATCCCACTTGCCCGCCTCGTACTCTTCTGCAAGGCCCTTCAATGTCGGGTACCTTGTCTCAGTGCTCTTCGAGTAAAGCAGGACGAGGTTGTTTCCCATGGTCAGGTTGGTCATCTCCTCAAACTGCGACTGAACGTTCTTGACGCCTGCGCGCACAATAATCTCGGCGCGAAAATTATCCGTTCCGAAGACCTCATCCAGCAGGATCTTCAAGTAGTGACTCCGGCGCGCGTCGCAGTGCAAAGCGAGACTGCCTCTTTCCGAAAGCAGCTCTTTGAGGAGCAGTAGCCTCTCGTACATGAACTGGAGGTAGTTATCGTTGGCCCAGATGTCGGTGTACTGGATTTGCTCGCCGAGGGTGTAGGACTCGCCGTCGAGCTTGGCGGTCCCCTTGGGGCCGCGGAGGCTCACCTTGCGCACGTAGTCGGCCCCGGAGTCAAAGGGCGGGTCGATGTAGACCAGGTTGACTTTGCCGCGGAAGGCGTGGGCCAAGAGATAGGCGAGGACCTCCTTGTTGTCGCCGTGGAAGAGGAGTCCGCCCTGCTCGGGCACCGGGACGCCGATTGAGGGCTGATTCTCCCAGCAGGCGGCGTTCCATTGGCTGCGGAGGGCGCGGAAGACTCGTGTGCGATCGCGCGCGTCGGGGTCCTCGCGTGGGATGCCGAGGATTCCCAGGGCGTCGTGGCGTTCCACCAATTGCGCAGGAAAGGCCGTGACCTGCGCGAGGGGGCGTTTGCCCACCCAGGTCAACATGGGCCGCCCCTTGGCCGCGGTGATCTTGACCTGTTTGGCCTCGCGCGAGGGCTGCCGCGAGCTGGCCTTTTTCGTTCTTTTCTTCGCCATACGGTTTTACCCCGAATCCGAATTCGTTCTGTCGCCCCTACCGGGGCTTCCTGGAACGCAATGCTTCGTTCCCAGGGGCTTACGCCCCTGGCTATTATCTGCCGCCCCTTCGGGGCTGGGACGCGGTGGGCGCGCTTGTTGCCACGGCTTGCGCCGTGGGCCAGGCTCTTGCGCCGCTTTGCGGCGGGGGTTCACGACTCCCGCTGCTCAATGAACTTGCGCACGCGCTGCGTTTGATCCACGGCCACCGTGCCGGTGGCGGTGAAGATGATTTCGTATTGGAGGCGGTCGGGGTTGAGGTTCTCCCACTGGCGCAGGGCCATGGCTTTGCGGCCCTGTTGGCCGTCGATGGGGTGGTCCCGGTCGCGCTCCCGCTTGATCTCGACAATGTAGACGCGGCCCGTGCCTGCCTTGCGTCCGCGGCCGGGCCTCTTGCGGATGACAAAGTCGGGCGTGTAGCGCCGCCATTTCCCCTTGTCGTCCTTGTACTCGACGAAGAAATCGGTCTTGCCCGGGTCGGTCAGCGCGCCCGTGAAGTAGATGTCGTCCACTTCCTCCGGCTTGAGATTCAACCGACGGAGCATCTCCTCAAAGAAGCTCTTCTCCGGGTTGGAGTCGAAATCGTAGGGGTCGTAGTGGAAGCCGAAGCCGCCCGGGTTGTCCCGCTCCATCGCCTTCCAGGATAACAGCAAGTCCTCACGATCCTTCGGGTAGACGATCTCGGCCGTGTAGACCTCAGTTCCGTCGGGTTCGGTGTGCCGGTCAAACCCGTCGGGTCTTACCAGGGCCAAGGCCACATCGACTTTCTCTTTCTTAATCTCGTAAGACCGCGTTTGCTCCTCGATCTGCCGGGCGAGTCCGTCCAGGTCGGCCAAAGGGACATCCGTCTCGCCGTAAAGCCGGCGGAGTTCGTCGTAGACCGCCCACACGTCCAAACGATAGCGGGCAGCCAAATCGACGGCCGCGGCGTAAGGGTCGATTTCTTCTTGAGGGCTTTCCAGCGTGATGGCGTCGCCCAGTTGGCGAAGCACGCTGGCAGTGGCCTGCTGCTCGGCGAGCGTGTAGACGCGCTTTTCCAGGGTGGGCCTTGCGCTGGCCCTGGGTCGGACAAGCCGGAGCGGCCCGATCGCTGCGTCCTTTCTCAGCACGGTGCGGACGAGTTGCGTAACGACCAGCGGCGGGATGTCGAGCTTGCGGAGCACGATCCGCGTGCGCCGGCTCTCCTGGCCGACCGCGTTGAGCTCCGCAATGCTCTCGCCGTACGTCTCCTGCAATTGCCGGTCGAGGATGCCGAAGTTGTCGGTGGACAGGTAGACGCGGGCCTTTTGGGCGTTTCCCGGCACCTGGCGGAGACAGCGGCTGGCGGCCTGGAGCACGAAGTTGTTCGACGTGCGGAGCCGCCGCGCCAGCGCGCAGGCAAACAGACTGGGGCAGTTCCACCCCTCCGTCCCCTTGTTGACCAAGAGCATCACGCGGTGCGGCGCGCCGGGATCGTTCAGGCGATTGAAGGCGTCGATGTCGGCCTGCTTGGTGAGCGAGGCGTCCGACGTATTGACCAGACAAACCGCCGGGCTCTGGCCCACTTCGGCCAGCGCCTGGTCCACGACGGGGCGAAGCTCGTGCAGGTCCGCGGTTTGCGGGAAGTAGATGGCCAGCTTCGCCGCGGCGCCGTTGGGCAGGCGCACGTCGCCGTACTGGGCGAAGAAGTCCCGGACCACGTGGGCCACGTAGGCCCTGGCGCTCCCCTCGAAATCGAAGGCCTGGATGTTCCCGGCCAGGTCCTTGAGATAGCCGTCGGAAATGCCTTGCGAGAGGCCGTACCAGAAGACCACGTCGCGGAGTGGCTGACGCTGGAAATAGGGCGTGCCCGTGGTGTTGACCACCACGACTAGGTTCGTCTTCTCGGCCAGGTAATCCACCGTCTTGCGGACCTTCTTGAGTTCCTGATCCAGGGACTGGCCGTAGGTGTGGTGGGCCTCGTCGGAGAACACGGCCAGGTGCGGCAGGCTGGCAATCGCCTGGAGGCGGAGATTGGCGACCTCCCGCTTGGCTTCTTCCTCGCGCTGGCTGTCGAAGAGCGTGCCGAGGTCGGACTTGCGGATCGTCTCCTTCTGGATCCGAATCTTCTCGGTGTTGGTGACGACCACGTTGAAGCTGGAGCGGCGGATGACGGGGATGTCCTTCTCGCCGTCGCGGGTGAAGGTGAGCTTGACTTTGGTCACGAATTCCCGGTAGTGACGCGGCGGCAGGACCTTGTCGTAGGGAATCTCCGCCAGCTCCCGCAGGGATTCGATGATCGTCTTGCCCGGTGCGAAGACAAGGGCGTTTTGTACGAACGGGCCTTCGGGATACTCCAGCCCCATGGCAAACTCGGTAGCGATGATCGCGCCGATGAGGACCGTCTTGCCTGCGCCCATCGCCAGGGCAAGGATGTAGCTGGGGTAGGCGAGCGTCAGCGTCTCGCGCAACGACTCCAGCCGGAAGTCGCGCACAAAATCGTCCTCGGTCTTGATCTGCTCAAGAAGCGCGTCAATGCCCGCGTCCATCACGTACGCGGCGAGTTCGGAGTGACCGAGGCCGAGGGCCTGGAGCAGCTCCGAAGCCTTGGGAAAGAGCTTGCGATAGAGGTCCAGCACGTGGGGCGCGCGCTCGACGAGGCGGAGATACCAGTACGTCTCCAGGGCGCGGAGCTGCGGACGGCGCAAGAACCGGAGCTGACCGGACTCCTGATCCGAGAACCAATCCAGAATCTCCCCGATGGCCGCGAAATCCGGGCATCTGTACCCGTCCTCGCGCCACGACCCAACCAGAGCGGCCAAACGCTGATGCAGATGATCCACGACGGACTCTCTCGTATCAATCCGCGGGTAATTGCGCGGCGGTGTATGAGCCCTCGCGCGCCGAAACAGCTTACCATAGAACGGTCGCGCCCGCCGCTGGCTTGGCTGGGTCGCGCGGGCAAGACCGGCGAGTCGAGATGACGAGAAAACCCGCTTGAGGACCAGAATGGCCCAATTCGGCACAACTTCTCGGCAGCACGTGGGATAAACTCACGTCGAAGCGGTTCTTTGCCGGGTTGTTGGCCACGAAAAGCAGGCCGTCGGGAGGTGGTTTCTTGGCCCCAGTTCTTGAACGCGCAAGTCGCGGGTCACTCGCGTAACTTCCTACGAAGAAAGCACTTACAGTCGGAGCAAGCGTTCTTAAACAGCCGGCCTGAGGAGGCCCGAAAGACGACCTGCTGGTGGGCGACAACCTCGACAATACCATATACGGCAACCACGGGAACGACATCCTCGTAGGCAATGCCGGCAAAGACCAGTTGTTCGGCCAGCAGGGGCGGGACCTGCTGATCGGCGGCACGGGCGCCGACACGCTCGCCGGCAACGGCGACGAAGACATCCTGATCAACGGCACCACGGCCCATGACGCCAATGGCCTGGCGCTACTGGCCCTCATGGCCGAGTGGACGCGGACCGATCTCGACTATTACAGCCGGATCGCCAACCTCCGAAACGGCGGCGGTCTGAACGACCCCTTCCGGCTCAACAATGCCACCGTGTTTGTCGACGGCGACGCCGACCAGTTGGTGGGGGGTACAGGGCTCGATTGGTTCTGGACCGACGCGGCGGACGTCACCGACGCGGTGGCCGCCTCGGAGAAGGTCAACTGATGCGAGGAAGAAGGGGCCTTCTGGTCCTCTTCTCCGCCGCGGCGGGCCGGAAAGGCACCATGCTCAGGGGATACCCGATTGCCCCTCGCCCCTATTCTCCCAATTCCAGCGGCAGGACCGTCGCGCGGTTCTCTTGATACCATGCGACGCAGCGGCGGAGGCCCTCTTCGATCGGCACCTGCGGCGACCAGCCCAGGAGCCGCCGGGCCTTGCCCACGTCGGCCCAAGTCGCCGGCACGTCGGCCGGATGCGCCGGGCGGCGCTCGATCCGCGGAGGGCGCCCGACCAGCGCGGCAATCTGGTCGATGATTGCCGAGATCCGCACGGGACGATCTCCGCCCAGGTTGATCACCTCGTAGCCGCAAGGTTTCAGCGCGGCAACGGTCCCCCGGGCGATGTCGTCGACGTAGGTGAAGTCTCGCTCTTGCGTGCCGTCGCCGAACAAGACGAGCGGCTCCCCCTCGGCGATCCAGCGGACGAAGCGGAAGATGCTCATGTCGGGCCGGCCCGCCGGGCCGTAGACCGTGAAGTAGCGGACCACCGAGACGTCGATCCCGTGCAAGTAGTGGTAGGTATAGGCCAGCGTCTCGGCCGCCTTTTTCGAGGCGGCATAGGGGGAAAGGGGGCGGTTGGTGTCGGCATCCTCGCAAAACGGCACCGGGTTGTGCGCCCCGTAGAGGCTGGAGGTGGACGCCAGAAGGAACTTCTTGACGCCGTACCGGCGGCACAACTCCAAGAGGTTGAGCGTGCCGTCGCAGTTGGTCTGGTAGTAGACCCAAGGGTTCTTGACCGAAGCCCGCACGCCGGCCCGCGCCGCGAGATTGATCACTGCCGAGTAGGGCCGCTCCTCGACGTCCGGAGGACGCAGCGCCGAGGAAGGGTGCCCGCGAGTCTTGTCCGCGTCGCCGCGGAAGAGACCCTCCAACGCGTTGCGGTCGGTGATGTCCAGGTGTACGAAACCGAAGCGGGCATCGCCGTGCAAGCGGCTCAGTCGCCACTGCTTCAGACGCGGATCGTAGGCGTCGTTGAGGTTGTCGACGCCGACCACCACGTGGCCTTGCTCCAAGAGCATCTCGGTCACGCGCGAGGCAATGAATCCGGCACATCCGGTAACCAGAAAACGCTGGGTCACGCGCGGTTCCCTTTCTGAGCATTCCAGTCTCGGCATTCCATTCCAGGCATTTCAGGACACGTGTTCGGACCGGGGGAGAGGTACATATTATGTGCGAAGCCGGGCCCGCACCGAAGGTTGGTCGCGGGCCTTTCAGGCAAAATGCACGGACCCCCCTTTTCCGGCGGGGGCTGGGGACTACGCCGAAGATGCGTCTTATCCCGGACTTAGCGGCCAAGCGGCCTCTATCGGCTGGTTCAGTTGTAGCGACCCTGCGGACTGGGACGATAACCAGCAAGGAGGCCCTGCCGGGCAGGGGGCGCGTCTCTCCGCTATTGTAGGCGGGCTTCTGGCCCCCAATTGGTGTGGCGCGGGTGGACAGCATTTGCAGCCTGCTCACACTATACCGCCTTTTCGAGCCCAAAATATGGATTTTGGCTGTTGTGCCGACCGATCCATAAAAATGGGTAATCCTCTTGGGAACGGATCTGCCAAATGGTCCGGATCTGAGGGAAACACGGGCGGGAGCTGTGGCAACCCGACCTCAGCGAGATAAAGGACTGGCGAAGAATGTTCACCAACGGCCCGTATCGGCAACTCATCCCCGCAACGCTTCTGGTCCTTCTGCTGGGCGCGGGGTGTAGCTCCACGCGGAATGCCATTCCGGCCTACTGTGTGCGGCCGAG
Source organism: uncultured Planctomycetaceae bacterium (assembly GCA_964354135.1). Taxonomy (GTDB): domain Bacteria; phylum Planctomycetota; class Planctomycetia; order Pirellulales; family Thermoguttaceae; genus CAYGZA01. Next base: position 13,774 of record CAYGZA010000083.1, read on the forward strand.
TTTCGGGGACCACCCGCGGGGCGACAAGCAGCCGATCGATCTGTCGCTCTTGCGGCAGGAACCCCCGGCGGTGTACCAGCTCGGGCCGGGGGACATCCTCGGCATCTTCATCGAGGGGGTGCTCAGCGACAAGCGCGGCGGCGGGAAGGACGAGGTGGGGGTCGATGTCCCGCCCATTCTGCAGCGAGGAGAGAAGACCCCGCAGTTGGGATTCCCGATCCCGGTGCGGGAAGACGGCACGCTTTCCCTGCCTTGGGTCCCGCCGATCGATGTGACCGGCTTGACCCTGGCCCAGGCCGAGGAGGAAATCCGCAAGGCTTACACGGTGGACCAGAGGATTCTCCAACCGCCCCGCGACCGAATCATCATCACCCTGTTGGAACCGCGGAAATACCACGTGATCGTGGTTCGCGAGGACGGCATGGGGCCGGAGGGGCGTCCCTTCGACAACAGGGCATACAGCTTCTCGCCTACGGGGTCGATCATGGAGCCCCCGAAGGTCGGCGTCGCCAAGGCGGTCGATCTCGACGCCTACGAAAACGACGTGTTGCACGCCCTGGCGAAAAGCGGCGGTTTGCCGGGCGTCGCCGCCAAGAGCGAACTCAAGATCGTCCGCGGCGCCTTCAAGAACCCCCGCGAACGGGAGCAGTACCTCAGGACGATCCAAGACCCGGTGGTGCGGGCCGAGGTCGAGGCAGCCAATAAGAGAATCGTGCGGATCCCGCTCCGCGTCGGTCCCGGCGATCTGGCGACGCGGATCTCGCGAGAGGACATCATGTTGGACAACGGCGACATCGTCTACATCGAATCGCGGGAGCAAGAGGTGTTTTACACCGGCGGCCTGTTGCGCGGCGGGCAGTTCCCCGTCCCGCGAGATTACGATCTCGACGTCCTGGGGGCGATCGCGATGGCCGGCGGCTCGGTGGCCATGGTCGCCGGGGGTTCTACCGGGACTTCGGGGAGAGGGGGTGCCAGCGGCATCTTCCCGCCCACCCGGGTGACCGTCCTCCGGACGGTCGACGGGGAGCAGACAGCCATCCGCGTCGATCTCAAGCGAGCGGCCTCGAGCCCTCAAGAGCGGATCTTGGTTCAGCCGAACGATTTCATCCTGCTCGAATACACGCCGATCGAGGTGACCTTGAACGTGGTGATGAACACGATCAACCTGAACCTCAGCCTGAACCAGTTGTTCCAGTAGCTCTGACGACGCCGCATCACTCGCGCGGCGGGATCGTCGTGGAGGTCCAGGCGGCCGTCCAGGTCCGCGTATGCTACCTTGCACAACCCGCCGGGGGGAAGTGCAGGCCGGTAGCCCATCTAGCGGACGACATGTTCGCATTTCCAGCAATGTAGCGGGTGTCGCTGCACCCACAGGAGCGGAAGATTCCTATGGCGTGGTTCTTCAGGGCTTATAGGCCGGCCCCCCTTGTGAGGAAACTTTGAGAAAATAGTCGTTTTCTTTGTCAGGAATCGGGGGTCAGCGGGCATTAACTATGCGGAGAGTGGATAGATGCCCGGTAGGGCGGCTGCCGCCGGCATGTTCCGTAGGTAACAAAGAAAGGGAGGGATGAGCATGAAGAAGCTATTGTTGTTAGCCGTCGTTCTCGCGATGTGGGGAGGGGTCGCTCAGGCAGGGGTCGTACGGGTTGACTTGTACGGCGAATACGTCCTTGACAACCCAAACGCCTGGGATCCTACAGCGCTGCCGTCTTCTTTCTCCGACTATCGTGGCACTATCTACGCGGGTGCGGTGGATTTCGGTTTCCCTACGGATCCAGGACAATGGACTGATCCGTGGGACCCGCTTAGTCTTGGGAGCACCCACGGTCACTTTGGAGCCAGGGTTACGGGGGAATTGGTCGTGTCCGGGCCAGGATCTTATACGTTTAACCTCAATTCCGATGACGGTTCCGGCCTGTATATCGACGGTAGTCTCGTCATCAACAACGGGGGTATGCACGCGCCGCTAGATGCGCAAGGTACCGTCAACCTCACCCAGGGCGTGCATTCGTTCAGGATTGATTACTTTGAGGATATTTGGCCGCGGTGCAATCTCAACCTGACGTTGCCCGACGGTGTCGGCTACGTTCCGGAGCCCGCGAGCCTCCTCATCTGGTCCACCATCGGCGGCCTCGGCATCGTTGGTGCCTGGCGGCGACGGAGGCGGGCAGCGTAGACTGCTCCAGAACATCATCGGACGACGATGAGAATCGAAGGGCCATCCGGCGAGGGTGGCCCTTTTGCTTGGTGGGTTGGCGATGCGGGGACGCTCCTGCTCACGTCGGCAGGTCGAAGCCCAGCCCCGGCTGGTCGCGGAGGAAGAGCGTGCCATCCTCGATCTGGACGGCCCCCGCGGCGGGATCGTCGTGGAGTTCGAGGTGGCCGTCCAGGTCGGCGTAGGCCACGTTGCGGTCAGCCAGGGCGAAGTGCAGCGCGGCGGCAATTCCCAGCGCCGACTCGTCCAGGCAGCCCACCATCACCTCCAGTTGGGCCGCCTTGGCCACCGCGTTGATCTCGAGGGCCTCGGCAATCCCGCCCACCTTCATCAGCTTGACGTTGAGCATGTCGACCACGTCCTCGCTGGCCAGCCGGAACGCGTCGCGCAGCGTGGTGAGGCTCTCGTCGGCCATCACCGGGATGCCTCCGCGGCGCGTCACCTGGCGGAGGAAATCCGGGTGCCCTTGCAGGGTCGGCTGTTCGAGGAGCTCCATGCGGGCAGGGCGGATCTGGTCGATGAACCACAGCGCCTCCTCCACCGTGTAACCCTCGTTGGCATCGAAACGCAGGCCGATTTCGTCGCCCACCGCCTCGCGGACCTTGAAGACCCGGGTTACGTCGGACTGCACGTCCAGCCCGCCCTTCAGTTTCAAGATCTTGAAGCCTTGGCGGACCCACTGGCGGGCCTGGGCAACGGTTTCGTGTTCCGGGAGGATGCCGACCGTGACGCTGGTCGTCATGCGGTCGCGGTACCCGCCCAGGAGCTTCCAGATCGGGAGTTCGGCTTTCTTGCCGAGGATGTCCCAGAGGGCCATGTCGAGGGCTGCCCGGACCGACGGCTGGTCCCGCAGGGCCTGCGCGAGCCGTTCCCGAAGGAGCGCCGGGCGCAGCGGATCGGCTCCTTTGATGGCGGGCTCGACCACCGTGGCGATCGTTTCCAGGACGGTGTCGGTGGTCTCCCCGGTATCGTGCTCGTCGGGGGCGGCGCAGCCGTAGCCCACGGAGCGGCGGTCGGTGAGGACCCGCAGGAAGACGTTGGAGGCCGTCTCCAGGGTGTCGTAGGCGGCGGTGTAGGGACGGCCCAGCCGCATCGTGACCAGCCAGGCCTCGACTCCCGTGATCTTCATCGCGGAACCTCACCGGGCTCGCGCGATTCGACCTCACCAAGAAACGGCAAAGCAGCAAACCCGATCGGACCGCGCGGCCAACCAAGAAAAGGAAACAGGCCCACTGGCGGCCCGTTTCCACGACTGCGAATCCAGAATCGAAACAAACGACTCTAGGGTAAGGGTATCGCGCCCAGGCGTGCTGTCAAGGGGCCGTGGGGCGGGGCGGGACGATTCTAAGGGAAGCACCCTAAGCCGTTTCCCGGCAACGTGTTGGGGGCGACGGAGCAGCCTCCCAAAGGCCTCACGATCATGCCCCGGCGTGTAGCGGCGCGTCGCGCCACCACCACAACAGGGGGCATCGCCTCTCCTGAGTGACGGGACGCCCGCGGCGTTGAAACAACCCGGCCCGAAGCGGTGGATTCTGAGGGGGCGGAGAGGCCGGAAGGCTCCCGATCCATTGAGGTCCCGACAGTGCCACCTGCCCGGGGAGCCGGCGCTTTTCTTTTGCCTTGAGGTGGCTTAGAATGCGGCCTCGTGCTAGCGTTGCTGGCGCGACCCGTGAGGGGGTGCAGTTCGGCCTTTTCGTATTCGGCGTTCTACCGAGGGAGGAGTAAACGATGGATGCACGACCCGCTTACCTGCGCGAACGGCTGTCGCTGATGTTCTTTCTCCAGTTCTTCATTTGGGGTGGCTGGTGGATACCGGTGGCAACCTACGTGAGCACGGCCTTGCGGTTCAACGAGAACCAGATGACGTGGATCCTCGCGACCATCCCGTTGGGAGCGATCATCTCGCCGCTTTTCGTCGGCTACGTGGCAGACCGCTGGCTTGCCACCCAGCACGTGCTGGCCGGGCTCCATCTGATCGGCGGAGCATGCCTTTTCCTGGCGGCCATGCAGAACCAGTTTGAGTGGATGATGTTGATGCTGATGATCAGCACCGCGTGCTTCATGCCCACGCTGGCGCTGTGCAATTCGTTGGCCTTCCGAAACCTCGACAATCCCGACAAGTTCCCGCGGATCGCGATGTTCGGGACGATCGGTTGGATCGTGGCCGGCCTGATCGTCGGGTTCTTGCTCGGCGAAACGAACGAGTACTTCTTCTATCTGGCTGGGGCTGTAGAGATCACGCTGGCATTGTACTGTCTGACCCTGCCGCACACGCCTCCCAAGGACCGCAGTGAGGCCGGGACCGACATCTTCGGCCTGGGGGCGATCAAGCTACTCAAAGAACCCTCTTTCTTGATCTTCGCGATTTGTGCTTTCCTCGTGGTCATTCCGATCAATTTCTACTTCACCGGCTGCAACTTGATGCTCGCCGAAGGCGAGCGTCCCGTGCCCACGGCCCTCATGACCCTCGGACAAGTGACCGAGATCTTCGTCATGTTCAGCATGGCGGGGTTCATTGCGGCCTTGGGGTTAAAGAACATCCTCGCCTTCGGCATGTTGGTGTGGGCATTCCGCTATCTGCTTTTTGCCACGAGTGCTTTCCCGCTGGTCCTCTTGGCGATCATCGTTCACGGATTCGGCTACGTTTTCGTATTCGTCGGGTCGTACATCTATGTCGATAAGAGGGCGCCTCGCCACTTGCGGGCCAGCGCCCAGAGTCTCATTGCGTTCCTGATGCTGGGCGTGGGGATGCTCCTGGGGACCAAGGTTGCCGGGATCACGTTGGGCCAATTCCCTGCCGTCGTGAGCAACATGGAAGCCACGAAGGAAGCTGAAGGTTTGCCCGAAGTGGTCAAGAAGGCCCCCATTCTTCGCTGGGACCAGCTCGCCGGGCTCGACGGCGACAAGGACGGGCAAATCAGCCGTAAGGAAATCGCGGCCCTCGGCGAGGCAGGCCTTCCGGTCGACAAGCTCACATACCCTCCGAAGGAGCTGGAGCGCGTTCTTCTGGCCGCAGACAACCTGAAGGAGGTGCGGACGCGCGGGGACTTCCGCTCGGCCGTAGCGAACGAGCTTGCCGTCACGCGGCCGGACTGGATCAGGGCGAAAGTCCACCGCTGGGCGCCCTTCTGGCTCTGGCCGGCCCTGGCCGCCGCAGTGATTGGGATCGTCTACTGGTTCGGGTCTCTCGCTACGCCGGAACCGCAAGAGGAGGCTCCCGAGGAGCCGGCGCCGGCATGGAAACCCGAAGCCGAGCCGGCCCCCGCCGAACAGCCGCCCGGCGAGCCGCCACCGATGGCCGATTTCGCGCAAGGCCCCGGCGAAGGCCCGGCGGCACCGCCGCAGAGTTGAGTCTCCGGCAGAGCCAAACAGACTTCCGAAGTCTTTGAGACTTCGGAAGTCTGGTCGTGGGATTCCGGCCCGGAAACCGAGCGTCTGCGCTGCGGAGACAAATGAGGCACGCCGATCGCGAGCAAGGCCCGTGCCGGCGCCTGCTATTGCCAGCGGCAAACCCAGCCGCGGGCAGGGATCGAGTGCGACCGGCCGTCCAGACGCACGGTGACCGGCTCGTCGTTGAAGTTCTCGATGACCCAGCTCCCGTCGCCAAACGGGTAAAGCGCCACACGATTGGGCGCATGGAATGAGTGGCCCAGCGGCTCCAGCAGCGGTCCGCGGATCGCGTTGAGCTCGGTTTCCGGCAGTTGCAGAAGCGTCTTAGGGTCGCCGCGGACCGGGAGCACCCGGACGTTCGGCCGCTTCAGGTCCACTTTGCCCGCCAGTTTCTCGGCGAGCCCGTCGGTCAACAGCACCGGCCTGCCGGCGGCGATCATCGCCGCGAGCTTCTTGGGAAGACCGGCGTCTTTGAGGGCGTGTACGGAGAAGAACGCCGCCTTGGCGTCGCGGGGAAACTCGTGGCACGGCACCAGCGGCAGCCCCATCATGCCGACGAAATCGAACACCCGCTGCTCTTTCTCCGGGTGGCTGTTGGCCGGCTTATAGGCGGCAACGCCCACCGGCTCGCGCCGCCGTACCTGCTCCGCCACGGAGAAAAGTTCCGGGATGTTCTTCCGCAACAGATCGACGTTCCGCGGGCCGGTGCCCGTGAGAAGCGAACCGTAGCAGAACAAGAGCGATTCACGGGCGCCTCCGAGCACGGTCTGTCTAGCCTGTTCGACGTACGTGTGCTCGGTGGTGCCGTAGGGGTCGTACCAGCCTCCGCCGCACTTGGCCCCGCCGATGCCGCCAAGCCACCGCATGATGAAATACGCCTCGTACTGCACGGTGCCGCCCCAGCGGGCATCGCGATAGTCGCGGGTCTCGGTGCCGACCCAGGTGCGGTCGAAATCGGCCGACTGGCGCAGCACTTCGTAGCCCCGCTCGTGGAACTGGTCG
>CAYGZA010000084.1:0-20346 GCA_964354135.1 uncultured Planctomycetaceae bacterium
CCGGCGACGAGCGCAAGATCGTCCTCAAATGGATTCCATCGCCGAACCTGGTCCTCCAGTGGCCTGCGGCGGAGCGCCAATGGGCGATGCTCGATATCGACGGCCAGCAGCAGGACATCGAGAAGCTGGCCATGCTATCCACCGCGGGCAGCGTCGAGACGAGGCTCTCCCTGGGCGAGCACAAGATCGTGATCCGCCGGCCGGGGGTGAGGACGTTCCAGAAGACGGTGAAGGTGGAAGCCCGGAAGGAGAGCAAGGTCGTCGTCGTTTTCGGGGCTCTGCCGAACCTGTTCTTGCACTGGGCGGAAGCCGAGCGGAAAGACGCGACGCTGGAAATCGACGGCAAGCGGCAGGATATCGAGGCCCTGGCGAAGGACTCGATCGCCGGGCGTTTGGACTTGACCCTTGACCCGGGCGACCGCAAGGTCTCGATCAAGCGGCCGGGCTACGAAGCGTTCGAGAAGGTTGAGAAGGTGGAAGCGGGGAAGGATTGCATCGTCACGGTCGTGCTGATACCTCCTGAGCCGGAGAAGAAACCGCCACCTGAGATTGTTGCACCCAAGCCGCCGAAACCAGACCCGGCGCTCGTGGGCTATCGCAAGCTGGCTGCGCGTTGGAAAGCGGCCATGGAGCCGGTCGAGAAGCTCGCGGCGGCGTGGGATTTTCTTGGGGCGCAGAAGGAGGCCGAAAAGGTCCGCTTTGAGGAGAAGGAACTCACCGCGCGGCTTGCCGCCCGGCGCGAGGAGCTGGGCCGGATGGCGGCGTTCAAGGCCAGGATCATCGAGAAGATCAACGCCGCCGATCCGCCGCTCAAGAAAAGCGCGCTTGCGATCCGCGGGCAGAACGGCGACGTGACCGGGGCCAGCGACGAGGGGATCTCGACCAAGCTGCCGCTCGGGAAGACGGAACTGATTCCCTGGTCCGACCCGGGCACGAAGGCCCCGCAAAGGCTCATCGAACTCGCCCTGGACCAGAAAAGCGCCGACGACCGGCTGGTGGCGGGCCTCGTGGCCCTGGCGTGCAACCAGCCAGCCCTGGCAGAAAAGCACTTTGGCGCGGCCCGCGCCGTGGGGGCCAACATCGACGCGTACCTCGCCCCGCTTGCCGAGGCCGCTCTGGCCCGGGGGCAGGAGCTGCTTGCAGCCAAGGACTTCCAGAGGGCCGACGCCGCCCTGGCGGACCTCGAATCGAAGTACGCTCAGCTCCCCTGGTTTGCCGCCATGAAACCCACCGTCGTCGCCGGCCGGGAAGCGGCGAAGGCCGGGATCGTCAAGAACGAAGAAGCGGAGAACGTGTACAAAGAGGCAGTGCGGGTCTTTCGCAAGAACGACCTCCACGACCTCAGGGCTCTTGTCCAGACGCTCAAGAGCGATTACGCGGACACGGACATCGTCAGAGGCCGCGGGCGTAGGCCCTCCCTGTTCGAAATGGAGAACAAGGTCAAGGACGTGCCCAAACCGATCACGGTCCGCTTGGACGGAAAGGGTCAATTCAAGAGCATCCAGGCAGCGATCGACGCCGCGCCCTCCAAGAGCCTCATCGAAATCGAAGACAATGGCCCTTACCGTGAGAAGGTCCTCATCCCGAAGGACAAGTACGAACTGAGGCTGCGCGGCAAGAAAGGTTGCTGGCCAGTAATCACTTCAGCAGATCTGCCGCCCGGGCCGCGTCCGCTTGTGACCGTCGAAGGGTCGGGCGCGTTCCTCGAGCGATTCGTGCTCCTGGATGGCGTCCTATCCGTCTCGGCGGGGGATGCGCGACTCCGCTGGCTGATCGTCCACCACAGCATCGCCACCGGCGGCTATCAGCGGAAGTGCGAATGCGAAGAGTGCCTCGTCACCGCTGGTGCAAACGCTGGCGCGCCTGGTGTTTTCACGAACTGCCTGTTCCTCGAATCGGGGTACCTGGCCATCACGGGGGGTGCCCAGGCGCATTTCTGCACAATCCTAGCGGAGCTAGGTAAGAATTTCAGAGGTGAGTACGCTGCTCGTGATTCGATCGTCGCTCGGATTTCCTTGCCCAACAATATGCGTCCTTCGATCGAGAACTGCGCCGTGCTCGTTGGAGACGTTTCAGACGAAAGTCGCGGGTGCTTCAAGGCGGACCCGATGTTCGTCGACCCGAAGAACTTCGACTTTCGCCTGAAGCCCGGCAGCCCGTGCATCGGGAAGGCCTCCGACGGCGGGGACAAGAGGCTGCCGCTACACGCCCGAGATGATCGAGCTCTGCAAGGTCGCGTTGGACCTCCGCCGCAAGGGGACCCTCAAGTTCTGATCCCTTTGCCCCTGCGCACTTGACTCTCTCGGCGAGGACGCTTAGTCTCAATGGTAGGTTTTGAGTTCAGCGTAATGGAGGTCGTGCCGTGGACACGGTTCATGCGGTGTACGAAAAAGGGGTGTTCCGCCCGACGGGACCGGTTGAGTTGCCCGATCGCTGTGAGGTTGAGTTCGAGCCGAGGGTGGTTGACCGTTGCGGTGAGACTTGCGGTCTGGCTCAAGTGTACGCGGTCTTGTCGGAGCGGTACCAATCGGGCGAGAGCAACGTATCCGCTCGCCACGACGAGCATCAGCCATGAGCACCGTCTTTCTCGACACCGTAGGATTGCTGGCCCTCTGGGACGCCAGCGATCAATGGCACACCGCCGCGCAAGCGGCGTTCGCCCGACTCGCTGAGGCACGATGGAGGCTCTTGACGACCACCTTCGTGCTCCTGGAATGCGGGAACGCGGCGGCGAGGCGGCCGTATCGTTCGGCAGTCGGTCGTTTGGGCCAGGAGATGGAGTCGGCAGGGCTATTGATCACGCCTACTGACGAGGATTGCCGGCATGCGTGGGCGGCGTATCGGGTCGGCGACGCGAGCGGGCCCGGCATCGTCGATTGCACCTCGTTCGTCGTCATGCGGCGGCTGGGCGTCGTTCAGGCGTTCACTAACGATCAACATTTCCGGGCAGCGGGTTTCGAGACGCTGTTCTGAGAGAGCCCGTGCATCGGTAAGGCCTCCGATGGCGGGGACAAGAGGCTGCCGCTCTTGCGCGGAGATGATGGACATTCCCGCGTGCGTGCGAGCACGCACCCTACCGGTCTCCCGCCGCAAGGGGATCCTCAAGTTCTGACGCCAATTCCCCCTCTCCCCTCGCGGGAGAGGGGTCAGGGGTGAGGGGCATTCGGAGAGTCGGCGATGAACCTCAAGAGGGCACGTCAACTCCGCAGAAACATGACCGACACGGAACGGTTTGTCTGGGGGCGGCTTCGCTCCCGTCGCTTTGCCGGATTCAGAGCGGAAAACCGGTTACACCCCTCCGAATTGTCCAAGGCCCTTGCCGGCCGGCTCGCCGCGTGCTTATCTTGACGGCTATCATGACAGCTTCAACGGCCGCTGTCACGAGGCGGCCCGAAACGGCCCGCCCGGGACTGGCCCAGGAAGGAGGAACGAAGGTGCGATTCATCGAGCAGCAGATAGGATGGGCAGCATCCTTGGCCGTTCTGACGGGCCTCATGGCGATCGCCGGCGCGGCCCACGGGGCCCCGCTGCGGCTGGAAAGCGGCACTGCGATCGTCCAAATCGATCCGAAGACGGGAGACTGGTCGCTGGTGGACAAGGGGTCCGGCGTCCGATGGCCGAGCGAAGGGACGGCCGGCCCCGGATTGGCCGGAGGACTCGCGGGCGAGGTGCAGGAAGCCAAGGTATCGGCCCATGCGGTGCGCCTCGTCAAGAAGAGCGGCGCTGCCGTGATCTTCGAGCTGGCCGACGGCGGCCGGTCGCTCGTGATCCGCTACGAGGGCAAAGACCTCGGCGACGTGCGCGTCCTGGAAGACGCCCTTGCGGTCACGGGCAAGGAGGGCGGCTACGTGATCGTGCCGTGCCGCGAAGGGCTCTTGATCCCCGCCGACAGCGGCGTGGCCTTCAGCCAGACCTTCGGCACGTCGGACTACGAAGGCTGCCACATGAACATGCTTGGGCTGGTCAAGAGCGGCTCCGCGCTCGTGGTCAGTTGGGAGGATGCCTACGTGTGGGCCGAGGTGAAGAGCACCGTCGCGCGGGGCGAGACAACCGGTCAGCGGATCGCGACTGCCCTGTCGCTCCGCCGCTCCGCGCGCTCGCTCCGCCTGACGCCGCTGGGTCGGGGCGACTGGAACACGGTGGCCGCCGGCTACCGCCGCATCGCCGAAGGAAAGGGCCTGGCAGTCACGCTCCGGGAGAAGATCCGCCGCGACCCGCGCGCCGAGCGCATGGTCGGCGCGGCCAACGTCAAGCTCTGGACCTGCCTGGCCCGACGCATGAACGACGAGAGCACCAAGGAGGAATCGGTCAAGGTCCGCTGGACGTTCGACGAGGCGGCGGCCGTCGCCGAGCACCTGAAGAAGGACGTGGGCATCGACCGCTCGTTGTTCATCGTCGGCGGCTGGACCGAGGGGGGCTACGACTGCCGGCATCCCGACAACCTTCCCGCCAATCCCGAGTGCGGCGGCAACGACGCCTTGGCCGCGGCCGTGCGGAGAATCCAAGCCCTCGGCTACGTCGCCTGCCTGCACGACAACTACCAGGACATGTACCGCGACGCCAAGAGCTGGGACCCCGCGATGATCGAAAAGCGGGCCGACGGCTCCCTGATCCAGGGCGGCCGCTGGCTGGGCGGCCGGGCCTACATGGTCTGCGCCCCCAAGCAGGTCGAGCTGGCCATGCGACCCCAAAACCTCCCGGCCACGCAGAAGCTCTTCGGCCCGTGGTCGTACTTCATCGACACCACCTACGCCGTCGGCCCGCGGGAGTGCGCCGACCCGAACCACGCAATCGGCCGCAACGACGACATCGCCTGGAAGATCAAGCTCAGCGACAAGGCCCGGGAGCTGTTCGGACTCTTCGGCAGCGAGTGCGGGCGGGAGTGGGCCCTTCCGCACAGCGACTTCTTCGAGGGGCTGGTGGGCGTATCGGGCCACTACTTCCACAACCTCAAGCCGGAAAGCCTCGGCGCGAAGGTGATTCCCTTCTGGGAGATGGTCTACCACGACTGCCAGGTCTGCTACGGCAAGTACGGCTATGCCGCGGACCAGGCCGCGGAGTACGTGGCCCATCACGTGCTCTGCGCCCGGCCGCTCCACTACCACTCGATTCCCGATCATCGCTACTGGACGGAGAAGCCGCAGGCCCGGAAGCCGTCCGGGCCGCGGGCCTGCTTCGCGCGGACCGACCAGGGTTGGGCCGAGGGGCTCCATCCCACGGATGCCTTCCTGAAAATCACCCACGAAGTGCTCGGGCCGCTGAACGAGGCCACCGCCCATGAGCGGCTCGCGCGCCTGGAGTTCCTCACGCCCGACGGGTCGCTTCGCCGGGCCCATTACGGCGAGGGCCCCGCGGCCGCGACGGTGGTGGTAGTGAACTTCGGCAAGAGCGACGCGGAGGTGCCGTCGCAGCTCGGCGGCTCCGTGGTGCTCCCGCCGTGGGGATTCGTGGTCGAGAGCCCGGGCTTTGCCGCCTTCTATGCCAAGAGTTGGGGCGGGCGGGAGTATCCCGACGGCGTGCTCTTCACGCTCGCCGCCGTCGAGGGGAAGGACCTCCGGCAGGCCGCCCGGGTGCGGGTCTTCCACGGCTTCGGCGACCCGAAGATCGCCTGGCGCGGCGCGACCCACGACGTTCGCCGCGAAGAGGTCATCACCCCGAGTGCGTCGGCAGGCGCAAGGTAGCAGTCGAGAGGAGAGACGAGATGAAACAGGCACGAGTGATTCTGGTAATGCCGACATTGCTCCTCGCGGTCGCCCTGCCGACGACGTGGACGACGGCCTCGACGAGGCCCCTGGCCCCGCGGCGAGCGATTTCGTTGGACGGGACCTGGCAAATCGAGCAGGGCGGGATGGACGCGGCGCCGCGGGAGTTTTCGCATTCGGTGGTCGTGCCCGGGTTGGTGGACCTGGCCCGGCCGGCGTTCCAGGACGTGGGCAAGAAGTCGCCGCTGCGGCAGGCCTTCTGGTATCGCCGCACGTTCAAGGTCGAAGGCCCGGTGCCGGCCGTCGCGATCCTCAAGCTCCACAAGGCCCGCTACGGGACCAAGGTCTTGCTGAACGGCAACCCGGTCGGCGAGCACTTGCCCTGCTTCACGCCAGCGTTCATGGATGTGAAGAAGCACCTCAAGGGCGACGGCCGGGAGAACGAGGTCGTGATTCGCGTGGGGGCCAACCGCGAGAGCATCCCGCAGGACATGCCCACCGGCTGGGACTTTGAGAAATACTTGTACATTCCGGGCATCTACGATTCGGTGGAGTTGATCCTCACGGGCACGGTGCACATCGTGCGAGCGCAGACCGTGCCTGACCTCCCCGGCAGCAGCGTTCGGGTTCTGGTGACCCTTCGCACCGACCGCCGAGCTGCGATGTTTCCTCTGGATCTCACGATTCGCGAAGTACCCTCCGGCAGGCAAGTGGGCCAGGAGTCCGCGAATCCAGGCATGTACAACAACGAAGAGAAGACGTTCGATTTCAAGATCGGGATCAACGATTGCCGCCTCTGGTCGCCCGAAGATCCCTTCCTGTACGAGCTTGAAGTCAGCACCTACATGGACAAGCTCAAAGTGCGGTTCGGGATGCGCTCATTCCGATTCGACCGAGATAGCGGCCGGGCCTTCCTCAACGGCAAGCCGTACTTCATGCGCGGCACGAACGTGTGCATCTATCGATTTTTCGAAGACGCCCAGCGCGGCGATCTCCCCTGGCGGGCCGATTGGGTCCGCCGTCTGCACCGGCAGTTCAAGTGGATGCACTGGAATGCGATCCGCTACTGCATCGGTTTCCCGCCGGAAATCTGGTACGACATCGCCGATGAAGAAGGCTTCCTGATCCAGGACGAGTTCCCGATATGGCTCTTGGACAAGGCCCCGGAGAATCCCAAGGCCGAGAAGATCATCCCCGAATACACCGAGTGGATGCGGGAGCGGTGGAACCATCCCTGCGTGGTCATCTGGGACGCACAAAACGAAAGCCATACCGACCAGACGGGCAAGGCCCTCCAGGCCGTCCGTCACCTGGACCTCTCGAACCGCCCGTGGGAAAACGGTTGGGCCGAGCCGCAAGAACCGATCGATTGCGTCGAATCCCATCCGTATCTCTTCATCCGGGGCTGGACCGGCCAGAAGCCGTTCCGGCTCAAGGAAATGCCCACGGTCTCCGGCGTGCCCAGCCTGAACGCGAACCAGAAGAAGCTCAGCGTGCCGATCGTCATCAACGAATACGGCTGGTTGTGGCTGGACCGCGACGGCAACCCGACCTGCCTGACGGACAAGGTCTATGAGAGCCTGCTGGGTGGGCACTCGACCGCCGAGCAGCGGCGACTGCTTCATGCGAGGTACCTGGCCGCCCTGACGGAGTTCTGGCGCTGCCACCGCCAGTGCGCCGGCGTTTTGCACTTTTGCGGTCTGACCTATTCCCGGCCGGGCGACAAGCCGCGGCCCGAAGGCGGCGCCACCAGCGACCACTTCATCGACCTCGAAAAGCTCACCTTTGAGCCCAAGTTCGCCGAGTACGTCCGCGAGGCGTTCAACCCGGTCGGGCTGATGCTCGATTTCTGGGCCGAGGAGGTGCCCTGCGGCGCGGAGCAGCCGCTGAGAGTCTTCGTTATCAACGACCTCTACAAGGACTGGTCCGGGACCGTGCGCCTGCGTATGATGCAGGGCGATAGGCAGGTCTCGGCGCAAACGCAAACGTGCAAGGTCGCCGCCCTCGGCCGGGAAATCGTGGGCCTAAAGGCGACGATGCCCACCGAGCCGGGCAACTACACCATGATCGCGGAGCTGGAGGAGCTGGTAAACGGCAGAGCCGAGCCCATCCGCAGCCTCCGCGACTTCAAGGCCAAGAGGCCCTGAAAAGCCCACCCGTTGCAGCCGGTGGGCTTTGCGGTCGATCCACGCGACCCGGAAGGAGATGTATTCATGAGCTATGCCACTCGCCGCTGAACATCCTGGACGCCCACTACCACAGCTTCCAGAAGGCCGTCCTGCCGGAGTGCACCAAGCGCAGTATCGGCGTGATCGGGATGAAGGCCCTGGCCGCCCAGGACGGGCGCAATAGCTGTAGGTTATGCTTCAGCATAACACCGCGCCGGGATATGCTGAAGCATAACCTACGCCTCTGCGCCTCATGCCCGGATCTCATACGGCGACCGCTCCGTCCGCGCCAGCCAGCGGTTGGCCTCCTCGTCGCCGAGAAAGACCTCTTTCTGCGGGTCCCACCTCAGTTTGCGGCCCAGACGCATGGAGATGTTGGCCAAGTGGCAGACGCTCGCTGAGCGGTGCTGGCTCCACACGTCCGAGACGGGCCGGTTGCGGTCCTTCACGCAATCGAAGAAGTTGCCCATGTGATTGATGATCGCGTCCAGCTTGCCCATGCGCGGCGGCCGGGCGAGATTGTCGTGCCGGTAGAGCTTGAACTCCTCACGATGGAGCGGCTGGTCGCGCAGGGCATCGACCGGCTTGCCGGCGATGGTGCCGCGATTGACGAAGATCTGGCCGAGGTCGCCCTCGAACGTGATCCCGTTGCGGCCGCGATCCTCGACCAGCACCTCGATGCCGTTCGAATAGACCAGCCGGGCGGAGAACCGCGTCGCGACGTTGTATCCGTTCGCGACGCTCGGGAACTCCGCCTTGCCGTCGATCTCCACCGGGCCGGAATCGTCCGCGCCGATCGCCCATTGGACGATGTCCATGTGGTGCGAGCCCCAGTCGGTCATCTCGCCGCCGGCGTACTCGTACCACCAGCGAAAGGTGTAGTGGCAGCGCTCCTTCGTGTACGGCACTAGCGGGGTCTGTCCCAGCCACAGGTCCCAGTTCAAGTGCGGCGGCGGGTCTTCCACAGGGAACGGGCCGCCCTGCGGGTTCTCCTTGAGCACCACCCGCACGCGCCGCAGCTTGCCGATCCGCCCGGCGCGGACCATTTCGCAGGCGAGGCGGAAACGCTGGTCGCTCCGCTGCCAGGAGCCGACCTGGACGACGCGGCCCGTCCGCTCCACCACCCGGCACAAGAGCTTGCCCTCGTCCACCGTCAGCGTGAGCGGCTTCTCGCAGTAGACGTCCTTGCCGGTCAGGCAGGCCGCCGCGGTCATGGCCGTGTGCCAGTGGTCGGGCGCGCCGATGGTGACTACGTCGATGTCCTTGCGATCGAGCATCTTGCGGTAGTCTTCGTAGAGGTCGGCCTTTCCGCCGAAGTCCTTGCGGGCCTTCTCGGCGATCTGACGGTCCACGTCGCAGATCGCCACAACGTCGCCGTGGGCCGTTGCCTTCTCAGCGATGACGGTGCCCTGGTAGCGCATTCCGACGGCGCCGATGCGGAAGCGGTCGTTTTTCGACTTCGGCCGGGCCCGCTCTTCCGCGCCGGCAGTGAAGACGTAGGGGATCGTCGGCCCGGCCACCAGTGCGCCGGCGGCGGCCCCCAGGAACTTACGGCGAGTATGTGCAAGCGCGCTCATGATCTGTGCCCTTGCGGACTATTCCTGTGGAGAATCGTAGAGGCGCGACGGTCTATCCAGTGCGGAACCGAGCCAGAGGCCAAGGAGACAGAAGAGGGCGCCGCCAATGGGGACGCCGAAGATGATGCCGATCCCCATGGCGGCCAATCCGGTGAACTCGTTTCCGTGACCCGATTGGCGTATATTCCAGACGCAAAAGACGCTAACCGCGTAGAACCCAATCACGGGGCCCACCGCGGCGCCTAACGCGGCGAAGAGCGCCTTCCACTTCTTCGGAGAGCTGTCGTGTTCCGACCGCCGATCCAGTACGGAGCCGAGCCAGAAGCCCAGGAGGCAGAACAAGGCGCCGCCGATCGGGACAACGAACCACCATACTGGCGGCATACCTAACCAGTATACTGGAGGCCTACTCGGCGTACCTGTGGGAGGGGCAAGGAAGTGACCTACAAAGCCCCCAATGAAAGGGCCAACGGCGGCGCCAACCGAAGCGAACACGGCCTTCCACATGTCACACCTCCTCAAGACGGATCACGGATTGCCCGCAGCCGACGGCTGACAGCCGGCACATCTCGCGGCGATTCACGACCCTCTCAGGCATGGCTTGCAGCCGCCTTGAGCATCTGGATGAAGTGCTTTAAAAGCGGGGTGTTGTCGTGCCAGGTCCGGGCGCTGACCAGGTTGCCGTCGACCACGAGGGGGCGGTCTACATAGGCGGCCTCGCCCTGCCGGGCGTCCATGGCGCACTTGGCCACGGTGGTCACCGTGCGGCCGCGGATGCAGTCGGCCGCGGTGAGGATCTCGATCCCGTGGCAGACCACCGCCACCGGCTTCTTGGCCTCGAAGAAATGCCGCGTGATCCGCAAAAGGTCCTGATCGTAGCGGAGGTACTCCGGGGCCCGGCCGCCGGAGAGGAACAGGCCGGCATACTGCGTCGCATCCACGTCGCGGAAGGCAAGCGTCGCGCGCAGGTGATACCCGGGTCGCTCCTGGGTAATATCCCAGGGCGGTTCCGCGCTGGGAGGGATCTCGTGAAGCACAAGGTGGTAGAGGCGTGCCTCCGGTCCGGCCACTTCCACGTCAAAACCGTCTTCCGGGAGGCGGAAAAACGGATACATCGTGTCGAGCACTTCGGAGCCGTCGCCAATGGGCATGAGCACTTTGGGCATCGCGGGGCGTCCTTTGGCTGGTGACCTACCCTGTTCCGCGCCGATCACGGGATCCGATTCTAGAGGCCCCCTACGGCAAAGTACACAACCGCGGCCTCTTCCGAGTTGCGGCCGCCGCCGGCAAGCGACGCCAAGTCCGGTTTTCGCCCACGGCCGGAGATGGTACGATGAAGGACCAACAGCGCTCGACGACGCGATTCCACTGCACTACCGCCTTTGCCCACCCTGAGGTACCGTGACCGGCACCCCTCCAGCGAAGCGACGCATCGCCGTGATCGGCGGCGGGATTACCGGACTGGCGGCGGCTCATCGGCTGGCCGAGCTGGAGCCCGACTGCCGGGTCGTCCTGCTGGAGGCCGGATCGCGGCTGGGCGGGGTCCTCTGGACCGTCCACGAGGACGGCTTTCAGGTCGAGCAAAGCGCCGACAACTTCATCACCACGGTCCCGTGGGGCATCGCGTTGTGCCGGCGGATCGGCATGGCCGACGAGCTGATCCAGACCAATCCGGCCCATCGGCAAACGTTTGTGGTCCGTCGCGGTCGGCTCTGCAAGCTGCCCGACGGTTTCCTGATGATGGCCCCCACGCGGCTCTGGCCCCTGGCGGTCACTCCGATCCTAAGCCCGCTGGGGAAGCTCCGCGCCGCCCTGGAGTACTTCATCCGGCCGCGGATCGACGACGGCGACGAGAGCATGGCCGCGTTTGTCCGCCGGCGGCTGGGTCGGGAAGTCTTCGAGCGGCTGGTCGAGCCGCTCGTAAGCGCCGTCTACGCCGCCGACATGGAAAGGCTCAGCGTCGATGCCACGCTGTCGCAGTTCCGCGAGATGGAGCTGGAGCACGGCAGCTTGATCCGGGCGATGCGGCACCGCATGAAGCACCGGCCCGCGGAGGCGTACGGGGACAGCGGGCCCCGGTACAGCATGTTCGTCACGCCGCGTCACGGGCTGTCGAGCATGATCGAGCGGATCGCCGGCCGGCTGCCCCCGGACGCAGTGCGGCTGAGCGCCGCCGCGGAGCGGATCGAGCCGTGCGAGGGCGGCGGCTGGGCGATCTTCCTGCGGGACGGCAAGGTCCCGGAGACGTTCGACGCGGTGATCCTCGCCACGCCGGCCTCCGAGGCCGCCCGGCTGCTGGCCCCTCATGACGCCCCACTCTCGCGCCAACTGGGCGGGATCGAGCATTCCGGCACGGCGATCCTCTCCGTGGCGTATTCCCGGGAGCAAATCGCCCATCCGCTGGACGGCATGGGCGTGGTCGTGCCGGCGGTCGAGAACAGCCCCATCCTGGCGTGCAGTTTCAGCAGTCAGAAGTACGCCCATCGGGCCCCCGAGGGAAAGGTGCTGCTGCGGGTCTTCGCTGGCGGCGCCCGGCGTCCCGAGCTGGCCGAGATGGAAGACGAGCGACTCCGCCCGCTGATCTTGGAGGAGCTATCGCCCTTGCTCGGCATTCGCGGCGAGCCGGTCTATTGCAGAATCGCCCACTGGCCGCGGACGATGCCGCAGTACCACGTCGGCCACAAGAAGGTGGTTGAGGAAATCCTGGCCCGCGTAGCCCGGCTTCCGAATCTTGCCCTGGCCGGCAACGCCTACCAGGGGGTCGGCATCCCGCACTGCATTTGCACCGGGGAGCGGGCCGCCGAACGAGCTCTCGGCAGGACCGAGGGCGTCCTGGAGAACCGCGGAGGCTGAACGATGGACGAGGCGAAGCAGGAAACTCGCCCACACGAGGCCGTCACCCAAAAGGCCACGTTTGCCGCCGGTTGTTTCTGGGGAGTGGAGGAGACGTTCCGCAAGGTCAAGGGGGTGGTCGCCACGGCGGTGGGATACTCGGGTGGGACCTTGGCCAGTCCAACCTATCAAGATGTCTGCTCGGGGACGACGGGGCACGCGGAGGTCGTACAGTTGGAATACGACCCGGGTGTCGTGTCCTACGAGGAGCTGTTGAGCGTCTTCTGGGACAATCACGACCCGACGACTCTCAACCGCCAGGGCCCGGACGTGGGGACGCAGTATCGCTCCGCCGTTTTCTGCCACACCCCGGAGCAGCAAGCCGCAGCGATTGCCTCGAAGGAGCGGCTGGACAAGAGCGGGCGACATCGCCGGCCGATCGTCACCGAGATTGTGGCGGCCGGGCCATGCTACCGGGCCGAAGAGTATCACCAGCGCTACTTGGAGAAGCGGGGACTATCGAGCTGCCCGATTTCTTGAAGCCGGTCCCCGGTTTCCGGGCAGCCTCTCAGTCCGCGGCCCCGATCGGCGACGGGACAACTTGAAGGAACCGGCCGCCGCTCTCATACCACCCCTGGTGCGTGAAACGGCACCAGTTCAGGTCCATGAGGAAAGCAAGCCGCAGGCCGCCGCCGGTCTCCAAGGTGGCGATCATCCGCCGGTACGGCAGCGGCTTGGGATGATAGAATCCGAACCCGTGCTCGCACAGGTGCTTCCCTACCACCACGATCGACTCCCCATCCGGCGTGGCGCCGTCTTCGGCGACCGGCGTCAGGTAGACCAAGTAGGGGTACGGGTAGCGGGCGTCCTTGCGCCTTTCCACCCTCTCGGACTCCGGGTAAAGCGACCCCAAGAGGCCCCACACCTGATTCCGTATGCCCTCCGGGTCGACGACGCCCCGATCCAACGAGAAGTTCCGCGGCGGCAAATCCAGGGTGGTACTCATCGGCATCTCTCTTACGGCGCGCCATGCCGGGCGCACAACGATGGGAAAGTGCGAAACGTCCACCCCTGGTCGCCCCGAACGGGCACAAAGAAAGTCTAGGTCACGCTTCCGGCCGCGTCAAACGGCAGCGATTTCACTCGCCCTGGGCCGGCGTGCCCGCCGCCGTGGGTCGGCTTACAGGGCCGAGCGTCTCAGTCCGGCGTCGCTGGACTTCCTGGCGGGCATGGGCAAAGTACGGCTCCTCCGGCCGGACGCGGGCCGCTTCCCCAAGCACGTCCAGGGCCTCTCGATAGCACTGCCTCTTGCACAGTTGCTCGACCCACTGGCGGTGTACGCGGAGGTAATTGGTCTGGAAGGGAGCGTAGCCCGAATCCACCGCGATCCCCTCGCGCAACAGCTCCACCGCCCGGACAAACGAGCCCTCGCCGGACAGGCTGATGGCCCAGTTGTTGAGCGTTGCCAAGAGGTTTCCCCGGGCCGTAGTGCTGGACGGATCCAGCCGCAGGGCCTTCGCGTTGGCAGCCAGGGCCTCGGCAAACCGCTTCTGGCCCAGGAGATCGACGCCCCGGTTGTAGTAGATCATCGCCACCAACTGGACGTCGGTCACCTGGCGGAACGTCGAGTCCGCACGGACTGCGGAACAGGGTGCGGCGAGCGCTGGCGCGGCGGACTCGGCCCGTTTCTTCGGATCGCCTGCGACGCGAAACCACTCCGGGCAGGTCGTCTCGACATCCAGGTTTCCGTCCGGGAGCAGGACACGGGCCATCGCATGGCCCGGCGTCTCCAGGCCGCAAACCCTCAGCCCGAACTGTTCGGCCAGACAATGGAACAGGACCGACGCGCTGACGCAATTGAACCGCCCGTGGTCCAAGGCCGACGTCAAATCGGTGCAGTCCAGGGCGTACCCGCCGCGCAGGATGCGGCGGTGCATGAATTCCAGGAGCTCTTGGGCCTGCCGGGCCGGGGCGCCTGTCATCCGGCGGGACCGGCGAAGCTCATCCACCCACTGGCCGACCACCAGTTGGTAGTACACAAGTCGGTCTTCTTGATCGACTCCGCTGGCCACTAAGGCGGCCGCCAGCAACGAGTGGTTGTCCCACGCTGCGTCGGCCGCGTCAGCAAAGAGACGTTCCTCCACACGGGAGAGATGGCCCTGGTAAGCGTTGTAATCACCCGCCTGCGAGGGGGCCGTTCCCCGAGGTGGCGGGCCTGCCATGACCGCGGCCAGGGCACGTCGATCGGGACCGGATTCCGAGGCGAGGACGGTCGCCCCACCGGCCCCACGATCCGGTGCCCATAGTGCCACCACCAGCGGCCACCACTTCAGGGCAGAAGCGATCCAGGGTCGTGGCATGAGAACGTGACTCACCGAGGCCAGCCCCCACCCCCCCCGTTCTTGGGAATGACTGCCGGTTGGGGCATGTTGAATGATCGCAACAAGTATACGTTGCAGGAAGGAAACGTGCGTGAGGAAGCATGGGGTATCTGGGAGATATTGGCGAGCCAGCCCGCAAATTCACTGAAGGGGGAGTTCCGAACCGTCGGCACCGTACCGGCAGGGCCTCGTTCCAGCACCCCGGCGTGGAAACGTCCTGGTGCGACGCAGCGAGTTGGCGAAGCATAACTTGATTTGTCACAATAGGTTACGTCGAGACCGGCATGGCGAGCGATCCGACCGCGTGGCGAGGCCGTGCCGCGTCACGGGGTTTCCGGCACGCCTCGGGCGGATCGTTGCGAAGAGGCGGCTCGGCGGGCCGACGCCTCTTCAGCGGCGAGCGGTCGGTTGCCTCCCCAGACTCGCCGGATGGCTTGCTAGTGAGTCGCCAAGCGGGTAGATTAAGTGGTTCCGATTTTTCGGCGGGGTTCGTTATCGGGGCAGGCCGATCGGTGTGGGGACCCCGCGCGCAACTGGACCGAGCGAGCGGATTAAGAACGATGAAAACGTACATGGCCCGGCCGAAGGAAGTGACCGCGAAGTGGTGGCTGGTCGATGCCGCCGACAAGGTGGTTGGCCGGTTGGCGAGCGACATTGCCGTGATCCTGATGGGCAAGCATCGGCCGACGTACACGCCGCACGTCGACACGGGCGATTTCGTCGTGGTGATCAATGCCGAGAAGGTGGTGTTCACCGGTAAGAAGTGGGACCAGAAGCGCTACACGTGGTACACCGGCTACACCGGGCTGCGGAGCGAAACGGCGGGCGAGCGGATCGCCCGCAAGCCGGGGCGGGTCCTCCGCGACGCGGTCCGGCGCATGCTGCCCAAGAACAAGCTGGCAGTCCAGATGCTCAAGAAACTGAAGATTTACGCCGGGGACCAGCATCCGCACCAGGCCCAACAGCCCAAGCCGAGGGCGCTGGGGCTCAAGAAACACGAGAAGAAGAAGGCTACGGCGTAGTTCCCCGAGAAATAGTTCCCCGAGAAACGGCCTGCCGGGCAGGGCTGAGAGGATCACTGCCCCGGCGGTATCCAGGCAAGAAGGGCTTCCATGGCAGACGCCACGATCATCGAAGGCAAAGGGACAAACGACGTTCTGGGGACCGGCCGTCGGAAGACGTCGGTCGCGAGGGTCCGGATTCGTCCCGGTTCCGGGAAGATCCTCGTCAACCGGCGGGCCGTCGACGAGTACTTCCGCAACGAGCGGTATCGCCAGGCCGTCGAAGCTCCCCTGGTCCAGACCGGAAAGCGCGACAAGTTGGACGTGATCATCCGCGTTCACGGCGGCGGTTTCAGCGGCCAGGCCGACGCCTGCAAGCTCGGGATCGCCCGGGCGCTGAAGAGCTTCGACACCACAAGCGACGATGCGTTGCGGGACGGCGGCCTCTTGACCCGCGACAGCCGGATGAAAGAGCGCAAGAAGTACGGGCTCCGTGGGGCCCGTCGGGGTACCCAGTTTTCCAAGCGGTAATCGGCCCGGCGCCGACGTGGCGGGCGGGGGGTGCCGCTCAGTTTTCCGATCCGGCTCTTGGAGTGCGGCTGGGCGCCAAGGTGTCCCATGCACGTGGAAATCGACGGCCGCAGGCTGGAGTTGCACCAGGGGGACATCACGCTCCAGGAAGTCGATGCGATCGTCAACGCGGCCAACAGCCGGTTGGCGGGCGGGGGCGGCGTGGATGGGGCCATCCACCGCCGCGGCGGGCCCGAGATCATGGCCGAGACCAACGCGAAGTACGCCGAGGGTTGCCCCACCGGTTCGGCGGTCATCTCCGGCGCCGGCAAGCTCAAAGCGAAGTACGTGATCCACGCCGTAGGGCCCGTTTGGCGCGGAGGCAACGGCGGCGAGGCTCAACTCCTGGCCGGCGCCTACCGGCGGAGCCTGGAGCTGGCGGCAAGACACGATTGTTCGAGCGTTGCCTTTCCCGCGTTGAGCACCGGGGCGTATGGCTACCCGATGGATCAGGCCGCCCGAGTCGGCCTTTCGGCCGCGATTGAATTCTTGCGCGGCCATGAAAAGCCGGAGCTGGTCCGCTTCGTCCTGTTCGACGCCGGGGCCTACGGGGCCTTCGCCGCCGCGCTGGAGGAGCTGACCTGACCCGCGCCGGGCACCAAGTATCCCGCCACGGCAGCCATGAAAGCCTTGATCCTGGTGGACCTGCAAAACGATTTCTGCCCGGGCGGGGCCCTGCCCGTGCCGGAAGGCGACCGCGTGATTCCCCTGGTCAACCGGCTTGTGGCGCGGTTCGATCTGGTCGTGGCGACCCAGGACTGGCATCCCGGGGATCACGGCAGCTTTGCCGCCGGCCACCCCGGCAAGAAACCGGGCGACGTGATCGAGCTGCACGGGCTGGCACAGATCCTCTGGCCGGTACATTGCGTGCGAGGCACCGCGGGGGCCGAATTCCATCCGGGCCTGGACCGCAGCCGCATCGCCCGGGTGTTTCAGAAGGGGACCGATCCGCGCATCGACAGCTACAGCGGCTTTTTCGACAACGGCCGCCGCAAGGCCACGGGTCTGGAAGACTACTTGCGGGAACAGGGAGCGAGCGAAGTCTACGTCTGCGGCTTGGCTACCGACTACTGCGTAGAATCCACCGCGTTGGACGCCGCGAGTCTGGGCTTTCATGCGCACCTCATTGAGGACGCCTGCCGCGGGGTGGAGCTTCACCCGGGCGACATCGCCCGGGCGATCGCCGAAATGCAGGCCGCGGGCGTGGTGGTCCTCGGGAGCGGAGTCGGTCGAGAGAACGATTGACGACACGTTAGTCCTCGCCTACGATGTGGTTATGGCCACCACGGAACGAGTCACAACCGCCGACCAGTTGCTCCAAGCGCCGGACCTCGGACGCTGCGAATTGGTGCGAGGGGAGTTGATCATGATGTCGCCGGCCGGATTCGGGCACGGGCGGATTGCCAATCGGATCAGTGTGCGGTTGGGAACCTTCGTCGAGGAGAGATCTCTCGGCGTAGTCACCACTGCCGAAACCGGTTTTCAGATCGGCCGTGATCCGGACACGGTGCGCGCTCCGGACGTGGCCTTTGTCCGCGCCGAACGCCTTCCCGCAATCGAGCCATTGGGCTATTTCCAGGGAGCGCCGGATCTGGCCGTCGAGGTGCTTTCACCGCAAGACCGGGCTGGCGAGGCCGTCGCCAAGGTGCAGGACTGGCTGGATGCCGACTGCCGCGAAGTGTGGGTGGTGGATCCAAGAACCCGCACCGTAACGGTGTATCGCGGAGGCAATGAGGCGCTGGTCCTTCACGCCTCGGACACGCTTGCCTGCGGGGAACTGCTGCACGGTTTCTCGATTCCGGTGGCCGAGATCTTCGCGACCTGAGGCGGTTGGGCGCAGTTCAGGAGTGAGGTCCGCACGCCGGGAAGACGACGCCCGTTGATTCTCACGCAATGGGGCGCGACCCGCCGGGTCTGTACAGCACCACCCCGACGATCAGCCCAATCGCGGCCAGCAAGAACATGTAGACGCCGAACGAGGCGGCACTGCCAAACTCCCCGAAGAGACTCGATACTCGCGCGGTGTGCTCGGTGATGTAGAGCAGCACCGCAAGCGCCCCCCACGCGCCGCAGAGGATGCCTCCAATCCGATGGATCGGGGCGTTGGTCACGACCATCCAGACGGGATAGATGAATACGCCGATGAACATGACCGAACTCTGGACGAGCCCGATACGGTAGGTGAGCCCAAAGTCTACCCATTTGACCAGCATCGAGAGGATCGCGACGCCTGCGGAGGCCAAGATCACCCACGCGCCGGCATCGAAGCGGGTCCAGTCAATGGGGAATCCGGCGCCCGGGCGGCCCGGTCCGCCAGGCCAGGGAGCATGAGACGGCGCCGGCGAGACGGGGACTGGCTCCGATCCTGCTCCCGGCGCGGGCGCCGGCGCGGATGAAGGCGTGACCGGCTGAGCCGGCGCTGCGAACAAACCCTGCACGCTGCTTGCCGGGGACCACGCGGCCATTCCCTGCTTCCAGACCATGTCGCCGGGCTGCAGTTGGCCGGACGCTGCAAGCTGCCTGAGCTGCTCTCCCGAAACCGGGCCGAATTGCTGGCCCTGCCGCGCGTAATGCCATTGGTCTGCCATGTTTGTGCTCCTGAATCGGCTGAAGTTGACTGGTGAGGTGATACGTTCCTTGCGGCCGCGGCGGCCCTGCTCGCCGCATGGGTCCATTGTAGTCGCCGTCGGCGCATCCGGAAGGGGCTCGCCGCGACATGGATTGCCTTGACATTCCTGCTGCCTCCGGTCTACGATGCGTGTATGGCGACCTCCTGCCCGGCTTCAGCCTCCCGGTGGCCGAGATCTTCGCACCATGAACTGGTCCATTGCCGATCCGGCTCACCTATTGGCGGCGATGCGGTTGTCGCTGCTCCAAGGCGGGCAGTTTCTCGCAAGCCGCATCGCGCCGAACGGTCCCATCCTGCGGGAGCGGAACGTAAGCTACGTCCACAAGGCCTCCTGGGGGATGCACGCGGCCGGCGTGGAATACGACACGATCGCCCGGCTCCTCGACTGGGTCCAGCGCGAGGCCCTCCAACCCAACGGTGACTTCTACTTCCCCGAGGAACGGCCCGAGTACAAGGACTTGCAGCGGGTCTACCGGCCGCTCACGTTCGGCAAGGTGGCGGCGTGGATCGGGCACCCGGTGATCCGCGAGGCGCGCGTGCTGGATCGCATCCTCCAGTACCAGCATTCGTCCGGCGGGGCCTTTCACTACATCGGCGACGACCCGCGGCGCATCGAGCCGCAGCCCACGCTCGGCAGCCTGAACACCACCTTCTTCGGGCACCTGATGATCGCGCTGGATCTCCGCGAGCAGGCCCTGGCGGCCGGCGATTGGGTCCGCCGCTGGGTCGAGGCGAACCGCGAGCATCTGGCCCAGGGGCGCCTCTATACGCAAGCGACGCCCGACGCCCGACTGGTCACCGACGTCAAGCCGGGCGAGCGGATCTACAAAGTCGTGGATACGCAAAGCCCGAAGCAGGAGTTCTGGCACGTCGGCACGGCGATGGCCTACCTGGCGGTGCTCTACGACGCCCTGCGGGGCCGCTGGGGCTCGTCGGCCGAGCAGGCCCGGCCGTACCTGGATGCCGCGCTGGCACTCCTGGACTTCGAGTCCACCATGCCGCTGGACACGTACCTCTGGCCGTCAAAGTGCAAGGTGGGCTGGGGGGCGGGCGAGCTGCTGCGCGTGCTCGTGGCATACCAGCTCGGCAGTGAAGAAGTCCGCGAGAGGGCCTACCGCGCGGCGGAGCGCGTGGCCATGTTCACCTTCATGGACAACCAGTTGCCCGGCGGCGGCTGGCCGGCGATGCACTATCCCTTGAGCGAGCTGATCCCGGAAATGGCCTACAGCTACAAACCGCTCAAGGACACCGTTCGGGTGCCGCCGGACCGGATTGACGGATCCGGTACAATCTATCTGCCCGGGGAGGAGATCACCGGCGAGTTCCTCGGGGAGATGAAGAGCATCGAGCAGGGCGTGGCCGCGTGGCAAGCCAGTAGGAGGGGCGTCTCGCCCGTCCAGGAAGTTCTCCACGCAAGCCAGTAGGACGGGTGTCTCGCCTTAGTTTTACCCACATTTTCTCTGTTGGGCTATGAGGTAGCCGTCCA
>CAYGZA010000085.1:0-20032 GCA_964354135.1 uncultured Planctomycetaceae bacterium
AGAAGAAGTATCGCAAAGCCGCTAAAACGGTTACGTACAAAACTTAGTGCCATTGATCAGTAGGCAGTAGGCAGTTTTGCCATTTGGCATTCCGCATTCATCCTTCATCCTTCATCCCTCATCCTTCATCCTTTCCCCATGCCCCGCTTCCGCCTCTTGGCAATCGACATCGACGGCACGCTCGTCAATAGCCGCGACGAGCTGACGCCGGCGACCCGCGCAGCCCTGACCCGCGCCGGCGAGGCGGGCATCCAGGTCGTCCTGGCGACCGGGCGGCGGTACAGCCGCACCTTGCACCTGGTCGAGCCGCTGGGGATCGACGTGCCGCTGGTCACCGCCAGCGGGGCCCTGGTCAAGGACCCGTGCGATCACCGCACGCTGTACCGTGCGGCGTTCGACCCGGCGGTGCTCGTCGAGGCCATGGCGATCATCGCCCGCTGCGGCTACGAGCCGGTCCTTTGCGGCGACACGTTCTCGGAAGGATTCGATTTCTACCTCGCGCGGCCCGAGGTGGCGAGCCTGGAGCTCGGTGAATACCTGCGCTTGAATCCGGATTGCGGCCGCGTCCGGCCGGAGATGCTTTCCCATCCGCCGCCGGACGTCTTCGGCGGCTTCGCCATGGGGACCCGAGAGCAGATGCTCGGCGTCGAGGCGGCCCTGCACCGCGAGCTGCCCGAGCGGCTGTCGATCCACGTGCTCCGCAGCCCGAGGTACATCGGCTTCCTGTGCGAGTTTGCCCCGGCGGGAGTGACCAAGTGGTCGGCGATCCGCCGCCTGGCCGCGGGCTGGGGGATCGGCGAAGGAGCGATCTGCGCCGTCGGCGACGACGTGAACGACATCCCCATGATCCGCGCAGCCGGCCTGGGCGTGGCGATGGGCAACGCCCTGCCGGAAGTCAAGGCCGCCGCGGACCGCATCGCCCCCAGCCACGACGACGACGGGCTGGTGCGGGTCGTCGAATGGCTGCTAGAATGAAGCTGGCGGCTTTCAGCGATCAGCGATCAGGTATCAGCTATCAGGTATCAACCGTCCATGAAGAGCATCTCGGGAAGCTGAGAGCCGATTGCTGAATGCTGAGAGCCAATGGCCCGCGGTCAGGAATCGCAGCCCCGCTTCTCATGCAGCCCTTTCGCATCGCCTGCGCGCTGTTTGTGTCTGTGCTGCCGGTCTGTGCTGCGGCGGCGGAAGACGAGTTGGCCGCCGCGCGGCGACTGCTCTTGCAGGGGAGGTATTCCGAGTCGGCCGCCATCTATGCGAAGTCGGCGGCGAAGAGCCCGGCGGCCGCAGTAGGATTCGCCCGGGCTTGGACGGCAACCGGGAAACGGGAAGAAGCCGTCAAGGCGCTCGATGCCGCGGGCGAAGATCCCGCCGTCGAGGCCGAGCTGGCACGGTTGGCGCTGGCTCGGGGCGACCACGAAGCCGCCGCGAAGCACGCCGATGCCGCGATCCGCGCCAGTCCCGACCAACTTCTCGCCCGCTGGATCCGCAGCGAGCTGCTGCGAGTTGCCGGCCGGCTGGACGAGGCCAACAAGGCCTACAAGGGGTTGGTCGAGTACTACAACGGCCACGACGTGAAGGAGGCCGAATCGCTCCACTGGATCGGCCTGGCAGCCGCGCAGTACGCCCGCTGGAACCGGCTGAGCGACCAGTTCAGCTTTCTTGTCAACGAGCTTTATCCGGACGCCCTGAAGGCCGATCACCTCTACTGGCCGGCCCACTATGAGGCGGGGCTCTTGTTTGCGGAGAAGTACAACCGGGCCGACGCCGCCCGGGAGTTCCAGGCCGCGCTGGAATTGAATCCCGGCGCCGCCGAGGTCCACGCCGCCGTCGCGCGGCTGGCCTTCGAGCATCGCGACGTTGAAAAGGCGCAGGCGTCGCTCCGCCGGGCGGTCGAGCTCAATCCGCGGCTCCCGGAGGCCAGGCTCCTTGAAGCCGACCTCGCCTGGGCCAACTTCCAGCCGGAGGAAGCGGCCAAGCTCCTGGAAGAGAAGGTGCTGCCCCTCAATCCGGTCTCGGAGGAGGCCCTGGGCCGGCTGGCGGCATCGTACGTCCTCCGCGACGGCCTCCGCGAGAGGGACCAATCCTCCCGTTTCGCCCAACTGGTGAAGCGCGCCACCGGGCGGAACGAGCACGCCGGCGAGTTCTACTTCCACCTGGCCGCGTGGCTGGCCGAGCGGAACCGCTTTGCCGAGGCCGAGCGGTTCTTCGCCGAGGCCAGCCGCCGGATGCCGCAACTGGTCGGGCCCAAGACGCAGTTGGGACTCCTGGTTCTTCGCACCAACCGGGAAGCCGAGGCCCGAAGGATCCTCGAGGAGGCATTCAAGGTCGATCCGTTCAACGTCCGCGTCCACAACAGCCTGGAGCTGTTGGAGGTGATGGATTCCTACGAAACGCTCCAGACCGAGCATGCCGCCTTGCGGTTCGACCCCAAGAGCGACAAGCTCCTGGCCCGCTACGTGGCCCGGGAGGTGGATCGCATCTACCCGGAGCTTTGCCGGCAGTTCGGCTACCGGCCGCCGGAAAAGCCGCTCGTGGAGATCTTCAATCGGGCGAAAGGGGTGAGCGGGCACGACTGGTTCAGTACGCGGATGATCGGCCTGCCGTATCTGGGGGCCGTGGCGGCGAGCACCGGGCACATCGTGGCCATGACCTCGCCCAACGACGCCGAAACGAAGTCCAAGTTCAACTGGGCCCAGGTGCTCAGGCACGAGCTGGTCCACGTGGTTACGCTCCAGCAGACCGGCTTCAACATGCCGCACTGGTATACCGAGGGACTGGCGGTCTGGAGCGAGGGCTATCCGCGGCCGCAACTGTGGAACGAGCTGTTGGCCCAGCGCGTGCCGCAGGGGAAGCTGTTCGACCTCCGCTCGCTCAATTTCGCCTTCACCCGCCCGCAATCCAGCGACGACTGGCAAATGGCCTATTGCCAGGCGGATCTCTTGGTGGAATACCTTTTGGAGAGTCGCCGGCCGGAGGTGCTCCAGAGGCTGGCGACGGCCTACGCGGAGAACCTCTCCACGCCCCAGGCGATCCAGCGGGCCTGCGGGGTCTCCGAGGCCGAGTTCGAGCGGGGGTACGTCGAGTTCCTCAAGAGAATCGCGGCCGAGATGAAGGGATCGGAGCCTCCGCGCAAAGAAAGCTTCGCAGACCTGCTCAAGGCGCAGCGGGAGCGGCCCGAAGACTTGGAGCTTGCCGCCGAGCTGGCCTACGCCTACTTCCTCCGCGGCGCGGACGATGAGGCCCGCCAAACCGCGGAAAAGGTCCTCAAGCTCCAGCCCAAGCACCCCCGCGCAAGCTACGTGCTGGCCCGGCTCCATGCCCGCCAGGAGCGGCCCGAGCAGGCGATCGAGCTTCTCCAGCAGTGCCTCGATCCCAAGCAGCCCGATCTCAGGGTGGTTAACCTGTTGGCATCCCTGAAGTTAGGGGAGAAGAAGTACAACGAAGCGGCCGATCTGTATCGCCTGGGCGCAAAGCTGGATCCCCACAACCTCCAGTGGACGCGGTCGCTGGTTCGCCTCTATCAGGTGTCCAAGGAAGAGGGGCGGCTGAGCGAGCTTTTAGCCCGAATCGGGGAGAGCGACCCTGATGATTTTGCCGCGCGCAAGCGGCTGGCGGAGACGGCCCTCGCCAAGAAGGACTATCCGGCCGCCGTCCACTGGTCGAACCGGGCACTGGAAATCGACGTAACAGATGCCGAAGTCCACCGTGCGTTTGCGGTTGCGCTGGCGGGAAGCCATAATTACGCGGGGGCCGTCGAGGAGTTTCAAACGGCCGTCGACTTGGACCCCAAGGGGGTGCCTCAGCGGATCGGCTTGGCGGAAGCACTATTCGAAGCGGGCCGGCCCCGGGAGGCCCGACAGGCCCTGGAGGCCTTGCGCAAGATCGCCCCGAGCCACCCTGGGATGAAGCAGCTTACGGACAAGATCGAGAAGACCGATCCTAGAGCCCCCCCCAAATAGGCTGCCATCTTTCGTTCCTTGGATGGCGGATGCTTCGGGCGGAGTCGCAGGAGAACGACAGGAAGTGACTGAAGAGCAGACCCGCCAACCGGCAGCCCCGCCGCGAAGTGCCCCTCCGGCCATAACTCTGGCCGGGTTCCAGCAGCTCATCCGCGACATGTACCTCCGCAAGGACGTGGCCCGGGGAATCGAGGGAACGTTCATGTGGCTCATGGAGGAGATGGGCGAGCTGGCCGCGGCCCTGCGAAACGGGACGCACGCCCAGAAGGCCGCGGAATTCGCCGACGTCCTGGCCTGGCTCACGACGATCGCCAACGTCGCCGGCGTGGACCTCACGGAAGCGGTGGCGGCGAAGTACGGGACCGGCTGCCCGGGATGCGGGCAGCTTGTTTGCACTTGTCCGGATGTGGGGAAACCATGACTCGCCCGGCCCTCCTCGTCGCGCTATGGGGCCTCCTTGGCGGCCTGCCCGAAGGGTTCGGCCAGGAGCCGTCGCGGCCGGAGATCGCAAGCGTTCGGGTGGGGTTTGCGGGGCACTACAAGCCGGGGCTGTGGACGCCGGTTGAGGTGACGGTCCGCGGGGGCAGCGAGCCGCTCGTGTGCCGGCTGACCCTCACGGTTCCCGATGGCGACGGCGTGCCCAGCCGCTACGCCACCCCGCCGGATGCCCCCTGCCGGCTGAGTCCGGGCCAAGAAAGCTCGGTTCTGCTCTACGTCCGCTTCGGCCGCGCGGAGAGTTCGCTCTTGGTGGAACTCGACCGCGACCGGCAGCCCGTGGCAACGCGGGTCTTCCAGGCCGGCGGATCGGCCGGGGCGGGGCGTTTTCCTCGGGCCCTGCCGTCCAACGAGCAACTGATCGTCGTCGTCGGCTCCGACGTGCCGGCCGTCGATGAGGCGGTCGTGGGATTGCACCGCAAGGCCGGCGAGCACGCGACCGCCGCCCGGCTCGACGATTTCCGGCAGATGCCCTCCCGCTGGTGCGGCTACGAAGGGGCGGACGCGGTGATCCTCTCCGCCAGCCGGCCGGAAACCTACCGGGGGCTCAAGCCCGGCAGCCCGCAGATCGCCGCCCTCGACGAGTGGGTGCGGCTGGGCGGGACGCTGGTCCTCTGCGCCGGCGGCCGCGGCGACGAGCTGTTGCGCGAGGGCGCCGCTTGGAGCCTGCTCGCCCCGGGCAAGTTCCAGCGCGTGCTCTCGCTGGAGCAGTCCGGTGCGTTGGAGAGCTACTGCGGCAGCTCGGTGTCGGTGCCCCGGTCGGGCGCCGGCGGGAGGCTCGATCTCCGCGCGTCCCAGTTGGCCGACGTCCAAGGGGCGATCGAGGCCCGCGAGGGAGCGAAACTGCCGCTGGTGGTGCGGACTCCCCGCGGCTTCGGGCAGGTGGTTTTCGCGGCGGTCGACTTGGGCGAGCCCCCGTTGAGCCGATGGACCGATCGCGGACTACTGGTCCGCAAGTTCCTCGGCATCGCGGAATCGAGGATCGAGGACACCCACGAAAGCGGCGCCGTGATGCACTACGGCTTCGACGACCTGGCCGGGCAGTTGCGCAGCGCCCTGGATCAGTTCGAGGGCGTTCCGGCAGTTTCCTTCGAGCTGGTGGTGGCGATCATGGTCGGGTACCTCCTGTTGATCGGGCCCCTCGATTACTTCTTCCTGCGGAAAGTCGTCGGCCGCATGGTGCTCACCTGGGTTACGTTCCCGGTGGTGGCGCTCGTTTTCTGCCTGGGGGCGTACGCAGCGGCGCATTGGCTTAAAGGAGACGAGGTTCGCGTGAACCAGGTGGACCTGGTTGACGTCGACGCGGCCAGCGGGCTGTTGCGGGGGACCTCGTGGGCCAACGTCTTCAGCCCGCGAACGCAGCCCTATCGCTTGGCGTTCCAGCCGCGGCTGCCCGGCGGCCGCGCCGATGCCCGTGCCGCAGTGCTCACCTCTTGGCTCGGCCTCCCCGGAGATTTCCTGGGCGGCATGGACCCGAAGACGGCCGCCCCCACCGTCTGGAAGGACCCCTACGATTCCTCGCCCGGGCTGGACACGTTGGAGGGCGTGCCGATCCAGAACTGGTCGACCAAGAGCTTCTGCGCCCGCTGGACCGTCCGCGCGGCCCCCTGCGTGGAAGCCGAATTGGCCGAGCGCGACCGCACTCCCGTCGGCACCGTGACCAACCGGCTGGACGTTCCCCTGTCGGATTGCATGCTCTGTTACGGCCGCTGGGTGTACGACCTGGGCACGCTTGCGCCGGGCCAATCCGCCGGGATCGAGCACTCGCAGGAGCGCCGCGACCTGAAGACCCTCCTCACCGGCCGCAAACCGTCGCTCGAAGAAGGCCGCCACGCCGCGATGCCCTACGACCAGGCCAGCACCGACGTGGACTACATCCTCCGGGCAATGACCTTCTTCGAGGCCGTCGGCGGTTACTACTACGTCAGGTTGACCCATCGCTACCAGGGCTTTACCGACCTCAGCGATCTCTTGAAGACCGGCCATGCGATCCTTTGGGCCTCGGGGCCCGCCGGCGGGCCGCAATCGCCGCACCACGGCGCCAGGCTCCTCTCGGACGGGCGGCCCCTCGGCGGCCCGCAAGACCGCCACACCACGATTTACCGCTTCGTGCTCCCCGTCAAGAAGGCGGGTAGCGCGCGGGAGTAGAACCATCCGTGATCAAGACGCAAGACCTCACCAAGGTGTACGGCCAACTGCGGGCCATCGACAACCTGACCCTGGAGCTGGCCCAAGGGGACGTCTTCGGGTACATCGGGCCCAACGGGTCGGGCAAGACGACCACCATGCGGATCCTCGCCACCCTCTTGCAGCCGACCTGGGGCGAGGCCTCGGTCTGCGACTACTCGATCTACACGCACCCCAAGGAGATCCGCCGGCTGATCGGCTACATGCCCGATTTCTTCGGCGTCTACGACGACATGAAGGTGATCGAGTACCTGGAGTTCTTCGCCGCGGCCTACCGCATCAAAGGCCCCAAGCGGCGCAAGGTCTGCAACGACATGCTCGCCCTGGTCGGCCTGGACTACAAGCGCAACGCCCTGGTCACGAGCCTCTCCCGCGGAATGACCCAGCGGCTCGGCCTGGCCCGCGTGCTCCTGCACGATCCCCAAGTCCTCCTCTTGGATGAGCCCGCCAGCGGCCTGGACCCGCGGGCGCGGATCGAGATCCGGGCGCTGTTGCGGGAGCTGCGGGCCCTGGGGAAGACGATCATGGTCTCCAGCCACATCCTTCCCGAGCTGGCCGACGTGTGCAACAAGATCGGGATCATCGAGCGCGGCAAGCTCTTGATCTCGGCCGACGTGACCGAGGTGATGCGCCGCGTGCGGCGGCAGCCGGTTCTCTCGATCGGCGTCGTCGGCGACTCGGACGCTGCGGCCAGGCTCCTCCAAGAGTACGATACGGTCGAGCGGGTCGACGTCCGCGACGGCCGCCTCACGGTCGCCCTGCGCGAAGGGACCCAAGACTACAGTGACCTCCCTACCCTGCTCGTCCGGGCCGGCTTCAGGCTGACCCTCTTCCGCGAAGAAGAGATCAACCTCGAAACCGCCTTCATGGCCCTGACCAAGGGGATCACGGCGTGAAGAGAGCTATGCGCGGCCAGTTGTCAGTAATTCGAGGTCGCCCCTGCCGGGGGCCGGTGGCTGAGTGCCAGCACTTGCGGGACAACACGAGGACTGAGACCCAATACAATGGAGCACGGGTTTCTCTTCTCTGTTTCTGCCTTTTTTCCAGGGTGAAACAGAGAAGAGGAACCCGTAGCTTCTTTGCGCGGTGAAGCCGGCGTCTACAGGGCGGCGGCTCCCAGCAGGTTCCGCTCCAGCCACCGGATCTGCACGTCGAGCAAGAACTTGTCGATCTGCTTCCGCCGCGGCGGGTCGGCGGCCTTCGCCCATTGCTCAATCCGCCCCAAGAAGACCTGGAGCAGGCCCTGGGACTTTTCGTGGCTCCCCGGCGGATTGCCCTGGCTGCGGAGGGCGACGGCCCCTTTCCACGTTTCCATGAGTTCCAGGGTCCGATCGACGTAGCGCGGCCGCTCGCTTTCGGGAAGGCGGGAATAGCCGTCCACCTTATCGCCGAGCCACGGCTCCAGCAGCACCAGGACGTTGCTCCAGACCTGCTCTTTCTGGGCGTCGTTGAGGCGCTTGCCGACGGCGGCCCAGTCCACGCCCTGGCCGAATTCCTCTTCGATGCGCCGGGCCAATACCTGCCGCGTCTCGGGCGGCTCCTGCGTCAGGTCCCGGGTCACCAGCCAACGCAAGAGCCCGGTGCGGTCGGCGCTCGCCGGATTGGGGAGCCGGCCCGGATAGAACGCGATGACCGCCGTCACCGACGCGGCCACAACCAGGGTGGCGACCGGCAGGATCAGAGTCAGTCGGTTCCTACGCATTGGTCGTCCCGAGACAGAACCGTCAGTAGGAGTCAAACCGGCACGTTCGGGGAAAATGAATGGCTACCGCTCAATTGTAGCGTCGGTTGGGGGCGACGGCACTGGCCCCGGGCAGACCAGGATTGACGCCGCGGGTCGGAGTTGTCAACCTTACGCCTGTCAGGACGATTGCCCCCAATCCAAGCCGCCAAGAGGGATTTCGCATGCAGGCTCTTCATATTGTCTTGGGTTGTGCCTTGGCGATTCAGCAGGGCGGTTTTCCCCCCCGTCCGGCGGCTACGGCCGAAACCGGGGGCCAGAAGTCCCTTCTAGCTCCGCCCTCCAGGGACCCGGATTTGCCTGCACTATCCGGGGGCAGGCCCGCCCCTGCCTTGACCGATCTGTCACCCGCGGCCCCCTCCCCTGCCCTTTCGGTTCGAGCGGCGCCGCCCGACCTGGTCGCCGAGGTTCTCAGCCCACCGGTGGGCGGGACGCTCACCGGCCGGCTCCTGACCCTCGCCGAGGCCCTCGCTTCCGCCCGCACCCGAGCCCAGCAGCTTGAAGTGACTCATGCCTATTGGCGCCTAACGCAGGCCGTAGGCGAGTACCGGCAGCGTTTCGACGAGGCGGATCGGCTGCGGCGGTTCGAGGCGCGCTCCGAGGACGGGCCGATGTTGCGCTCCGCCCGGGCATCGGCCGTGGCGGCCCTGCGGGGCGCCGAAGTGGCGGCGGTCCGGGCGCAGCACGAGCTGGCGGAGGCGGCCGGTTTGCCGGCCGGCGTGCCGCTGCCGCTCCCGGCCGATCCCCCGCACGTCGGGTCGTACCGGACGAACTATGACGAGGTCTTCGCCGCGCGCAGCGTTCCGCCCCGGGCACGCCTGATCCACCGCGTCTTGCCGCTGCGCCGCGAGGGGATCGACTTCCGCGCGGCCGCCGTCCAGGCCGCCGAGGACGCCGTGCTGGCGGCGGGCGACGCTTATCGGGGCAAGGAGGTCGATTTCTCGGGGTTTGTGGCATGTCTGGCGTTCTGGGGCGAGCAGCGCCGGGCCCTCGCGGCCGACGCGTGCCGGTACAACCACGACATTGCCGACTACGCCTTGACCGTCATCGGCTCGCCGGTGAGCAGCCAGGCCCTGGTGGCGATGCTCATCAAGCCCAGGCAGGCCGCCCCGGCGCCGGCCCCGCCCGCGGTTCCCGCGCGGATCCCGCCCTCGCAGAGCCGGAGCGGGGTCGACCAGCCGTCGGCCGTGCAGCCGTCGGGCCCCGTGCCGCGGACGGCCAACCGGCTGCAGCTCCAGCCGCCGGCAGCTTCCGGCGGGGCGGCCTCCCTTTATCCCGCGCTGGAGGCGGCCGCGCCGGCGGTCCGCGCGAAGCAGCTCAGCCAGGCCTTGCACTGGGACCGGAGCCTGCCGCCGAAGGCGGGTGAAGCGATCGACTTGCGCGATTGCCTGCGCCGCATTCCGGCAAGTCTCCGCCAGCCGGCGATCGACGCCTATTGGCTGGGGCGGCAGCGGGCGGCCGAATACCAGGTTCTTGTCGCCGCGAAGGAATGGCTGGATCAGTTGGCCCCCGAGGCCCTGGAGCAGCGCTCACGGCCCGGCGAGCCCGAGGCAATGCTCCGGCTCCGGGCGGCGCGCATCGCCGCCGAGGCCGACTTGCGGGAAGCCCATGTGCAATTGCTCGAAGCGCAGTTCGAGCTTACGCGGCTGGTGGGCCGGCCGTTCACCTCGACCTGGCTCCTGCCGAGCACGCCGCCGCACGCCGGGACCTACGACCTGCGGCTCGAGGCCCAGCCGCGGCAACTGGCGGAGTCGCGGCCGCTGCGGCGGCTGGCGGTGGCGATTCCCGCCCTGGCCGAGAGCGTCCAGGATCGCGCCGCCGCCGTGGTCGAGGCCGACGCCGCGCGGGCCGCGGCGACCGCCGCCTATCAGGCCCGCAGCCGCTCGCTCGATCCACTGCTGGCGTGCATTCAGTACCAGACGGTCGAGACGTTGGCCTTCCTGGAAACGCTCACCGGCTACAACCGGGCGATCGGCGAGTACGCGTTGACGGTGCTGCCCACGTCGACCGCTTCGGATCAATTGGTGCAGGCCCTTGTGGTAACGCAATGACCTGCTGTCCCCCTGTGCAGGGGGAGCGATTCGGCTTCTCGACCTGACGGTGCCCCTCAATCGAGGTGTGCCGCAGCGATCTCTTCTTCACCCCCTCGCTGTGGCAAGCGAATCTCTTCAATGGCAGGGATCTCGTCCCGGTCCGTGGGGCCGAACCATCAGCCCAGTCTGGGTTCCCTCAGGCCGTGAGGTCTTGCCGCAAGCTATGTTCCTGTATGGCATCAGGGCGTCAGCTCGGATCTGGGAAGAGGCATCCGGCGCCTTGGATTTTGTCTAGCGGAACAGAAAAAAATTCACGACCCCTTCTTGACCGGTCTGTTGCAGCGAAGGATAATCGTTGTGATCTTGATCCGGCAGCCGAAAGCTCCTTTCCATCATCGCAATATCATTACCCGTTTTTCCGATGCGGCGCAATTGTCAGGACATGTTCGATGAGGTCCATTCTGCTCCCCGTACTCCAGTGGAAGGGTAGCGACTTAGGGCATCCGTTCATTCGTCTCCGACGCACTCGACTGGCGGC
Source organism: uncultured Planctomycetaceae bacterium (assembly GCA_964354135.1). Taxonomy (GTDB): domain Bacteria; phylum Planctomycetota; class Planctomycetia; order Pirellulales; family Thermoguttaceae; genus CAYGZA01. The sequence continues at coordinate 10,954 of CAYGZA010000085.1, forward strand.
AAGGCCAAGGGCAGCGTTGGTCCCTGCGCTTGCGGCCGCCATCGTTGCGTGGGGCGCGGGTTCAGCATGGGGGCAGGCCACTACTTCTAAGGGGCCGATTGATCGGCCCATCGTGCTGACGCAACTGCCGGCCGGGTCTGAGGTTGAGAGGCAACCCTCCCGCTCCGGCGGGATGCTGCCGAACGCCTTTGGGGACGGCGCCCGGCTTCTCTTGGCTCTCCCCGATGGGACCGCGCGGGTCCTGAGTCGGGGTTTCCATAGTGCCGCCGACCCGGACGTTTCCTTCGACGGCAAGCGAATCCTCTTCGCCGCCAAGCGGACCGCCCAGGAGAACTGGAATGTCTACGAGATCACCGTAGACGTCTCCGGCCTGAGGCAGCTCACCCGGGGAGTCGGCCATTGCCGCAGCCCCGGCTATCAATCCAGCTTCTACGAGTTGAGCGAACACACCCGTCCCTGGCATCAGATCACCTTTGTGGGCACCCGCGCGGGGGAGGTGGACGAGGAGGGTTCCTCCTCCGCCCGCAGCCTGTACACGTGCAATCTGGACGGGACGCGTGTGCGCCGGGTCACGTTCAACCTCTCCAGCGAGTTTGACCCCCATCTGATGTGGGACGGGCGTCTGGTGTATGCCAGTTGGGAGCGCCGGACGCTGGACCACGGACCGGCGGGCCGGGTTGGTCTGATGGGAGTCAATCTCGACGGCACCGACGCCGCTCCCTTCTTCGTCGAGGGGGGAAGGCGGATCAAACACGCGCCGTGCGCCACGGCCGGCGGGCTCCTGGTCTTCGTCGAGGCCGACCGGATGCCTTGGGACGGCGCGGGGATGCTCTCCTGCGTGACCCTCCGGCGGCCGCTCCATTCCTATCGGCCGATCACAAGCCCGGCAGACGGGCTTTTCTGCTCGCCGTCGCCGCTCCCCGACGGGACGATCCTGGTTTCGCGCCGCCCGGCCGGCGGGACAGGCACTCACGGCGTCTACCGGCTCGATCCTTCCTCGAACCGGATCGAGCCGATTCTGGACGATCCCCGGTACCACGACCTCCAGGCCAAGCTGGTCGCTCCCCGAGCGGAGCCGGACGGCCGCTCCAGCTCGGTCAACGATGACGACCCTCGGGGAAAACTCTATTGCATGAACGTGTACACGACGGACTTCAAGGACCGGTCGTGGATGCCCCCTGGAAGCGCCAAGAGACTCCGCGTGCTCGAAGGGGTTCCGCGGACCGCCGGCGAGCGGAATGCCGCTCAGGACTCGCCAAGCCGGGGGCTTGCCGGGGCCGGGCCGGGGCCGCGTTCTGGAATCCCGCAGCTTGCCCGGCGGCGGATCCTCGGCGAGGTTCCAATCCCGGAGGACGGCTCGTTCAACGTCGACATCCCGGCCAACACATCCCTGGAACTCCAGCTCCTCGATGAGAACGGCATGGCGCTGCGGAGCTGCGGGTGGGTTTGGACGCGGAGTCACTTTCCCCAGGGGTGCGTCGGGTGCCACGAGGACCCGGAGCTGACGCCGGAGAACTCCATGGTCGCGGCGTTGGAGAAGCCTTCGGACGTGGTCGGCCGTCCGGCGGAGCAGAAGCAGGCGATCGACTTCCGCCGGGACCTGATGCCGATCATCGCCAAGAAATGCCTCCCTTGTCACGCCGCGGGAGGAAGCCCGCCATTGTTGGCCGCGGGGCCCGGCGAACCCGGCGGTGGGAACTCGGATACGCTTTCCCGTCGCGTTTACGAGATCCTGTTGACCCCGGACGCGGCTGCGAGCGAAGGGCACTACCGCGGGAAGTACGTCGAGCCCGGCCGGGCGCGGACGAGCCCGCTGGTGTGGCACCTCTTTGGCAGGAACACCTCCCGCCCCTGGGATGGGGCGGCTGCCAAAGGCGAGGCGAAGCCGATACCTGCCGCCGCGTCGGAACCCCTGACCCCGGAAGAGAAGCTGAACCTTGTGAAGTGGATCGACGTAGGAGCACCGTGGACCGCGGTGCCTCCAGCGGGTAGTCCCGCGGCGGCCAAATAGGCCAAATCGTGTATTGGGGGGAAGTCATGAGACACGTTCTTTTGGCGGCATTGGCCTTGGCGACGCCGGCCGCGCTTGTGGGAGGCTGCGGCGGCGCGGGCTCGGAAACAGGCTCCTCGGCATTGGTCCTAGCGGCGCCGGTTGCCCCTGCCGCGGCGGCCGAGCCCCAACTGCCCGTGTTCACCGACGTGACCCAAAAGGCGGGGATCACGTTCAAGCACAGCTACGGGGACGTCAAGATGGACAGCATCGTCAAGGCGACCGGGGCCGGGGCGATGTTCTTCGACTACGACGGGGACGGTTGGCTGGACATCTACCTTTGCAACGGCCGCTGGAATGAGCGGGTGAGCAGCAATCAGAGCCGGCATCTGCGCGACAAGTTGCGGAACGCGCTGTACCGCAACAACCACGACGGGACGTTTACCGACGTAACCGAGAAGGCCGGAGTGGCCGGAAAGGGCTTTGCCTTCGGCTGCTCGGCCGCGGATTTCGACAACGACGGCGACCTCGACCTATACATCCTCAATTTCGGCCCCAACGAGCTTTACCGCAACAACGGGGACGGCACGTTCACCGACATCTCCGAGAAGTCCGGGCTGGCCGATCCCCGCTGGAGCCTCCAGGCCGTGTGGTTCGATTACAACCGCGACGGCCTGCTCGACGTGTACGTGGTGAACTATCTGCATTACGACGGGTCGCGGATCCCGTTCTATGCCCCGACGGGCTTCCCCGGACCGTTGACTTACCACGGGGAGCCGGACGGCCTTTACCGCAACAACGGGGACGGCACGTTCACCGACGTGACCAAGGAAGTGGGCCTTTACAGCCCCGACGGCCGCGGCATGGGGGCCACGGTGGCCGACCTCGACAACGATGGCTTCCTGGACATCTACGTCACCAACGACGCCATGGCCAACGACTTCTTCCGCAACCTCGGCAACGGGAAGTTCGTCGAGGAAGCGCTAGTCCGCGGGATGGCGTTCGGGGAAGCCGGACAGGGCGTTTCCTCGATGGGCCCGGACGCCGGCGACGTCGACCGCGACGGGTGGCTGGACCTGTACATCCCCGACATGGACTACGGGTGCCTCTTGATGAACCGGCACGACCATTTCGTGGACATGACCACGCCGACGGGGCTGGCGGTCATGTGCGGCCAGTATACCGGCTGGGGCGGGTTACTGCTGGATTACGACAACGACGGTTACCTGGACGTTTACGTCGCCAACGGCGACTCCCACAAGGAATTCGGCGAGGAAGACACCATGGCACGCAACGACGGGAAGGGCAAGTTCGTCGACGTGGCCGGCCGCTCGGGTCCGTACTTTCACGAGAAGTACGTGGGGCGCGGGGCCGCCTGCGGGGATTTCGACAACGACGGCGACCTGGACCTGATCGTGAATAATCTCAACGGGCCCGCCAAGCTCTTGCGCAACGACGGCGGAAACAAGAAGAACTGGCTGATGGTCTCGGCCCGGCGGCCGGGCGGCAAGTCGGATGCCCTGGGGGCGCGGGTGACGGTGACGGCGGGCGGGTTGACCCAGATCCGCGATCTCATTCCGGTGCGGGGATACCTGTCGCAGTCCGATCCGCGCCTCCACTTCGGCCTGGGGCAGGCCAAGAAGGCCGACCGCGTCGAAATCCGCTGGCCCGACGGGCGCACGACCCAGTTAAAGGACGTACCCGCCAACCAGTTCCTGAAGGTCGTCCAACCGGCCAAGTAACCGGAGCGAGCCCACGATGCGTTTGACATCGGCCTTCCTCCTGCGATGTGCTGCTCCCGTGCTGCTGTGGTCGCTCTGCGCGAGCGCCGGCCGCGGGCAGGAGACGGAGCGGCACCCGGTCTACGTCGGGGTCAAGGTGTGCGCCTCGTGCCACGAGGGGAAGCACATCGGCAACCAGTGCAGCCTCTGGCATTTGTCCAAGCACGCGAAGGCCTACACGAGCCTCGCCACACCGGAAGCCAAGCAGATTGCCAAGTGGAGCGGCATCCCGATGGAGCCCCAGGAGTCGGCGATGTGCCTGGGCTGTCATGCCACGGCCGCGGAAGCCGAGGACTGGGAGAAGGATCCCACCTTCTTCGCCAAAGACGGCGTGCAGTGCGAGAAGTGCCACGGCCCGGGCAGCGAGTACGCGGATGCCACGGTCATGATGAACAGCCTGTTGGCCGAGAAGAAGGGCCTTATCATCCCCACCGCCGACGACTGCATGAAGTGCCACGCGGAGAAAGGGTCCCACCGCATCGTCCTCGGGCCGCGCCCCTTCGACGTGGAGAAGGCCCTGGAGGAAACCGCCCATCCCGCGCCGCCCGACTGGAGCTACAGGAAACTGGAATACCCGCCCGCACCGGTCGCCAGCGGCGGCGGGCCGAAGTACACCGGCGCAGCGGCCTGCGCGCAATGCCATGCAGGGCCCTTGGTGGGCTACCAGTACAGCAAGTGGCGCGACAGCAAGCACGCCGAGGCATACGCGGTCCTCGCCACGCCCAAGGCTTACGAGATCGCCACGCAGGCCGGCCTCAAGGGGAGCCCGCAGACAAGCGCCGACTGCCTGAAGTGCCATGCAACGGCATATCATCAGCCCTCGGGCGGCGCCTTGGAGACGTACTCCGTTCCCGAGGGGGTCAGTTGCGAGGCCTGCCACGGGCCCGGCAGCGAGTATTCCGCGGAGCCCGTGATGAAGAACCGCGCCGCCGCAGAGCTGGCCGGGCTGAAGAAGATGACCCCCGAGATTTGCCTGGCGTGCCACGCCAACGCCCACGGAAAACCGTTCGACTATGCGACGGCCGTCAAGACAATTGCCCATCCCACCGTGCCGCCCAAGGTGGAGGTCGAGCCGCTCTACAAGACCCCGCGCAACCTGGCCCTCCGCCCCGACGGCAAGGAGCTTTACGTGGCCTGCGAGGCCTCCTACTCGGTGATCGTGGTGAAAACGGCCACGCGGCGCAAGGTGGCCGAGATCCCCGTCGGCGGCCAGCCCATGGACGTGACCTTCACGCCGGACGGGCGGCGGGCCTTCGTGAGCAATCGCCTGGACGACTCCGTCTCGGCGATCGACGTGGCGGCGAGAAAGGTGATTGCCACGATTCCCGTCGGCGACGAGCCGCACGGCGTGCTCACCGACCGCGAGGGGAAGCTGCTCTACGTCCTCAACACGTCCGCCGACAGCATCTCCGTGATCGACACGGCTTCACTCAAGGAAGTGAGGCGGCTATCGGCCAGCCGGGGCCCGTGGGCCTTGGCCCTTTCGCCGGATGGCTCGCGGATCTGCGTGACCAACATGCTCTCCCGCTTCGTGAAGCCGCGCACGACCTCGATGTCCGAAGTGACGGTGATCGACACCGAGCGGGCCGCGGTGGACGACCGGGTGGTCCTGCCGGGCACCAATCTGCTGCACGGGGTCGCGTGGCACCCCAGCGGCAAGTTCGCGCTAGTGACCATGCTGCGGACCAAGAACGTGATCCCGATGACGCGCTTGCTCCAGGGCTGGACGATCACCAACGGCCTGGGAATCGTCTGGGCCGACGGCCGCACGGACCAGGTGCTCTTGGACGAGCCGACGATGAGCTTCCCGGATCCGGCAAGCGTGGCCGTCACTCCCGACGGCCGGCTCGCCCTGGTCACCAGCGCCACCTCGGACCGGGTGGCCGTGGTCGACGTGCCCAAGCTGATCGGCATGTTGGAGGCGGCCTCTCCGTACGACCGCGAGCACGTCTTTCCCAATCACCTGGGAAAAGCGACCGAACTGGTGATCGCCCAGATTCCCACCGGGATCAGCCCCCGCGGCATCCTGATTGCTCCCGACGGCAGGACGGCATACGTGGCGAACTCGCTGGACGACTCGATCACCGTGATCGACGTGCCGGGGCTCCGGGCCGTGGACCGGATCGACCTCGGCGGGCCCAAGGAAATCACCAAGGTCCGCTACGGCGAACGGCTCTTTCACAGCTCCAAGATCGCGTTCCGTCAGCAACTCTCCTGCCACTCGTGCCATCCCGACGGCCACATCGACGGGCTGACCTACGACATCGAGTCCGAGGGAATCGGGCTGAACCCCGTGGACAACCGCACGCTGCGGGGCATCCTGGATACGGCGCCCTTCAAATGGTCGGGGACCAACCCGAGCCTCTCCCGGCAGTGCGGGGCGAGGCTCTCGGTGTTCTTTACCCGGATCCAGCCTTTCACGCCCGACGAGCTGGCGGCGGTGGACCTGTACGTATGCACGATCCCGCGGCCGCCGAACCGTTATCGCCCGGTCGGGGCGCCGCTCACCGACGCGCAGCGCCGGGGCAAGGCCATGTTCGAGCGGACCAAGACCAACGACGGAGAGATCATCCCCAAGGAGCAGCGCTGCGCGACCTGCCATTTCCCGCCGCTCTACACCGACCGGCGGCGCCACGACGTCGGAACGAAGATGGCGTTCGACACGATGTCCAAGTTCGACGTCCCGCACCTCAATAACATCTACGACTCGACGCCGTACCTGCACAATGGCGTGGCCGACACGCTGGAGGAAATCTGGACGAAGTACAACCCGAACAACCAGCACGGCGTCACCAACGATATGACCAAGGATCAGCTCAACGACCTCATCGAGTACTTGAAGACGCTGTAGGTCGGAGGGGAGCGATCGGCTATCAGCTATCAGCATTCAGCTATCAGTTTTCAGGTTGTGGGGCCGGGTCGAGCGAAGCGAGACCCGCCAACCGGATACTGCGATGTTTGAGGACTCATCAACATCATCTTCTGCGAGGAGTCTCCCATGAGCTGTCATCGTTGGATGGTCGCCGTGGCGGCGATGGGGTGGCTGGCGGCGGCAGGCACGTCGGCCGACCTGACGCCTGCCCCGACAAAGCCGGCCCCGGCCGCCGGGCCCGCTCCGGCAGTGCCTGCGACCTCGTCCCCCGGGCCCGCTCTCGTGGCCGCAACGCCCGACCAGCTTCCCTACGTCTACACGAAGTGGAAGCACTTCACCGTGGCGGACGGCCTCCCGAACGACCACATTTTCGCGGTCAAGGTGGATGGTCCGCGGGTGTGGGTCGGCACCGAGGACGGCCTGGCCGTGATCGACAAGAAGACCGGCAAGGTCGTCCGCACGTGGAAGGAGAAGGACGGGCTGCCCTGGAAGGTGGTCACGGCGATTGAAGTGGACAAGAAGTCGGGCGACCTCTGGCTCGGCCTGTTCGGCGGAGGGCTCGCCCGCTATAGCGGCGGTCGCTTCGATCACTACTATCAGCTCAACAGCGGCCTGGTGAACGACGTGGTGTACGGGTTGACCGTCGAGCACGACAACGTCTGGGCGGCGACGACCGCCGGAGCCAGCCGCTACAACACGGTGACCGGCGAGTGGGCGATCTTCACCGAGAAGAACGCCCCCATGGAAGAAATCTGGAACTACGGGGCCTCCTACGACGAGACGACCGACAAGGTCTACCTGGCCGTCTGGGGAAGCGGCTGCCTGGAATTCGACTGCAAGAAGGACCGGGAGAAAAGCGGCGATCCGTGGAAGGTCTACCTCGATCCGGACGGCGAAATGGAGATCGACCTGTACCGCGACGACGGGATCATTCACGTGATCACGACCGGCGTGAGCCCTGTCGGCAACGTCGTTTGGGTCTCCACCTACTTCGGCACCTGCCGCTACGACGGGCGCCACTGGCGCGGGTTCTACGCCCACGAGACCGGGCTGCCAAACGACTTCACCAACAACGTCAAGGCCCGCAGCGCCAATGAGTGCTATTTCGCCCACGACAAGGGGCTGGGCGTCGTCGCCGATTTTCCTACCGACACGTACGTCGCCTACACCCGCGATCCCAAGACCCTCCGCGGCAAGGCTCAGGTCTACCGTTTGGGGAAGCTCCTCAGGACGGTGGACATGGAGAAAGGGGTGCCGCACAATTTCATCATTGCCCTCGACATCGACGGCAACGACACCTGGGTGGGCACCGGCAAGGGGCTCGGCTGGGCCATCGGCGACGGCTATTACTCCGGCGTCAAGGCCGACCCAAGCTGGCTCGCGGGCCAGAAGAAACCGGCCCCACCCGGCGCCGAAGTGAGCAAGAAGTGATTCCATTGACCCCCTGTCTTCTGTCTACCATCTACTGCCTACTTCTTCACGAGGCTCGCCATGCGTTACGCCATCATTTCGTTCTTCCTTGCGACCGTCGGGGTAACCCCGGCCTTCGCCGATCCGGCGCCCAACGCGCCATCCAAGCCCGAGGACTGGCTGCCGCCGTTCGAGGTGGACGCGGAAACCATGCACATCCTCAAGGCCATCAATTCCATCAACGCCTACCAGACGCCCGACCTGCCGCTGAAGACCGACAAGACCTACGCCCGCACGCCGCACGACGTGGCCCCCTTCGGCGGATTCCAGGTGCAGCCGTACAAGCGGCATTTCCTTCTCCAGATGGAATACACGGGAGCGGGCCGGGCCATCCCCGAGCCGAAAGACCTGAAAACCGTGAAGATCGGCTTCATCGGCCCCATTGAGCCCACGGTCTCCGTGGCCACCGGCGGCAAGAGCCATGAGGAGAACCTGGGGACGAAGATGCGGAACGGCTGCCTGCTGGCCGTCGAGGAGGCCAACGCCCGAGGCGGCTACTTGAGGCGGAAGATCCCCTTCGAGCTGGTCATCAAGAACGATAGCGGGCTCTGGGGCTCCACCGGCGACGTGACCACGACCTTGGCCTACAAGCACGACGTCTGGGCGATTGTCGGGAGCATCGACGGCGCCAACAGCCACATCCTGATCCGCGTGGCCCTGAAGGCCGAAGTCCCCACGATGAACACCGGCGACACCGATCCCACCTTCATTGAGACCAACATCCCCTGGGTCTTCCGCTGCGTCGGCGACGACCGCCAGCAGGTCTATCTCCTGGTGGACTACATGTACCGCAAGTTGGGCTTGGAGCGTGTGGGGATCATCCGGGCCAGCAACCGCTACGGCCGCTTCGGCGTGCGGGAACTGCGGGACGGCAGCCGGCGGATGGGGCGACCGATTCCCACGGAGATGGCCTATCGTCTGGCAGAGCAAGACTTCTCCCTGCAACTGGACCGCCTGGAGAAGGCC
>CAYGZA010000086.1:0-19949 GCA_964354135.1 uncultured Planctomycetaceae bacterium
TGACTACGACCGCGAGAAGCTCGAGGAGCGCTTGGCCAAGCTGGCCGGCGGCGTGGCCAAGATCAACGTCGGGGCCGCGACCGAGACGGAAATGAAGGAGCGCAAGGCCCGCGTCGAGGACGCCCTGCACGCCACCCGCGCGGCCGTTGAGGAAGGAATCCTCGCCGGCGGCGGCGTGGCCCTCATACGGGCCGCCAAGACGGTAAAGCCGGACGGGCTGGGCGACGACGAGCTGGTGGGCTACAACATCGTCCTCCGCGCCTGCCGCGCCCCCTGCACCCAGATCGCGGCCAACGCCGGCCAGGACGGCGGGATCGTCTGCGAGCGGGTCACCGAGGGCAAGGAAAATGTGGGCTTCAACGCCGCCACGCTCGTCTACGAAGACTTGGTCAAGGCGGGCGTGATCGACCCCACGAAGGTCACCCGGACGGCCCTTCAGAACGCCGCCAGCGTGGCCATCCTGCTCTTGACCAGCGACGCCATGGTCGCCGAAAAGCCGAAGGAAGAGAAGTCTGCCCCCGGCGGCCACGGCGGCGAGCACGACATGTATTGAGCCAGGGGCCATGGGTTAGGGACCAGAGCGACGATTCCCTTGACAGCCCGCCGGTTCCGCAATCTATTGTGCGGAGCCGGCGGTTTTTTGTTTTCTCAGCGGCGCCGGCTGAAGCATGAGCATTCGGCCCGTGGTGGCGGCCTCGTCCCAGAGGTATACTGCGAGCGATTCCTCGTTCGCCATGAGAAAAGGGTCGCATGAATGAGTTTGCACGTCGTGCGCGGCTTGGCGGTTGTCTCTGTTCTTTCGATCGTTGCCATTGGGAAGGCATCGCCTGCGGATCGCCCGCCGGTTCGGCTCCTAAGCCGGATCGACATGAAGGATTTCGGGGCCGAAACCGTGCGGATCGGCGACCTCAACGACGACGGCGGGCCCGATCTGCTGTTCGTGCAGAGCCATTTCGGCTCGCGCGAAATCACCTGCCTGACGGCTGCGACGATCTTCGGCGAAGTCCTTTGGCAGAGCGGGAAGCCCTCGCCCGACAATGGGCGGATCTACAGCGACCTGCCGGTGCAGGTCTACGACTGGGACGGCGACGGGCGGAACGAGGTGCTCTACGTCCGCCAAGCCAAGTACGCCGAGCCGCCCTACGACGGCCGGAGCGTCCGGGAGCGGGCCTCGCGGTACGAAGGCAACGCCGCGATGGTGATCCTCGACGCGGCGACGGGCCGCGAAAAAGGCTCGCTGCCGCTGCCCGCCCCCGCCGACGACTCGTTCCTCTTCGCCGATCTCACCGGGCGCGGCCGGCCGGAAGACCTCGTGGTCAAGGATCGTTACTGGAACGTCTGGGGTGTGGCCCACGACGGCAAGGTGCTCTGGCACTGGGCCGGCTCGCCGGGGCATTTCCCCTCGGTCGCCGACGTGGACGGCGACGGCCGCGACGAGGTCTTCGTCGGCTTTGCCCTCATCGACCACGACGGCAAGGTGCTCTTCTCGAAGGACCCCAAAGGGGCCCATCAGGATGCCTGCTACATCGTCCGCCCCGGCGACGGCAAGTGGCGGCTCTTGTTCGGCAACGCGGGCATCCATTGCCTGGCCGTCGATGGGACCGAACTGTGGCATCATCCGCTGGGCGAGGCGCAGCACGTCGTAGCCGGGCGGTTCCGCAAGGATTCGGAACTCCAGCTCGTGGTGGTCGATCGCACGCCCGTCGCCACGCACCGCCGCGACGAGAACGCCTGGGCGATCCTCTATCTCTACGACCTCAACGGCAAGGAACTCTGGCGGCGGCAACAGGAGAAGGGGGCTTGGGCCATTGCCCCGCTGGCGGCCAACTGGTTCGGTCCGGGCCATTCCGAGGCAATCCTCGTGTACGGTCAAGGGCCCGGGCGGCCTGCCGCCTTGTACGACGGCAAGGGAGAGGTCTTTGCCAAGCTGCCGATGGAGTACACGCCCAACCGGACTGCCGAAGACCGGCGGGCCGACTACTACGCCCTGGTGGGCGACGTCTGGGGCGACCAGCGGGACGAGGTGATCCTTTTCGGCTCGCGAGGGGCGTGCATCTACACGAACCCTCGGCCGGCGGCCATTCCCAGCCAGTACAACGAGACGCTCTATCCGGGGATGTGAGGAAGCAGGGGCTAGGGGTCACGGGCCCGGGGCCCGGGAAGACCAGCGCACGTGCGCGGCAGACCGCCGCGATGGGGCTCGGCCTCCCGCCCCTCGTCTCCCGCCCGCTTCGGTTGCGGCCTGGTCCTCAATTGACGCAGGATTCCAATCCAGTAAGCTAAACGGGGGACGCGCCGTCGCATCCCGCTGGCCCGTCGGAGGGAGCACTCATGGCCGACACGTTTGAGCAAGGCAAGGATGAAATCGCCAAGCTTGTCGAGTACTTCCGCACCAACCATGCGGCGTTTTTTGAACCCGGGTTTAAGGAAGCCCATGCCCGGCAGGTCTTGATTGACCCGCTGTTGATCGCCTTGGGTTGGGACGTGCGGAGCGAGAAGCCTCTCGCCCCCCAGTACCGCGAAGTCATCCCGGAGGAATCTTTGGACGTGGAGGGGCACCAGAAGACCCCGGACTACGCCTTCCGGGTCGGCCAGACGACGAAGTTCTACGTCGAGGCGAAGAGGCTTGGCGCGAATCTCAAGGAGGACCCCGCCCCCGCCTACCAACTCCGATCCTACTCCTGGAACAAGAAGCTCCCCTTGTCCTTGCTTACCGACTTCGAGGAGCTAGCCGTCTACGATTGCCGCATCCGCCCCAATGCCAAGGACAAGGCGAGCGTCGCGCGCATCCGCTACCACACCTGGGAGGAGTACGTCAACCGCTGGCGCGAGATTTGGGACGTCTTTTCCCGGGAAGCGGTCTGGGCAGGCACGTTCGACCAGTTTGCCCAGACAAGCCGCGACAGGCGCGGCACCTCGGAGGTGGACGCGGAGTTTCTCAGAGAGATTGAGGGCTGGCGCGAGCGGCTCGCGCGTAACCTGGCCTTGCGAAACCGGCGTCTGTCGCCCGACGACCTCAACAAGGCCGTCCAACTGACCATCGACCGCATCGTGTTTCTCCGCATGGCCGAAGATCGGGGCGTGGAACCCTTCGAGCAGCTCCTGAGGTTATCCGAGGGCGCGGACATCTACCGCCGCTTCGTCGGGAACCTCTGCCGCAAGGCCGACGCCAAGTACAACTCGGGCCTCTTTCACTTCGACAAGGAGCCGGGCATCCCCAGCGAGCCGGACACGCTCACTCCCGCACTCAAGGTCGATGACAAGATACTCAAACCGATCTTCGAGCACCTTTATTATCCGCACTCGCCCTACAACTTCCGCATCCTGCCCGTGGAAATCCTGGGCAGCATCTACGAGCGCTTCCTGGGCAAGGTGATCAAGCTCACCCAGGCCCACCACGCCAAGGTGGAGCCGAAGCCCGAGGTCCGCAAGGCCGGCGGTGTCTATTACACCCCGGCCTATATCGTGGACTACATCGTCCGGCAGACCGTGGGCCCGCTCCTCGACGGGAAGAGCCCGGCCCAGCTTGCGGGCATCAGAAACGGCCGCCCTTTCCGCGTCCTCGACATGGCCTGCGGGTCCGGCTCTTTCCTGCTTGGCGCGTACCAATGCATCCTGGATCATTGCCTGCGATGGTACACGGAGAACGACCCCCAGAAGCACAAGCCTGCCGTTTGGCAGTGGAACGGCCCCGGCCAGTCCCGGTGGCGACTCACCGTCGGCGAGCGCAAACGGATTCTGGCCACCCATGTTTTCGGGATGGACATCGACCCGCAGGCCGTGGAAGTCTCGAAGCTGAGTTTGCTACTCAAGGTCCTGGAAGGAGAAAACGACGAATCCCTCGGGCGCCAGGCGCAAATGCGGCTCTTCGATGACCGCGCCCTGCCGAACCTCGACGAAAACGTCAAGTGCGGCAACTCGCTCATCGGGCCCGATTACTTCACCGGCCGCTTGATCCCCGACTGGGACGAAATGAGGCGGGTCAATGCCTTCGACTGGAACCAGGGCTTTCCCGAGGCCATGCGGGCCGGGGGGTTCGACTGCATCCTCGGCAACCCGCCGTACTTGCGCATCCAGACGATGAAACAGTGGGCCCCGCTGGAGGTGGAGATCTACAAGGAGCTGTTCCAATCGGCCCGCTCGGGCAACTACGACATCTACGTGGTGTTTTTGGAAAAGGGGCTGGGTCTGTTGAGCGAGCGCGGCCGGCTGGGGTTTATCCTTCCTCACAAGTTCTTCAATTCGCAGTACGGCGAGGCCTTGCGATCGATCGTGGCCCAAGGCCGGCACCTGGCCCACGTGGTCCATTTTGGCGACCAGCAGGTCTTCGAGGGGGCGACCACCTACACGTGCCTACTGTTCCTGGACAAGGCGGGGGCCGAGCGATGCCGGTTCGTCAAGGTCGATGACCTGGCCGCCTGGCGCGACACGGGCCGCGGCTCAGAAGGGAAGATCCCCGCCAAGCAGGTCACGGCCGCGCCGTGGAACTTCGCCGTCGGCCCCGGCGCCGCCCTGTTCAGAAAACTGAGCCGCATGCCGGTCAAGCTGGGCGACCTTGCGGAGAAAATCGCACAGGGCATACGCACCAGCGCTAACGAAGTGTATGTCCTGGATGTCATCAGAGAAAGCCGCAATTCGATCACCGCATACTCGAAGCAACTGGACCGACGCGTGAGCATCGAGCGTGGCGCCGTCACGACGTTTGTCCTGGGACGGGAAATCAAACGCTTTCGGATCTGCTCCTCCGGAAAGGTCGTGATCATTCCCTATGACCTTCGTGGGGACCGAGCCACCCTGATAGCCGAGCCGGAGTATCATCGCCGTTTTCCGCGCGCACACAAGTATCTCAGGGTTAACCGCGACTTCCTGGCCAACCGGGAGCGGGGCCGAATGCGCGGGCCGAACTGGCACGGCTTCGTTTACCCCAAGAATCTTGAGGTCATGTATTCGGCGAAGATTCTGGTGCCCGACATTGCCGATCGCGCGTCCTTCACACTCGACGAAAAAGGTGAGTACGCCTTCACAAGCGGATACGGCATTACGTTGAAGAGCGCCGTGCAGGAGTCGCCCAGGTACGTCCTCGGTTTGCTGAACAGCCCCGTGCTCGACTTCTACCTGAAGCGAGTCAGCACGCCTATGCGGGGCGGGTTCTTCCGGTACTTCACCCAGTTTATCGAGCAGCTTCCTGTCCGAGCGATCAACTTCTCCGACGCCCCGGACGTCAAGAAGCACGACCGGATGGTCACGCTGGTGGACCAGATGTTGGCCTTGCACAAATCGCTGGCGGCGGCGGAGTCGCAGCGGGAAGGGACCGTGCTTGGGCGGCAGATTGAGGCCACCGACGGCGAAATCGACCGCCTGGTCTACGACCTCTACAGCCTTTCCGAGGAGGAGATCGCCATCGTCGAGGCGTCCCGCGCCGCCCCGCCATGAACGCGGCCTCTCGGTCGGCTATAATTGTTGATTAGGCCCCCTCTCCCGTCGGGAGCCGGCGGGGCTATGACTTGTTGTGGCGTTCCGAGGGGGCTTGTTGACGCGTTTCAAGGGATTGTCGAGGCCGCCCATGTTGTCCAGGGTAAGCGTCATCTGTTTTGCCGCCAGTTACGGAGTCACGTTGGCTCTGGAGGTCACCCGGCTCTTCTTTCGCAGCGGGATCCGCGGGGCCCTGATGATGGGGTTTGCCGCCGCCGGGCTCTTCGCGCACAGCGTGTTCCTCGCGTACCGCTGGCTTGCCTTCTACGAGAGCGCGCCCGCCGGCGGTTCGCCGCTATCGAGCGAGAAGGACTGGTATCTGCTGGCCGCCTGGGTGCTGATCGTCTTCTACCTGTTCGTGACCGCCTACCACCCCAAGACCCTGTTTGGGCTCTTCATTCTCCCGCTGGTCTTGGGCCTGATCGCGGTGGGGACGCTCGTGGCCGACCCGGAGCCGTTCCCCCGCGAGGCGGGCTCGAAGGTTTGGGCGATTCTTCACGGCGGCTCGCTTCTGGTGGGCATGGTGGCGGTGCTCGTCGGGTTTGTCTCCGGCCTGGTGTACCTCCATCAGGCCCGGCGGCTGAAGAACAAGGTGCCCCCCGGAAAGCGCCTGCGGCTGCCGAGCCTGGAATGGCTTCAGAAGACCAACAGCCGCACGCTCACGCTGGCCCTCTTGATGATCGGCTTGGGCATCCTCTCGGGAATCGTCCTCAATGCGATCGACCGCGGGAGCGACGCCGGTCTCCTGCCCTGGAACGATCCGGTCGTGCTGAGCACCGCGATGATGTTCGCGTGGCTCCTGGTGTTTACGGTCGCCGGCATGGTGTACCGGCCCGCCCGGGAAGGGCGGCGCGTGGCCTATCATACGCTGGTGAGCTTCGTCTTCCTGGTGATTGCGCTGTCGCTGGTCCTTTCGAGGGTCACGCAGCACGGCGGCTTGCGAGTGCCGAAGACCGGCGGGCCTGCCGCCCCGGCCTCTCGCCGCGGAGGCCCGCAATGAACGTGCAGGTGGTGGGCTGCAGTCACCACAACACGCCGATTGCGATCCGCGAGCGGCTCGCGTTCAGCCCCGAGCAGGCCCGCGAGGCGCTCCGCAAGTTCCGCCGGGAGTTTCCCGAGATGGAGGTCGTGCTGCTCTCGACCTGCAACCGCGTGGAGCTGTACACGGCCGGCGAAAATGTCTCCTCTCCCGCGGCATCCTGCACGGCGGACTTCCTCGCGCAGTTCCACGGCCTTCCGCCGGAAGGGCTCTCCGAGCACCTCCGGCAGCGGACCGGCAAGGAGGCCGTCGGGCACCTCTTCACGGTCGCCGCCAGCCTCGACAGCATGGTGGTCGGCGAGCCGCAGATCCTCTCCCAGGTGAAGCAGGCCTACCAGGCGGCCACGGAGGAGGCGACCGCGGGCCCGCTCTTGCACGCGGCCTTCCAGGCGGCGGTGAAGGCCGCCCGGCGGGTGGCCGGCGAGACGACGATCCACCGGCGTCGCGTGAGCATCCCCAGCGTGGCGGTGGCCGATTTCGCCCAGCAGATCTTCGAACGCTTCGACGATAAGAACGTCCTGCTCATCGGCGCCGGAGAGATGGCGGAGGAGACGCTCCGCTACCTCCAGGACCAGGGTGCCCGCGACGTGACGGTGGTCAACCGCAGTCCCCAGCGGGCCGCCGAGCTGGCTCGCCGGTGGCGGGGCCGGACCCGCGGCTGGGAGGAGCTGCTCGCGGCCCTGGCCGTCGCCGACCTCGTGGTCAGCACCACCGGGGCGGAAGAGCCGATCGTCACGCTCGGGCAATTTCAGAGCATCGAAGGAGCCCGCGGGGAGCGGCCGCTGTTTATCCTCGACCTGGCGGTGCCGCGGGATTTCGATCCGGCGATCGGCGACCGGCCCGAGGTGTATCTCTACTCGATCGACGACCTCCGCGAGGCGTGCGACGCGAACCGCCGCCAGCGCGACAAGGAGCTTCCCGCGGCGATGCGGATCATCGAGCAGGAGACCGACCGCTTCATGGCCGACCTGCACCACCGCACGAGCGGCCCGATCATCCGCCAGCTCAAGCGCGGCTGGGAGAAGCCGAAGGAGGAGGAGATGCGGCGGCTATTGAACAAGCTGCCGGAGCTGGACGAGCGGGGCCGCGCGGAGATCCGCGAGGCGTTCGACCGGCTGTTGAACAAGCTCCTCCACCCGCCGATGGAATCGCTCCGCGACGAATCCCGGCACGGCATCCCGCACGCGCTGGTGGACGCCCTGAAGCGGCTGTTTCAACTGAAAGACTGAGGCCCGGTCCGGAGTCCCCTGCCGGATTTCGGCTGTCAGCCATCGGCTTTCAGCTATCAGCTATCAGCCATCGGCAAGTAGACGGTAAACAGTAGGCGGTAGTTGGCAGATGTGGAATGGGGTTAAGCCAATCGAGGCCCGCCAGGATTGGCCGCTGATGGCTGAAAGCTGATGGCTGAAAGCTGATAGCTGAAAGCTGATAGCTGAAAGCTGATAGCTGAAAGCTGATAGCTGAAAGCTTCACCGCGTCAACACCCCCGCTCACGTCCGCCCCGCGGCCTACCTGGGAGGGAACCGCAGGGAAAGCTCCACTCCCTCGACCGTGATTGGGGACGTGCCGCCATTGGCGACGCGAATGGCGTTGTAGCCCTCGCGAAAAGCCTCCGGTGCAAAGGTGGACGCGCCTGCCGCGGCCGGCTGGCCATTGAGCAGCACTTGAGCCACGATCTTCTCCTGCGGTTTCTCCGGGGCGAGCGTGAGCTGGACTTCCCCCTGCGCACTCGAAAGCGGCTTCGGGCCGATGAACATGGAGAACTCGGCCGACCCGCCGGGCGCGAGCTTCCTGGGCAGCGCCGCCGGAATCGGCTTGCCGGGAACGCTGATATCGACGAACGTGACCACGTAGCTGCGGTCCTTCCCCGAGAGGGACTCAACCGAGTGCATCTCTTTCAGTAGATGGGGCATCTGGCTGCCGGCGTCGAAGTAGTTGAACACGTAGATCCCCTGCGAGCCGCGGGCCAAGGCGGCCATCGCGGCGCCGCGGCGACGCTCGGGCGTGTTGGGAAGCACCGGGCCGCCTGGATACGGCTGCACGCGGATCTCCAGCCCCGCCGTGACCCCCACGCCGGTGCCCTTGAGCAGCTCGATCCACCGCTCCACGGGGATGTCGAAATCGGTCGTCATAAAGAACGGAGCCACGACCAGATGGTCCACGAGTCCGCGCTTGGCCCAGGCGACGGCGTCCAAACCCGTGCCGTAGGACACCTCGGGCCGCGCCGGGACGCGGGCGACGAGCCAAATCGGGTGTTTCCACCTCTTCTCCGCGGCACGCACCACGTCGCGCACTTCGGCCATCCATTCGGTCAGGACCTTGCCCTGCGCGATCTCCTCTCCCTCGCGGAAGTGCAGCGGAAACCGGTTCCAGTCCAGCTCCAGCCCGTCCATGTCATAGCGGTCGCACAGCTCCCGGATCAGCGCCATCATGTTGTCGCGTATCGGCTTGAGCCCGTAGTTGAAGCATCGGTCGTTCCAGGCCGTGAAGCGGTCGGGATAGCGCCAGTACTCGTGATGCTCCATCCAGAGCCGGCTGTGAAGCGGTGACTTCAGCAGGTGGGCGTCGTGGACGTCGTTCATCCGGATGCTCACCCAGGGGCTGATCCGCCGTTTCCGGCAGCGATCGATCATCCGCTGCATCGGGTCGATCCCGGCGTCGAGCATGAGCTTGAGGTTGTGGGCCCAGCGGCGGAGCCCCTCACGGTCCTCCTGCGGCGTGTCGCCGAAGTAGGGCTGCCGGTTGTCCTTCGAGGGGTCGAACCCCTTGCAGTGGACGTCCCAGACCTTGCTCTGGTAGCCGGTGTTTTTGGCGCAGCAGCAGATGAGCATCGCCGTGACCTCAGAGTCGGCCAGATCGTCGACGAGCCGGTCGAGCCGCTCGGGCTTCATCGTGCCCGGCGGATCGAGCATAAACCGGTTGCTGTCGTCTTCGTTGTAGAGGATTCCGCGGATGGGCGGCCGAGATGCCCTGGACGGCGGTTGTTCGGGGAGCGCGGGTCCGCAGGTTGCGGCCACCAGGGCGCATGCAGCTACGGCGTGAAGGCCGCGCATCGAGAAAGCGGTCATGGCATTGGCTCCGATCCCGTCGGGCTCCACACCCCGGGGCGCTTCTCAGCGCCACCGGGTGCCGCGTTGCGGCAACGTGGGTCTTGCGACTCCGTGAGTGTAGCAGCTTCCCTAGCGGCCGCAAGAAAAGGAAGACCCCGGGACCCTGCGCCGATCAAAGCGTTTGGCGGGATGACGGAAGAGGGGGGTGTCGGGCAGGAAAACGTTGCGGGACGGGCGCCCTCGGCCGCGGGACGGGCCCGAGCGCCCGGCTTTCTTCTACCTTTCCCTCGATCCGCGCAAGGTCTCCGGGGGATTCACGCCTGAGTTGGGCCGCCCGCTGCGGGTTCGGCCGCTGCGGCCGGCGGGTTTTCCACCGATACGACGATCAGCTTGTTTCGGTTCGCATAATCCACCACGGCGGTCCGGTCCAGCAGGACCGTCCGCCCCGCCTCCACGGCCAGGACGCGGGCCCCGGACTGGACCATCGTGCGGAGCGTTTCCACGCCGACGGTGGGGACGTCGAACCGCATGTCCTGTTGAGGCTTGGCCACCTTGACCACGGTGAACTCCCCCGCGCGGCACAGGCTCCCCGCCCGGCGGATGCACTGGTCGGTCCCTTCGATGGCCTCGACGGCCAGGACCGCCTGGCTCTTGACGGCGACGCTCTGTCCGATGTCCAGCCGCCCCAGCTCCTTGGCCACCGTCCAGCCGAAGAGGATGTCCTTCCACTGCCATGCGGAAGGTCCGCGCTGGGTAAGTTGCCCCTTCTCGACGAGCAATTGCGGGGCATAGTCGGTGGGCGGACGGAAGTGGATGCCGTCGGCGGCGAACTCGCGGACCAGCGTGCCCAGCAGGCTGTCGTCCCGGCCGTCTTTCTTGCGGCTGAGGAAGTGGGGGACATAGGCCCGGATCGTCCGCAGATCGGGGAGGTGCCTCAGCCAGGTCCAGGGCTGGAAGAGCAGCACTTTGTGGATCTTGCCGGCCATGGCCACCTCGGTCACGCGACGGCTCTTGAAGTAGCGGATGGCCCGGCCGACCTTGGCCAGGCCGACCCAGCGAAAATCGTCGCAGAGCCGGGCCAGAGCGGCGTCGGCATGTCCTCGCACGCCCAGGCAGAACGTGCGATATCCCTGCCTACGGAGCGCCTCGGCCACCACCAGCGGATACCGCCCCCACCCGGCCATCAGGCCGACGCGGCGTTCCGCCTGGCCCGGAGGCTCGTCGCCGGCTTGACCCGCCCGATTGCTTCCGCCTGTGGCTCCCATGGCTTTAGGGCGCGACTACTGAGAATCGCCGGGCCGGCCGGCGTCTTGCGGCTCGGCGGCCTCTTGCTGCCGGAGGAGTCGGTCGACCGTGGCCTGCAACT
The DNA here is from genome assembly GCA_964354135.1 of uncultured Planctomycetaceae bacterium. Classification (GTDB taxonomy): domain Bacteria; phylum Planctomycetota; class Planctomycetia; order Pirellulales; family Thermoguttaceae; genus CAYGZA01. The sequence continues at coordinate 10,928 of CAYGZA010000086.1, forward strand.
GCTTGAGCTGCCGCCGCATCTCCGGCAGTTTCGCCAACGCCGCTTGCTTGACCATCTGTTCGCGCTCGGGCGTGGCGGGAATGCCGACCAGCCGGGAATCGGCGGGCACGTCGTTGATCACCCCGGCCATGGCCCCCAACACGGCCTTGGTGCCGATGTGGACGTGGTCCCGCACGCCTACCTGCCCGGCCATCACCACGTAATCGCCCGTGGTCGTGCTGCCGGCGATCCCGACCTGGGCGCAGAGCATGTTGTGCCGGCCGATGCGGCAGTTGTGGGCGATCATCACCTGGTTGTCGATTTTGGTGCCCTCGCCGATGACCGTGGCCCCGTAGGTGCCGCGGTCGATGGTCGTCCCGGCGCCGATCTCCACGTCCGCCTCGAGGACCACGTTGCCCAACTGGGCCGCCAGGCGGTGCCGCCCCTCGACCGAGCAGTAGCCGAACCCATAGGCCCCCAAGACCGCCCCGGCATGGATCACGCAGCGGGGGCCGACGACGGTGTTTTCGTAGAGGACGGCCCCGGGGAAGATGGTTGCTTCAGGCCCGATCTTCGACCCCTCCAGGATGTGGACTCCCGAGTGGATCGTCGCCCCGTCGCCGATCTCCACGTCGTCGCCGACGGTGGCATAGGGATGGATGTCGACGTTCCGGCCCAGCCTGGCCGTTGGGCTGATTGCCGCCAAGGGGCTGATGCCGGTGCGGTGCTTGGAACGCGGGGGGCGAAACCGGCCGACAATGACCGTGAAGGCCCGATGGACGTCGTCCACGTGGATGACCGGCAGGCCCTTCGGGACCAGCGAGCGCGGAGCGACGACGGCCGAGGCCCTTGTGCCCGCCAGCAGGTCGCCCCGATCCGCGCGATCGAGGAGGGTGATGTCTCCCGGTCCGGCGTCGCCCAGCGGGGCTGCGCCTCGTACGAGGATCTCACCGTCGCCGATCAGGTGACCGTCCACGAGCGCGGCAAGCTCCGCCAACGTAGCTTGCATCCGTGGCAATCCTTTCCGTGAGAAGCCCTTCCGTGATGCCCCCCGGATGGCGGATTCGCGATGCCGGGATATCGAATGGTACCCTATCCCCAAGAACCCAACAAGAGCATTCCCACCGTCATCCGCCGTCATAACCGGCTGCTCCGACGGCCATCCTTGACGCCCGGGCACAAGAGGGGATAAGGTTACTTGTAAGGTCGCTGGCACACAACTTCCGCTGGTTTACGGCCGCGCGTTATGCCCCCGCTGTTGATTGACCTCCGCACCGCGGAGGACCCTCGCGACGTAGTCCACCATGCGGTGCAGGCGCTCGTCGAGGGCAAGCTGGTGGCGTTTCCCACCGAAACGGTCTACGGGGTGGCAGCGAGGGCCTTGGACGCCGATGCCGCGGTGCGGCTCTGCGAGCTAAAGGGCCGAAAGGCGGGCCACCCCCTCACCTTGGCGATCCGCAGCGCCGACGAAGCCCGCGACTATGCCCCCGACATGGGCCCCCTGGCCCAGCGGCTGGCCCGGCGATGCTGGCCCGGGCCCGTGACCCTTGTCCTCGATGATTCTCACCCGGAGAGCCTCGTCAACCGCCTGCCCCCTGAGGTGCAGGAGGCCGTCTCGCCGAAGAAGACCGTGGGGCTCCGGGTCCCGGGACACACGGCCGTTCTGGAGGTGCTCAAGATGGTGGTCGGCCCGCTGGTCCTCTCCAGCGCCAACCGCAGCGGCCAGCCCGACGCCCGGACAGCCCGCGAGGTCGTTCAGGCCCTGGGCAACAAGATCGACTTGGTGCTGGACGACGGTCCGTCCCGCTACGGGCAGCCATCATCGGTGATTCGCGTGACGGGGAGGGAATACGAGATCCTCCGCGCGGGAGCGGTTCCCGAAAAGGCACTCAAGCGGTTGGCCAGCCTCATGATCCTGTTCGTGTGCGCGGGTAACACCTGCCGCAGCCCGATGGCGGAAGTCCTTTGCCTTCAAATGCTTGCGCAACGTTTCGGATGTCGGATCGCGGAGTTGGAGGACCGGGGAGTCATTGCGGCGTCGGCGGGGCTCTCGGCCTATAGCGGCGGCCGCTCAGCCCCGGAGGCGGAGCAGACCGTTGCCGCCCTGGGACTCGACCTGCGGATGCACGAGACCCAGCAGGTCACCGAGACCCTGATCGGCCAGGCCGACGTGATCTACACCATGACCCGGTCTCAGCGGCAGGCGATCGCCACCCAATGGCCCAACGCCGCCGAGCGGACTCAGATGCTGTCCCCCTCGGGAGTCGATGTTCCTGACCCTATCGGCGGGCCGCTGGAACGCTATCGGCGGTGCGCGGAGCAGATCCAGGCGGAGCTGCGGTCCCGAGTGAATGAAGTGGACTTGTAGGACGCAGGGACGAAGAATTCCTCTGCGGCAAGGCCCCGAACCCCGAACCCTGCCGGGCCGATCCGGCCCGGCTCTGAAACCCAAACCCGGACTTGGACGGGCCGGCACGCCCCGGCTCTGAGATCATGCGGATTGCAGTCGGTGCCGACCATCGCGGCTTTGACGTACGTGCCAAACTCCTGGCATTCCTCCAGCGCCTGGGGCACGAGGTGGTCGACGCCGGGGTCGCTTCCGGTGACCCCGTGGATTATCCCGACATCGCTGCCACCGTAGCCGGGATGGTGAGCAAAGGGGAGGTGGAACGGGGGATCCTGGTTTGCGGGACGGGCCTGGGGATGTGCATCGCCGCGAACAAGTTTCCCGGAGTGCGGGCTGCTCCCTGTCACGACGACCTGACGGCCGAGATGAGCCGCCGGCACAACGATCTGAACGTGCTCTGCCTGTCGGCCGATCTGCTGGGGGAGCGGCTCATCGATCGGATGGTCGAAATCTGGCTGACCACGCCTTTTGAAGGGGGCCGTCACGCCCGGCGCGTGGATAAGATCGTTGCCCTGGAGCGCGACCTGCACAGCGGACAGCCGGGCCCAACGCAATAGCCGGGGCGAACCTTCGCGGTCGTAGCGGTTTTGGGGCGCGGGTTCCGGAAACAAGTCGCTTCGCGACCGGAATCGTTCTTGAACTCTTCTTGACCCTTGGTACAGTCGAAAGAAGGTGGGGTCCACCGTGCCGGAATCCTTTTCCCCAGGCGCGGGCAGGCCCGCCGCGGCAATCATTCGAGGGTACTGGTTCGATGGTCGATCGCCCGCATCCTGAGACCAACGAAGTCGAAGAACTCCTTCGGAACGCCGAACTCCGCGACGAATTGGAGCCGTACTACGACGAGTCGATCACCCGCGTCAACGTCCACCACCTCCCGCTGACCGTGGAGAACGAGTATCTGGCCTCGATGCTGGCGTGGGAGATGGCCCCCATCCTGCCGGTTTACCGCTGGTTTGAGCCGGAACTCAGGCCGCCCCGCCCGGAGGTTCTCGGCGACCGGGACCTGCACGACATCCTCCGGGACATCATCGACAAGCTCTACGAGAAGCGGATCGTCCTGGACTTTACGGACCACCTCTCGGACCGCGAGCTGTATTGCTTGGTTTACCGCGACATCCTTCCGGCGCGGGAGAAGAAAATCGACTCGGGGACCAACTACCTGCACTGGGATTGTGCTGGCGGCAGCGGCGACCCCGAGATTTGGCTCCGCTACTACGCCATCGACGAGGAGCGGGACCTGTGGGCGGAGACCTATCGCCAGCCCCTGCCGCCGAAGTGTCGGCCGCCTTTCCCGCGGGCCCTCCCCCGGGAACCGCTCTAGGGAACTTGGGAGGGAATGTCCCCCGGCTGAGGGAGTTTGGGAGGGATAGAACAGCGGGGGACACCCTCCCAGAAGTTTTCTTGTCGGCTCCAGGTCAGTCTTGGGGGATCCGCGTGGAACCTCACCCCTACTTCGTTGGGGGAGTCGGTTCCTCGCCAGACTCGTCCCCCCGACCGGGCGGACGTGCCTGGCCTCGAAACTGCCATCGACGCCTGGGGCGTTTTCGGCTAAGAACTCCCCCTCGCAGTTTGCCCGTCTTACCGTCTCATCTGTGTTTGGATCGCCGACCATGCCGGCAAGCCCGGTGGCCAGAACCCCAGGCCCGCTCGCTCTGTCGCTCGGCGGCGTTCTCATCGCCGGGAGCAATCGTCCCTATGCCGCGAGCCCTCCTGCGGCGTGTCGGCTGTGGTCTACTCTCCTCCTCGGCGTGCTTCTGCCGGCGTGCGGCTGCTCGGTCCTCGGCGAAAAGCCCTCCAACTTCCGCGACTGGTCCCCGGACGAGGCGGTCCTCTCCTACGCGGAGGTCTCCGGCGACCTGGTCCACGTGTACAACATCCGGAACTGCAGCTACCTGACGCAGGACACGTACGTCGTACACCACTACGACAAGACCTACGACCTCAACGACCTGCGATCGGTCGATTTCATCGTGGTTCCGTTCCGTGGCTCCCCGAGCCTGGCGCACACCATGCTCAGCTTCGGTTTCGCCGGCGACGACTACCTGGCCGTCTCCGTGGAGATTCGCAAAGAGAAAGGGGAGAAGTACGAGTTCCTCAAGGGGATCCTGAACCGGTACGAGTTGTTGTACGTCCTCGGCGACGAGCGCGACCTGGTCAGGCTCCGCACCAATTACCGCGGCGACGACGTCTACGTCTACCGCACCCGCACCACCCCCGAGAAGGCCCGGAGCCTGTTTCTCGACGTCATCGGGCGGGTCAACCAGTTGGCCGCGAAGCCGGAGTTCTACAACAGCTTCACCAACAACTGCACCACGAACATCATGGGGCACATCAACCATCTCGCCCCGGGGACGGTGCCGTACACCTTCGGCGTTCTTTTCCCGGGCTATTCCGATCGCCTGGCCTATCGGCTGGGTCTCCTGGAGCCGGCGGGGACGTTCGCCGAGACCCGCCGCCGGGCCTCGGTGGGCGAGCTGGCGCGGAAGGCCGGCGACGTCCCGGATTTCTCCGCCCGAATCCGGCGGTAGTCGCGCCGCGTGGCACGGCCGCCCCCGGCTGTGCTGCGTACCGCGGGATTTGCACCGCGCTCTTGCGGCGGGTACCATGCGCGGTAGCGTTGCACGTGTCTCGGGAGGGCGAAGCTCCTGCTGAGCCGCGGCGCGACCGACCCCACACCCGAAGAACACGGCTCGGCAGGAGCCTGGCCCCTCCGTTTGGTACATCGCTGGCATTCTCGGAATCGCGCAAAGGCGTTGAGACATCGCAAGCTTCATGGAAAGGGTGAGCCCATGGACATCTCCCGTAAGCGACTGGCAATCTTCGCGGTAGGTCTCACTTTGATTCTTGGACTCGTTCAGGCTGCACCGGCCGCCGGGGCGGAGCCCCCGCCGGTGAAGGCCGGATTCGCCGAGCGGGACATCACGCCGGACGTCGGCATGGAACAACCGGGCGGATACGGGAAGGCCTTCCACCGGGTGCTGCACGACCCGTGCAAGGTTCGGGCCGCGGTCTTCGACGACGGCACGACCCGCGTGGCCCTCGTGGGGATTGACGCCCTCGTGATCCGCCGGCCCTCGGTCGAGAAGGCCCGCAAGGCCATCCAGGAAAAGTGCGGCATCCCGCCGCACGCGGTGATGATCGGGGCCTCGCACTCCCATTCTTCCGGCCCGACGGGCATGGTCCTTCCGGGCGAGTACGATCATGCCTCGCCGCTGGTCCGCTCGCTGGCCTACGAGAAGTCGTCCTGCGCCGACGCCAAGTACCTGGAGCGGGTCGAGAAGCAGATTGCCGAAGCGGTTTGTGCCGCGAGCGACTCGCGGGTCGAGGCCCGCTGCGGGGCCGGCAGCGGCATCGAGGACAGGGCCGCCTTCAACCGCCGCTTCCGCATGAAGAACGGCATGTCCTGGACCCATCCCGGCCAGAACAATCCCGACATCGTCGAGCCGGCCGGCCCGATCGACCCGAACGTGGGCGTGATCGGCGCCTGGAGCAAGGAGGGCAGGCTCCTCGGCTGCGTGGTCAACTATGCCTGCCACGGCACGACGGGGCCGAGCGGCACCTCGGCCAACTGGATCTATCACCTGGAGAACACGATCCGCGGGGCGATGGGCAAAGACGCGGTGGTGGTTTTCCTCCAGGGGGCCTCAGGCGACGTGACCCAGGTCGATAACCGCAACCCCTACGTCCAACCCGGGCAGGACCGCTGGGGCGAGATCGTCGGTTGCCGCGTCGGGGCCGAGGCGGTCAAGGCGCTGGTGAGCGTGCACCGCGGCACGCTCGCGCCCCTGGAGGCCAAGACCGAAATCCTGCACTGCAAACGCCGCGTGCCGAAGCCGGAGCGGGTCAAGAAGTGCCTGGAGCTTGTCCGGCAGCCGATGGAGAAGGTCGGGCATACCGATTGGACCTTCGCCAAGGAAATCGTGCTCTTGGATGCCATCCTGGCCAAAGAGCCGACGAAGGACTTCGAGGTCCAGGCGATCCAGATCGGGCCGGTGGTCGTGCTCAGTAACCCGGCGGAGTATTTCTGCCAACTGGGGCTCGACATCCGCGCCGGGAGCCGGTTTCCGATCACGTTCCCCGTGGAGCTGGCCAACGATTGCGTGGGCTACGTGCCGACGGAGGAAGCCCTTGGCCCGCGCGGCGGCGGCTACGAGACGCGGCTCACGTCGTACAGCAACCTGGAGCCGGCGGCGGGGCGGCAGATCGTCGAGGCGTGCGTGCGCCTGGCCCGGCAGATGAAGCCCGGCGCGATCCCCACGCCCCCCAAGGGCCCGGTCGTCCGCGAGCCGTGGACCTACGGCAACGTCCCGCCGGAAGTGGACTGACCGCAGCCGACGCCATCAACTTGAAACCGTTCGGTCCGCATGGGACAATAGGATCCGACCATGAACGGTTCACCCCAATTGCTGGAGGGAATCCCCCGATGAGGCACCTGTTTGGAGCATTGACCGGCGCCGTGGCCTTGACGGCGGTCCTCAGCGTGGCACTTGCTGCCGCCGAGCCGAAAGCGGAACCCCAGGCCGCCAAGGCCCCTCAAGCAGCCGCCAAAGAGGAAAAACCCCTTCCGCCCGCCGCCAAAGGGCAAAAGGCCCCTCCGGCACCCGCCAAAGAGGAAAAACCTCCTCCGGCCGCACCCAAGGTGGAAAAGGCCCCCCCGGCCGCCCCGAGCGAAACCGGCCCGACCCACAAGGTCAAGAAGGAGCTTTTCAAGATCGAGCTCTCGTTGAAAGGGGCCTTCGAGCCGGAGCGGACCGCGGAAATCGTGCTGCGGCCGCAACAGTGGGCTGCCTTCGAGGTCGTCGAGGCCGTGGAGCACGGGGCGCGCGTCAAGCGCGGCGACGTCCTGGTCCGCTTCGACACCGAGAAGATCGCCGAAGAGATCGCCGACCTGAAAACCAGGGCCGCGATTTCGGAGCTGGCGTTCCGCCAGACGGAGGAGAACCTGCGTGCCCTGGAGGCCTCGACGCCCTTGGACCTCAAGGCCGCCGAAAGGGCTAAGCAGATCGCCGACGAGGATCTCGCCACCTTCCTCAAGGTGGACCGCCAGCTCATGGAGAAGAGCGCAAATCGAAGTCTCAAGTTTTCGGAGTTCTACCTGGAGCTGCAGAAGGAGGAGCTCCGCCAGTTGGAGAAGATGTATCGCGCCGACGATCTCACCGAGGAGACCGAGGAAATCGTCCTGAAGCGGGCGCGCCACGACGTGGAGTCGGCCGAGTTCTCCGCAGAGCAGGCCCGGGTTCGCCACGAGCAGAGCCTCAAGGTGGACATTCCCCGCAAACAAGAGGGCCTCGAGCAGGCGGCCAAGAAGCAGGACATCGCCTGGACCAAAGCCAAAGTGACCTTCCCCGTGACCCTGCAAACGGCGCAGCGGGAGTTCGAGAAGTCGAAAGTCGATCGGGCCCGCGACGAAGCGAAACTCAAGAAGGTCCTGGCCGACCGCGAGGCAATGACCATCAAGGCCCCCTTGGACGGCATCGTCTACTACGGCCGGTTCGTCCGCGGCAAGTGGTCCGGGATGGAGGCCCTTGCCGAGAGTCTCCGCCGCGGCGGCAACGTGATGAAGAACGCGGTGATGATGACGGTCGTCGAGCCGCGGCCGCTGGTGGTCCGCTGCACGGTCGGGGAAGCAGACCTGGCGAAGGTCCGCCCCGGCATGAAGGCGACCGTCCGGCCCGCGGTTCTGCCGGAGACCCGCCTGGAGGCGAGGGTGGCCCGGGTCGACTCCATTCCCGCGGCCGCCGACAACTTTGAGGTCCGGCTTGAGGTCAAGCTCGACGAAAAGGCGGCGGCGGTGGTGCCGGGAATGGCCTGCACGGTCAAGTTGGTGCCGTATCTGGAGAAGGACGCCCTGGTGGTGCCGGCCCGCGCGCTCTTCGCCGACGAGCTCGACGACGAGAAATCGTACGTCTTCGTGACGGCCGATGGCGGCAAGACATCGAAGAAGCAGTACGTCACGGTCGGCAAGCGGAGCGACGACCGGGCGGAGATCGTCCGCGGCCTGGCCGCGGGCGACGAGATCCTGCTGGAGCGGCCCAAGGACGCCGCTCCCGCCGGCGACGCTAAGAAGCCGGAAGCAGCGGGCAAGCCCGCCCGCTGAGCGGGACCATCCTGCGACGATTCCTTTGGATGTGGCGAACTATGCGGATTGAGTCACGGCGCTGCAACGTGTCCCCGTGCGTGCTGCTGGTGATCGCTCTGGCGCTGGCGCCGGCAATCGCCCGAGGCGAGCAGGCCGCCAAGCCGGGGGCGGACGGCGGCTGGCGGCCGTCGCAGGCCCCGCCCCGGCCGAACCCCGTGGAGCCCCCGGCGCCCGAGGCGATCGACGCGGCGATCCAGCGCGGCGTCGCGTTCCTCCTGAAGACGCAGAACAAGGACGGCTCGTGGGGTTCGGTCCGCATCAATCGGGCGATGGACATCTACGCCCCGGTGCCGGGGGCACACCATGCCTTTCGTTCGGCGGTCACGTCGCTGTGCGTCGCCGCGCTGATCGAGACGAAGTCCAAGGAGCCGGCCGTCGGGGCGGCCATCGACCGCGGCGAGGCATGGCTCCTGGCCCGCCTGCCGACGCTCCGCCGCGCGACCAGGGACACCATCTACAACGTCTGGGGCCACGCCTACGCCATCCAGGCCCTCGTG
>CAYGZA010000087.1:0-19812 GCA_964354135.1 uncultured Planctomycetaceae bacterium
CACCAAACGGGGGTGACCTCGTATTACTGACACTTGGCCGCTGATAGCTGACTGCCGATGGCCGACTGCCGATGGCTCGATTACCGCACGAGTGTCTGCTGGCTCGGCTCGGACATCACGGCGGGCAGCTCCAACGTCAAGCGGGTGCCCTGGCCCGGGGTGCTCTCCACCAGGATCCGGCCGCCGTGTTCCTGGACGATCTTCTGACTGACCGGCAGGCCCAGGCCGGTGCCCCGGCTCTTCTTGGTCGATACGAAGGGGCTGAAGAGCGTTTCCCTCTGATCGGGCGGGATTCCCGGCCCGTTGTCGGCCACCACGACGCGGACGATGCCCCCCTCGGCGGAATACTCGGTCGTCACGTCGACCTCTCCCGACTCGTCGCCCTCGCTGGCCGCGTCGATGGCGTTGGTGACCACGTTGAGCACGGCCCGATGGATCCCCTCCGGATCGAAGACGAGGGTGGGCATTTCGATCGCCGGGTGCCAGCGGAGCTGGACGCTCTCCTCGCCGGCGCGGGACTGCATCAATTCGATCACGTCGGCCACCACCCGGTTCATGTCGGAGGGGCTCAGGTCGGGCTCCCGCTCCTTGCTGAAGGTGAGCATGTCCATGACGAGGTTGGAGATCTTGGTCTGGTTCTTCTCGACGATGCCCCAGCCCTTGCGCGTGAGCGACTCGTCGTGCTCGGCCAGTCCCATCTCGATCAAGTAGCTGCCGCCGCGGATCCCTTGGAGGATATTCTTGATGTGGTGCGAGACGGTGGCGATCGTCTGCCCGATGGCGGCCAGCCGCTCGGCCTGGACCATCGCCGAGTAGTAGCGCGTATCCTCGACGGCCAAGGCGGCCTGGTGGGCGATGGCGACCATCAGCTTGAGGTGGTCCTGGGTGAACTTGGCGGCCCGGCCCTTCTGGATCACCTCTTGCGGGGAGGTCGAAGTGTCGATATAGATCACCCCGACCACGCCGTACCGCCCCTGCATGGGAACGCAGATCGCCTCGCGGATCCCGAGCTGCACGATGCTGGCCGCCGGGTTCCACCGCTCGTCGCCGCGGGCGTCGGTGGTCAGCACGCCCTCGTTCCGCTCCAGGACGTAGTCGAGGATGGTCTTGCTGATGGTGATCTTGTCGCCGGCGCGGGCCCCTTTGCGGGTCCGGCGGACCTTGGGAACGAGGGTCTTGGAATCCTGCCCGAGAACCATGATGCAGCCCCGGTCGGCCAGCAACGACTCGAAGATCAGGTCCATGATGCGGTGGAGCAACTGGTCGATGTCCAGGGTGTGGCTCACCGTCAGGGCCGCGCGGTACATCACCTGGAAGTTGCTCCTGGCCAGCGCGAGCCAGGAGTTCTGCGGCAGCTCGGTTTCGAGGTCGAACAGCCGGCTCCCCTCCGATTGGGCCACCGAGTGGACAATCTGCGACTTCTCCTCGGTCGCCGGCAACGAGGTGATGTCGACCTTGCCGGCCAGGTCTTCGTCCGCCTCTTCGGGCGGGCCGGTGTAGAGCATGAGGGTGCCGCCGACCTGGACGTGATCCCCGCTGGCGAGGCGGTGCCGCTCGACCCGCTGCCCGTTGACGAACGTCCCGTTGGAGCTGTTCAGGTCGGCGATGACGTAGTGGTTCTCGGTGCGGAGGAGTTCGGCGTGCTGGCGGGAGACTTCGGTATCGTGCAGTTGGAGCGGATTGGTGGAGTCGCGGCCCAGCCCGATGGCCGGCTCTTCCAGTTGGAAGCGGGTGCCTTGATCGTTGCCGCGAATCACGAAGAGGGAAGGCACGGCAAGAACTCCGAGAGCCAGACCGCCGCCCGAGAGGGGGCAGCCGCCCGGAGCCGGCACCATCCCCTTCAGGCGCTACGGGCGTACGTCTGCCCGGCCGCGCTGAGCAGCGCTTCGATTTTACGGACCAGCGGTCCGTAGTGATAGGGCTTGGGGACGAATTCCCCGTCGGTCGATCCGCGGTCGCGGCGACACAGACCACCCAAAATGACCAGCGCGGTCCGATCGGCCTGGGACTGCCGGGCAAACGGTGCGCAGACGGCCTCGGGGCCGGAGTCGTCCACCTCCGCGTCCAGGACGATCAAGTCGGGGCGGTGCCGCCGGGCGAGCTCCAAGCCGTGCCGGGCCCGACTGGCCTCCAGGATCCGCAGGCCGCGGCGCTCCAAGGCGGTCTTCAAGACCTCGCGCGAATCCTCGCAACGATCAACGATCAGCACGCTGCGCTGAGAAACCAAAGTGTTACCCTCCGTGGCGTTCTTGCGAGAGGACTTCCCTGTCCAGTCGCTCCATGACGTCGCGCGACCGGCGGACCGGTTCGCTTCAAGGGGCCAGAGGATACAGACAGCCGCTTTCCATGTCAAAGCGAATCGGTGCTTGACGGAGGCAGTTGCGTCGGGAAATAATGAAAGCACTCGGCGGCACCGATTCCCCACTCTTCCCCGGCTATGACCTTAGGTGCAGTTTCCCTAGTTGTCTGAGATTGCCTCGCCATGATTCGCTTCACAAGACGGTTCCTTTTCATCGCGTTTCTCGTGTGCAGCCTGCTCGGCGCGTGCGCCGCGGCTTGCGCCGAAGAGGCGGCGGTGGCCGAGAAACGGCTCGCCGACTGCGTGCGGTTCCTGGCCTCCGACGAATTGGAGGGCCGAGGGGTCGACACCAAGGGGCTCGATCGGGCCGCCGACTACATTGCCACCCAGCTCGCCCAGTCCGGCCTGAAGACCAACTTGTTTGCAGGCACGCCCCATCAGAGGTTCTCGGTCACCAGGGCCGTGAAGATGGGGCCGAACAACCGGCTCGCCCTGGTCGGACCGTCGAAGGACCCGGCCAAGCCGGAACGCATCGAGCTGAAACCGGGCGAGGATTTCAACCCGTTGGCCGTCGGGGGCTCCGGCACGTTCGACCTGCCGCTGGTCTTTGCCGGCTATGGGATCACCGGGAAGGGCGAGCGCTACGACGATTACGCCGGAATCGACGTGGCCGGCAAGGCCGTGCTGGTTCTCCGCAACGAGCCGCGGCAGGAAGACCCGAAGAGCGTCTTCGCCGGGACAAGTTCTTCCGAGCACGCGACGATCACCCGCAAGCTGGCCAACGCCCAGGAGCATAAGGCGGCCGCCGTGATCGTCTGCACCGACGGGCTCGGTGCTCGCAAGGCCGTCGCGGCCGTACACAAGAAGTGGCAGACGGCTCTGGATCGGCTGGCCGAGGAGCACGCCGGGCTCAAGAAGGTCCAGAACCCGTCGATCGAACAAATCGAGGCCCAACGGAAGCGGATCGAGGAGTTGACCCACCAGGTGGCCACCCTCAGCGACGCAGTCCGGAAGGCCCAGGACGAGGTCCTCCCGTTCGAAGGCGTGGGGCGCGACAACGCTGGCCGGAATCTCCCCGTGCTCCATTGCCGTCGGTCCGTGCTCGATCGGGTCGTCAAGTCGGCCGCAGGAACCGATTTGGCGGCCCTGGAGCACCAGATCGATGCCGGTCCGTCCCCTCAAAGCCGGGTGGTGGCCGGGTGGCGGGCCGTGGGCCAGACCGACGTCGAGCGGACACAGTCGGAAGTGAAAAACGTCGTAGCGACCCTCGAAGGGGAAGGGCCGCTCGCCGACGAGACCGTGGTCGTCGGGGCCCACTACGACCACTTGGGATACGGCCGGGCAGGCCCGCAGGCCCGCGATCCCAAGTCCGTGTTCAACGGAGCCGACGACAACGCCTCGGGCGTGGCGGTCACCATCGAGGTTGCCCGCCAGCTCGCCCAGCGCAAGGAGAAGCTCCGCCGCCGCGTGGTTTTCGCGGCGTTTGCCGCCGAGGAAATCGGCCTCTACGGCAGCAACTTTTACGTGAGCAGTCCCCCGTTTCCGTTGGAGAAGACCGTGGCCATGGTCAACCTGGACATGGTGGGCCGGCTGCGGGACGACAAGCTGACGGTGTTCGGCTCGGTGACCGCGGCCCGCTTCGGCCAGCTCCTCGACGAGATGAACCCGCGGCACGGGTTCAACTTGACCAAGAGCGAGGTCATGGTGGGCGGCAGCGACCACCTTCCCTTCCAGCGCCGCAAGGTCCCGGCGGTACACTTCTTCACCGGTCTGCACGAAGACCGCCACAGGACGAGCGACGACTGGGAAAAGCTGAACGTGCCGGGGATGCGGCGGATTTCGGCGATGGTGACCGAATTGGTCGTCGGGCTTGCCAACGGGCCGCAGCGGCCGGAATACGTCACCCCAGCTTCCCCGTCTCGCCCGCCTTCACGCTAGGGGCCTGCGAGGGAACCAGTTGTCCGAATCGCGTCGTACGACGGTTTGTCAAACCGGCCGCAATGGCTGGTGCCGCCACAGATTGCGCCGAGGGGGAGGCCGAGCATCCCGAAAGGCGCAACGGCGCAGGGCGTCGTCACGCGGTCCCTTGGACGGGTTGAGGGTCTCTTCGCTGCGCACCGCGCATAACCCGCGCTCTCCCAAGGTGTTGCGCCTTTCCTCCTGGATCGGAATATCTGCTCTTTACCGAATCGGGCTTTGCGGGCAGAATACCGCCTCGCGTGTGAGTCTTTTCTGATGCACTGGCCATTCCTTTCGGCGGAGCGGCTACTGCGAAAGGGGTTCGCCAGGTCAAGGAAGACCGGCTTTAGCAGCAAGGAGTGCTGAACGTGACGAAGTCTCGAATCCTGGCCGTTCTGGCCGGCAGTCTGGCATTGACTGCGATCTGCCTTCTTACCGCGGCGGCCCAGCAGCCGAGGGCTGGCTCGGCGGCCACTGCCCCCCGCTTCAGCGGCGAAATCGCCTTGGTCGACGTGGGGCTGATCTTCAAGAATCACGACCGGTTCAAGCAGCTCATGTCCGACCTGACGGCCGACATGGAGCGGGCCGACGCCGCGATGAAGAAGGAGCGCGACTCCATCCGCAGCCTCCAGGAGCGTCTCAACGAGCGCAACGCCGGCAGCCCCGAGTACAAGGACATGGAAACGGACATGGCCAAGCGGCTGGCCGATTGGCAAGTCCGCTTCCAGTTGCAGCGGAAGGAGTTCCTCAAGAGCGAGGCGCGGATCTACTACAACATCTACCAGCAGATCCAGGACGAAGTCGAGGCGTACGCTACGGCCAACGGGATCGTCGCCGTGCTGAAGTTCAACAGCGAGCCGCCGGACGTGGAGAAGCCCGACGACGTGTTGCGCGACCTCAACAAGCCGGTGATTTGGCATCACAGGAACCTGGACATCACGAAGGTCATCCTCGACAGCATCAACCGGCGCATGGTTGCCCCGCGGAACGCCGCGGACCCGAGCCGGAGTCAGCAATTCCCGCGGAAGTAGCGGGCTTGACGCTCCCGTATTCGCGGCCCAGCCGTCCAAGGATGGACGTTGGGATTTCCCACGATAGAACCCTACCTCTGGTCACGGATGACTTGCACCTGTCGATGCTTCCCTCGCGAAAACAGCGCACGGTTGGCGGATCGGCTGGAGTGGCGGGGTTCGGCTACTTGGGCGGGCGGGACGTCTCTCTGGAGTTTCGCCCCGCGGACGTGGACACCGGCGTCGTCTTCGTCCGCAGCGACTTGAGCGGCCACCCGCGGGTCCGGGCCTGCGTCGAAAACCGCGTGGAAACGCCCCGCCGCACCAGTCTGCGGTGCGGCGACGCCGTAGTCGAGATGGTCGAGCACGTCCTGGCCGCCTTGGCCGGTCTGAAGATCGACAACTGCGAGGTCTGGGTCGACGAGGCGGAGATGCCGGGCTGCGACGGCTCCGCCCTCCCTTTCGTCCAGGCCCTCGACGCGGCCGGGATCGTCGAGCAAGACGCGGTGGTGCCGCGGCGGGTCGTCTGCGACGTGCTGCGCCTGGGCGGCGAGGAGAGTTGGATCGAGGCCCGGCCGATCGGTTCCGCGACCCCGGTAATGCGCTACTCGTTGGACTACGGACTCTGCAGCGCCATCGGGCGGCAAACGTTCGAGCTGGCGCTCACGCCGGAGTCGTTCCGCAGCGAGCTGGCCCCCTGCCGCACCTTCATGCTCAAGGCCGAGGCCGACTGGCTCCTGGCCCAAGGTCTGGGCCGCCGGGCCACGCCCCGCGACCTCTTGGTCTTCGGCGACGACGGCCCGATCGACAACCGGCAGCGATTCCCCGACGAGTGCGTCCGGCACAAGCTGCTCGACATGGTAGGCGACCTGGCCCTGGCCGGCTGCGATCTTGCGGGGCGGTTTCTTGCCTGCCGCAGCGGACACCGGCTGAATGCCGACCTGGTCCGGGCCCTGCTGACCCGGACGGAAATGGTACGGCAATGGAGACAAAGCGCGTGACGGGCGAAAGAGCTTTCAGCTTTCAGCTCTCGGCTCTCAGCCATCGGCCTGACAGCGTGGGACTTCGAGCCGGCCATACGCAACGCCGCTCGACAAACGAGCATTGCGAGGCAAGGGCGGATAGCTGACTGCTGACTGCTGACTGCTGAAAGCTGATAGCTGATAGCTTCGTTTGACCCAGGAGCCGCCACGATGGCCACCTATGCTGCCGAAAACGTTTCCATCGACCCGCGGGCGGAAATCGACGAAGACGTGGACATCGGCCCCTTTTGCGTCATCGGCCCCCACGTCCGGATCGGGCGCGGCACGCGGCTGGAAAACGGCGTAACCCTGATGGGGCACGTGGTCCTCGGGGAGTTCAACCACGTCTATCCGGGCGCGGTGATCGGCGGCGAGCCGCAGGACATCAGCTACTCGGGCGGCGACACCAAGGTCGTGATCGGCGATCACAACATCATCCGCGAGTGCGTGACCATCAATCGCGGGACCGAGAAGGAAGAGGGGATCACTTCCATCGGCGACCATAACTTCCTCATGGCCTGCAGCCACGTGGCCCACGACTGCCGGCTGGGGAACTACGTCATCCTCACCAACGGGACCCTCTTGGGCGGCCACGTCCACGTCCACGACCACGCCATTCTGTCCGGCGGCGTTGCCGTCCACCACTTCGCCACCGTCGGGAGCTACAGCTTCGTGGCCGGGTTAAGCGCCGTGCGCCACGACGTGCCGCCGTACTTGCTCGTGGAGGGCTATCCGGCCCGCCCGCGGTGCATCAACGTCGTGGCCCTGAAGCGCAACAACTTCCCCCCGCACGTGATCGACTGCCTCAGCGAGGCCCACCGGCTCTTGTACCGCGCCAAGGTCGGCCTGGAGCACGCCCGGGAAATCCTCCGCGCCGACGGCCAGTTGGTGCCCGAGGTGAACCACCTCTTGCGGTTCGTCGAGGAGCAGCACGAGGGCAAGCACGGCCGCGGGCGGGAGCACAGGAGAGCGGCGTGAGCAGGCTCCGCGCGGCGGTCATCGGCGTCGGGCGCTTGGGCGGGTTCCACGCCGGGAAGCTCGCGCGGATCGAGAGCGTCGAATTGGCCGGCGTCGTCGACCCGCTTCCCTCGCGGCGGAACCAGGTGGCGGCCGAGTGCGGCACGCGGGCCCTGGCCGACTATCACCCCTTGCTCGATCGGATCGACGCCGCGGTCATTGCCACGCCCACGCAACTGCACCACCCCATCGCCCTGGAGCTGCTCGACCGGGGCATTCACCTCTTGGTGGAAAAACCCCTGTGCTCGACCGCCGCCCAGGCGGACGATCTCGTGAGGACCGCCCGGCGCCGCGGGCTCGTGCTGCAAGTGGGGCACATCGAGCGGTTCAACCCGGCGTTCGGAGCGGTATCGGAGCACCTGGCCGACCCGAAATACATCGAGGCCGTTCGCGCCGGACAGTTCAGCTTCCGCTCGACCGACATCGGGGTCGTGCTCGACCTGATGATCCACGACATCGACCTGGTCCTGTCGCTGGTCCGCTCCCGCGTCCGCAAGGTCGAGGCCCTGGGGCTTTCGGTCCTCGGCGGGCACGAGGACGTGGCCAACGCCCGCGTCGAGTTCCACTCCGGGTGCGTGGCCGTGCTGAGCGCCTCGCGGGTGAGCTATCAGCCCGTGCGGCGGATGCACGTCTGGACGTCGCGGGCCTTCGCCTCGGTCGACTTTGCCGCGCGGAAGAGCACGCTGGTGCGGCCGAGCGAGATGCTCGCCGATCGCCGCTTCGACCTCGACTCGCTTCCGCCGGAGCAGATCGAAGAGAAAGACCGGCTCCTGGAAGAACTCCTTCCGCGGGAAGAGCAGCAGGCGGAGCCCGTCGATGCCCTCGAGCTGGAGCTCCACGACTTTCTGGAGAGCATTCGCACGTCACGCGCTCCCCGCGTTACCGGCGAGCACGGCCGCGACGCGCTCGCCCTGGCCGAACGGATCTTGAACAAGATCCACGCCCACGCCTGGGATGAGAAGCCCGACGGGCTGGTCGGCCCGATGGCGGTCCCGCGGCCGAGCGTCATTCCGGCGCCGGACTGGCTGGTGCGTGCCCGCTCGGGCCGCCCCCGCCGGGAAGCCGGCTGATTGCCGGGGAGAGCGTTCCGACGTCGATAGTGCGTCCAGCCGCGCGAGGATCAGGTCTTTCGATTCGCCGTTGGCCCGCCGCTTAGACTTCCGCTCAGACTTCCGAAGTCTCCTAGACTTCGGAAGTCTTGTTGAAGTCTTGTTGGCTCAAGGGTAATACCGCGACCCGCGGTTCGCCCTGGAATTCGAGTCCGCACGCTTCGCGATTTGCGCGCCAGCGGGAGGCCAGTCCCGGGATGCTCGTGATGATGGCAGCCGTCAGGTTGGCCTCAGCCGCTTGAGAAACGAGCCGTCGCTGGACGGGATCGGACATTGCGGAGCGGACCAGCGGCCGCTGGGTAAGGAGCGCCGGCGGCACGGTGGATCTCCTGCTCTTGCTCTTCTTGGGACGCCGCTTTTGATCCGTGCCGCCGCCGCCGGAGAAGAACATCTTGTAGACTGCGAAGACGACTCCCGCCGTCAACGCGAGCACCAGCACCATCACTCCCACGAAGACCCAACCCGAGGTCGAGGCCAGCGACTTCTCCTCCGGACCGACCAGCCGCTTGGACGGCTCCTTCTTGCCGGGAGTCTCCTTCTTGAGCGGCTCCATGGGCCAGCGGTGATGCTGGAACTGAAGGCCGATCCGCTGCAAGAGGACCTCGTGCTCCCACGGTCCCGGCAGGAGGAGCGGCGTGCCGGCGAGCACTTCCTGGCTGATCCGCAGGAGGACGTCGCGTTTCTGGGTCCAGGTGTATTCGGCGTCCATCATGTCGACCGACATGGCCTGGTCGGCCGCCATGGCCAGGTCGCGGCAGGCGGCAATCAGGAGGGTCATGCGCCTCTGCGGATTGGCGCCGGCCTCGGGCTTCTGGAGCCGCGAGACGTCGCTGATCTTCTTGCAGCAGGTGTCCCAGGCGGTTGCCGCCTTTTGGTACTGCTCGTCGGGCAGAATGTGCTGGCCGGCCAGGATGAGGTCGAGCCGCTCCTTGAACTGCTCGGGGTGCCTCGGGAGCGAGCGCAAGAGGGCGGCGAGCTTCTCGCCCATCGCGTGCTCGCGCTTCGGATACCCGCGAAGGAACTCGGGGCCGCGGGTCCGCAGCAGCGTCACGACGGCCTCTTCGTCCATGGCCTGGATCACCGCCGACACCGAGCCGGCGGGCACCTTCTTGTGCTGGTGCATCCTCAAGAGGCTCAGCAGGAAGCCGGGGCCGGTCCCCTTGGGCGCCGACTGGAAGAACTTCTTCAGGTCCGGGGCCGAGAGCCTGGCGACGACGCGGGCCATGAGCACCGCGCCCGCGTGCCGCGACGCCTCGCTCGTCGAGGCAAACTCCTCCCACATGAACCCGCAACCAGGCGGCAAATCCCCGTGGGCGTGAACGTGGCGGATCAGGACGGTGACCTTGTCCTCGTCGGAGACGCCGGCCACGCGCAAGAGCCCGAGGATTTTCGACGGGGGGATTGCCTTCAGCAGGTGGACGACAGCCTTGCGCGTGCCGGGCACCGGCGGCTTCGCGGTAAGGAGGTCCATTGCGGCGAGATAGGCCGGCCCGCCGGCGACCGTCGCGAGGCCTTGCTTAAGGTCCTCCATAGCCGCCAGGCGACGCCCGAGTTCGAGCCGCACGTACTGGGTCAACTGCGGCTTGGCCCGCCAACTCTCGTCGGCAAATGACCCGGTCTCCAGCAGGGGCGTCACCACCTCGTCGACGGCCAGAAGCGACTCCAACTGCTGCGTCCGCTTGATGCCCAGGGGGCTGAAGGTCCCCAGCTCGCGGTCCACCGCCTCGCAACCCTGCTCCAAGAGCCGCTTGACCATGCCGGCGGCGTACTTCAGCGCCGCCGGGGGTTTTTCCGAGTGGGGCTCGCGGAGCGTGTTGACCACAAGCCCCGGCAGCCGGAGCACGGCGGCCCGGGCCGCGGCATCCTGGGGATCGTGGCACCAGGTCGCCAGCAGAGAGCCCTTGGCCCGTTCCGGATCCGTCTCAAGGGTGGAGAAGCCGATTTCCGTTCGGATCGGCCCGTCGGGCAGCAGGCGCGCCATGCCGTAGAACCATAGCGCGGCTACGGCCGGCTCCACGACGATCCACAGGGGTTGCCCCTTATCGACTTCAAGCCGCATGTACTGGCTCAGGGCCTCGGTGAACCAGCGGCGGCGCTGGGGCGGATCCACTGCTTTCCAGCGTTCCGGGATGGGGCACGCGGGGGCCTGGAGCGACGGGGCATCGCCCGGGTCGCGCAGGAAACTCACCAGGAGACTATCGTCAATCACGGGCGGTGTGCCGCCCAACAGCTCCGAAGGCGACTCCAGCGCGGGCAGGACGAACGGCAACCCGCCGCCATCCTCCAAGACCCAGCCCGGAGCGCTCCAAAGCCTCAACCAGTCCAGCGCGGTCCAAGGCGGGTGAGAGTCCTTCTCCTCCTGGACGAGCACGTGGGCGAAGTAGGAGCCGGGGCGGCCCTCGCAATCGGTCTGCCGGTGGCAGACCTGCCCGGCCACCTGAAGGCCGCCGGCCGAGGGAACGAAGAACATCCGCCGCGGCGCCGCGGCCGCGGTTAGCCTTAGCTTCTCTTCGTCGGGGGTGTCGCGGGGCAGATGATAGTAAAGATAAGGCTCGATTTGCGCGTAATACTGCCGCAACTGGTCCCCTTCGACCGAGGCTGCCCGGGCGCTGTAACCCAAGACTCGCTCGGCCTGGTCCCCCTCCCCGCGCTCCAGGGCGGAACTGCCGTGCGTGCAATGGGTACAGTAGATCTGATGAATGCTGCTCATCCGCGATCTCCCTGATTCCCCCTGCTTGTCAACGCCTCCGTGCGATGAAGCGGTGCCGGCAGCCGTGGAACGTGCGAAGTGATCCCGTTCCGTGAGAATCGCCACCCAAGGTTCGCGCGTCCCAAGGCGGCCCAGTCGACCGCCGACCCCTGATGGGGACCAGTGCGCAGGGTCCAAGGCGCGTACCCCTACCTTAAACAGGGTACACAAGGCATGGGGCCATGTCAAATATGGACGCCACAAGACTTTACATTCCCTCGCCGGCCGGAATGTGGACGAAGGTCGATGGGCCCATGAGCCCCGCCGCGGACCTCCGCCAAGAGCAAGATCCCCGCGGCAGATGCGCCGGCGCCATTCGGCCGACCCTCGGGGGCCGGCGGCGAAGCGTCCGCTTGGTGAGGGCCCTCGCGAAATCGCCTGAATAGGGGGTGCGCAAGCGCGCCGACAGTCCGATACCCTCTCGCGTCCTCACGGTGGCTGGCTGCGGGCGAGCTCCAACTGGTAGCTTTCCAGGTCCAGAAGGACGCGGAAGTGCAGCCGCCCTTTGCGATGTACCGCCGCGAAGAAGTCAGCGTACCAGAGTTGTGCCTCGGCCAGGTTCAGTTTCTGCTCCATCTGGGCCTTGGCTTCCCCCTGCGCTCCCGGGATGGCCATCTTGAGGGCACGGAGCCCCTCCTCGAATTTGACCCGGGCCGGCTGCGTCATGGCCTCCAGTTGCTTGAACTGGGCCGCCTGGGGATAGAGCAGCCGCAGGTCGATGGTCAACCGGGGGCCTCTCAGCATGGAGTTCACCCGGAACTCCACGCCGCGGACAAGGTGCCCTTTTGCGTCCTTCCTCATGAGACTGAGAGTGGCCAGCGTCTTCGGCGGGAGCGGCCCCGCCGGATTGACCGTATGCCCTTCGCGGCCCTCCAGCTTGACGATTTCAAGGCGGAGGTGCGAGGCATCGGGGAGCCAGTCCACGGCGACGTTGCCGAAAACGGCCGGGCGGACCAGGTCGAGCAGGATCGAATCCACTTGCTGCGGTTTCCGCAGCGCCAGCGGCCGGGGCGACCCGCCGGCGCGGACGTCCAGGGCACAGTTCCGCAGGAAGTCGGCCGGCACGGAAGCGGCGTCCGGCAACCACTGGAACACGAGGGCCTCGGTGTCCCGCCAGAACCGTGCCACGCTCGTCTCGGTCTGGTCTTTTCCGCGCACCGACGACTCGAGCACGACCAGCCAGCTCGGCTTCTTGTCCCCCGTATCCTTCGGCTGGAGGACGAACCGGCGGCCGCCCTTCAGGACCCGATCCCCGCCGAGGAGGCCGATCTGCCACGGGACCTCAGCCGCGGTGTGGATCCGGGCCAGCGAGACACCCGCAGCCGCCGGCCCTTCGCCGTCGCTTTTTCCAGGCAGCGCCGGCAGGTCCACCGCCTTGGGGAAGTCCTTGAAGGGGTCCACGGTCGCCGGTGGCGCCGGAGGGGCCGGGGGTACCGGCTGGGGCGGGGTCTTTGCGTCCGGGCCAGGAATTGGCGGTGGGGTCGGCTTCGGGCCTGGCGCAGGCGGGGGCGGCTGGGACGGAGGCTTCGCGTCCGGGCCTGGGGTTGCGGGCGCTGCCGGCTTCGGGCTGGGCGCGGACGGGGCCGGCTGGGACGGGGCTTTCGCGTCCGGGCCTGGCGTTGTAGGCGCTCCCGGCTTCGGACCCGGCGACGGGGGCGCCGGCTGCTTGGCCGGGCCCGGTTGCGCTTTCTTGGCCGGTTCCGGCTGGTCCATCGCAAGCTTCAAGTCGCCCCAGCGCTTCGAGTCTTCGTCCTGTTGGGTTGTTTGCCGCCGCTTCAGCTCCTCCCTGGCCCTGGCGGCATTTGCCGACTCATCGTCCGAAGCCGAGCCGCGCGGCCAGGAAAGCAGCCCTAGAATCACCGCCAAGACCACCACGGCACTCACAGCCCCGACCACCGCCAATCGTCGGCGATTTCCGGTCAGGTTGGCCACGACGCGGTGCAGGACGGCCGCCACACCTCCTGTCCCGCCGGACGCTCCCGGTGCGGCTGCGGCCCGGTTGTCGGCCTCGTCCAGCGGCACGGCCCGCAGGATCTTCTGCGGAACCGGGCGCCAGGCGGCCAACGCCTGGCTCACCCCGATGGCCGATTCGAACCGGTCGGCCGGTTCCTTGGCCATCATTTTCTCGCAGATCTTCACGAGGTCCCGCGGCGTCCCCGGCCGTTCGAGGAGGATGCTGGGCGGCTCGTGGGTTTGGTGCCGGAGGATCCGCTCGGTCAACGTGCCGTCCGGAAACGGGGGATGTCCCGTCAGAAGGAAGTAGAAGGTGCAACCCAGGGCGTAGATGTCGACCCGGTGGTCCAGGCTTAGGCTCCCCACCGCCTGCTCGGGCGCCATGTAATCCACGCTGCCGAGGAGCCGGTCATCCTGGGCGGCGCCGTTTTCGGCGTCGACCGGCTGGTCGCGGTGGGAGAGCCGCGCCATCCCCATGTCGAGGATCTTGACCACCCCCTGTTGGTTCACGAGGAGATTCGACGGCTTGATGTCGCAATGGATCATGCCCTTGGCGTGGGCGTGGACCAGCCCGTCGGCCGTTTGGCGGATGTAGTCGGCGGCCCGCTCGGCATCCAACGGGCCCTCTGCCTCGACCATCCGCTGGAGGTCCGGCCCCTCCACGTACTCCAGGACCAGGTAGTAGCGGTCGTCATCGTTGTCCACCGTATAGGCATGGACGATGTTCGGGTGGTCCAGGGCGGCGATCGCCCGGGCCTCGACCAGAAACCGCTCCAACGACGCGGGGTCCGCCGATAGCCGCCGGGAGATCATTTTGACCGCCACCGAGCGGTTCATCATGGTGTGCTCGGCCAGGAAGACGTTCCCCATCCCGCCCCGGCCCAAGAGATCGGTCAGCTTGTACTTCCCCAGGAAGAACGAGGTCCGCCCGGAGAGCAACTGCCCGGCTTGCCATCGCGTCAGCAAGTTCTTTTGCGCCAGCGCCTTAGCCAGCGCCCGCGCATCGTCGCTCTGGAGGGCGGCTTCCTTGGCAACGGCGAGCTGCTCTCGGTTGAGAAGGTTGCTTTTCTCAAGCGCCTCGAGAAGAGATTCCGGCGTCTTGATCCCCATGATATGTCAAGCGGGGCTGACCACTACCGTCGAACCAGTCGCGGAACCGCTACACGCTAGTTTACCAGCGGGCCGCCTGATCTGTAAACCGCCTGCGCCGCGGCCGCCTAATCCGCCTCCGAGCTGCCGAGCTGGATGTTGTCGAGGTAGAAAATGGTCTTCTCGGTGGAAAGGTTGCACCAGCCTAGCCAGTCAAGCTTCCTCCACTGGGGGGTGACATTCGGAAGCTGGCGGAACGTCTTCCCTTCCTGGCCCGGGATGGTGAGCGCCAGGTCCCACGTGCCGGTGGACTGGGGGCCCACGCCGACCGTGATGTCAAGATGCACCCAGACCCCCGGCGGCAGCGCCACCAGCTCGCGCCCCGCAGCCATCAGCTTACCGTTGCGGATCAGCAAGCTCGGCCCGACCTGGTAGGGATTGGCATCGTCGCGCCATTCATGGTGGACGACGGCCCCCGGCTCCACGCGGAGGTCGAAACTCAGCCGCGATGTCCCTCTCGCGTGGCTCGGCTGGTAGTAGAAGTGCGGGTTGAAGGCCCACTGCATCCCCGGGGCATCGACCACCTTGAGGCTGTGTTTGCCGGCCGCCGCGGTCTCTGCCGTAACGACCAATTGGTCGCCTTTCCCCTCGACGCTACAGACGGCGTTGGGCACCGGACCGGTCGGCCGGGGCGACTCGAAATCGTCCCGCAGCACCAAGGGCGGCGGTGGCGGCGGCTCGGGGGCGAAACGGACCGGGGGATACGAGACCTCGCGGGCCTTCTGGACCCAACTCGGATCCCCGTAGACCCCCGCCCGGCCGAAATCGAACGGCTTGAAACCGAGCTTCAAGGCCGGGGAGTCGGGCTGGAGCCGGAAGTCGAACCGGGCCGGATCGACGAACTTGGGGTCGGCCGCCAGCGAGCCGGCGTCCTTGCCCGCGGCCTGCCAATCCTTCACGCTCATCCCCTCAAAGGTGACCGGGGCGCCGGAGGCGTCGAAGTAGAGGTTGTCGTGGAGCTTCACGTTGGCGTCCTTCCACGAGCCGTGGAACAGCCCGCCGCCGCTCCAGTAGACGATATTGTGGTGGAACGTGAACGAGAGGTGCTCTTCCACCCGCGACCGCTGCAACTGGCCGTCCATGCTGAACGCCAGCACGTTGTTACGGATTTCGTTCTCCTTGCCGTAGTGCTGGTGGTAGGTGCCGGTCTTGACGTTGTACACCAGGTTGTTCTCCAGGACGATCCCGGTGCTCCCCTCGTCGTTGTAGAGGCCCCAGCCGCCGCGGCCGTAGCGGTCGTACGAGTAGACGTCGTGGATCACGTTGTTGCTCACGGTCGTCCCCGGCGAGGGGCCTAGGGTGTAAACCCCGCCCATGTCGCTCAGCACGCCCCAGCCGAGATGGTGGATGCGGTTGAAGTCGATCGTGTTGTGGTGGGCGTGGCTGGGGGCATAACCCCATCGCCAGCCCACGGAAATGCCCGTGTAGCGGAAGTCGGAGACGTCGTTGTGCGTGACCCGGTTGTAGGGGCTGTGGCCGATCCACACGCCGATGGCGCCGAGGAACACCCGGGCGCCGCCGCGGATGACGTTGTTGTCCACCGTGACGTGGCTGGTGAAGGCCGGGCTGTCGGGTCCCGGGGGCTCCTGGGTTTCGCCGATCCGCACGCCGCCGGCGCCCATGTCGTGGACGTAGCTCTTCACCGCGCGGCAATCCCGGCACCCGCGGCGGAACCAGATCGCGTAGCCGGGCACGTGCCCTACCTCGCAGCCCTCGATCGCGACGTTGCGGGCCCCATCCGCCACGATCGCCGTCGGGGCCGTGACCGACGCCTGGCCGTCGGCGTGCCCCTCGGGCGGCAAGACGTACTGCTGGTGGCGGAAGCACAAACCGCGAAGGGTAATGTGCTCGACCAGTCGCCCCTTGTCCGGCTCGCCGGCGAACTGAACGAAGCCGGAGGCTGCTGGGGCAATCACCTCAGCACGGCTCATGTCTTCGCCGGGCCGCGGGATATACGAGAGCGTGCCGTCGCGGGCCAGGAAGAACTCACCGGGGGCATCCAAGGCCGCCTCGAAGTTCTCGACGTGGTACCGCGGACTCGGCCCCCAATAGAAAAACGGCCACGGCGACTGGCCGGTCAGGACGACCATCTTCGTCTGGGGATCGACCGCCGCGATGCGATGCTGCGAGACCTCCCAGGAGTGATAGGCCACCAGGATCACGTCGCTCGCGCGATCCTTCGCAGCGGCCGCCAGCAGGGCGACGTCCTTGCCGTCGGCGATGAACGCTCGATGGGCCAGGTTCTCGGTCTTCCCTGTGACCGGGTGGACCGCGGTCTCCACCTTGCGTCGCATGTAGAAATAGAACTCGTTGGGCGATCGCGCCCGCACCGCCCGCCGGCCGTTGACGAAGAGCTGCTCGAAGTACCGTTTCCCCGCGGCCACCTCGGGCAGGTGCGTTTTCCAGACGCCGCCCGCCGCCGGCTTGAAGCCTTGAATTGCCCACCCGCCGGAGAACACGGGCATGGCCCCCGGGGCCGCTTCGTAGAGGATCGGCGCCTGGGCCGTGCCGCTATCCTCGGGCTGAAAGACCACCGGCTCGCGAAGCTCGTAGGCGCCTCCCGCCACGACCGCGCGGACCGGCTCTTGAAGCGGCCCCTGCTTCTTGAGCCGCCGCACCGCGTCCCGGGCGCCAGCCAGCGAGGCCAGCGGCCCGTCGGTCTTCTCGGCATTGGCCTGCGCGAGGCGGCCGCTCCACCGGTCGTTGCCGCCGGGGGCCACGTAGAAAGTGACAGCGTACGTCTCGCCGCTCGCGCAGCTCAGGGCTGCCAGGAGAAGTAGAGCGGGCATTGCGAGTCTTCCAGTGGTGTGCATGGAGCGGGCTCCTTTGGGGCAATTGCCGGACAAACGCTTCTTGGCGGTGCAAGCAGTGTAGAGCGCCGCCGGCGTACGATCAACTCTTTCGGTCGCCCCAGCGGCTCAGAATCTCCCACATCTGCTCGGCCGTCGTGCCGTCCGCAACCTGGATCGTTTCGATCTCCACCTGCCGCCTCCGGTAATAATCCATGAGCGGCGAGGTCCTTTCGGCAAAGAGGGCCAGCTTGCGGCGGATCGATTCGGCGGCGTCGTCGAGGCGGCCCGTGCGGTCGCCGCCCACGTTGCCTTGGATGCGGGCAAGCACCGTCTCCGCAGAGCAAGACAGGTACACGACCATTCGCACGTCGAGGAGAGCGTCCATCGCTTCGGCCTGGCCGACGTGGCGGGGAAGGCCGTTGAGCACGACGAGCGTCTCCGCGACGGCACTGCGCTCTGCCAGGAAGGCCCGCACGACGCCTCGCGCGATCGGGAAGTGTTCATCTTCCAGCAGCGCGCCCGACCGGAGCACGTGCTTCAGGAAATTGACGTCCGCCCGCGTGACGAAGGCGCCGGGTTCCTTCCGCTCGGCGATCCGCCGGAGTTGGGCCCCGAAATCGAAGTGCAGGCACCGCCGCCCCCGAAGCCCTCGCCGCTCCAAGAGGTCGCCCAACGGCGTCTTTCCCGAG
Organism: uncultured Planctomycetaceae bacterium; assembly: GCA_964354135.1. Lineage (GTDB taxonomy): Bacteria > Planctomycetota > Planctomycetia > Pirellulales > Thermoguttaceae > CAYGZA01. Next base: position 17,749 of record CAYGZA010000087.1, read on the forward strand.
CCGGTCGGCCCGAGCAAGAGCACGGCGTGATGTCGCAGCTTTCGGCTCATGCGACGATACTTACCCGACGCCGCGCCCGGGTGCAAGCCCACGGGCACAACGGGGGTGGATCGCGACTTGCGGCGGGCGACTCTCTCCGCTAGACTGGCCCAAGAGGTTGTCGATCAAAGGAGTGCTTCCAGTGGCCTCATGCCTGCTGGCTTTGGATCAAGGAACCACGTCGAGCCGGGCGATCGTCTTCGACCATGCCGGCCAGCCGTTGGCCTCGGCGCAGGAGGAGTTCCCTCAGATCCTCCCCGCCCCCGGCCTGGTGGAGCACGATCCGGAGGCGATCTGGGCCACCCAGATCCGCGTCGCCCGGGAGGCCGTCCGCCGGGCGTCGCTGAGCGCCGCAGACATCGCGGCCATTGGGATCGCCAATCAACGGGAGACGACGATCCTCTGGGACCGCAGCACCGGCCGGCCGGTGGCCAACGCGGTCGTCTGGCAGAGTCGCGCAAGCGCCGGCATTTGCGAGCGTCTGAAGAGGGAAGGGCTGGAGCCGCTCTTCCGCTCCAAGACCGGCCTCGTGCTCGACGCCTACTTCTCCGGCACGAAAGTCAAGCATCTCTTCGACACGCACGAGGGCCTCCGCCCGCGGGCGGCTCGAGGAGAGGTCCTCTTCGGCACCGTCGATACCTGGCTTTTGTGGCGGCTGACGGGAGGGCGACTCCACCTGACCGATTACAGCAACGCCAGCCGCACGCTGCTCTTCAATATCCACACGCTCGATTGGGACGACGAGCTGCTGAGGATCCTTGACATCCCTCGGGTGATGCTGCCGCGGGTCCGGCCGTCGAGCGAGGTCTACGGCGAAACGGCTGAGGAGTGGTTCGGCCGCCGGATTCCCATCGCCGGTGATGCCGGGGATCAGCAAGCGGCCGCCTTCGGCCAGGCATGTTTCGAGCGCGGCAGCGCCAAGAATACCTATGGCACCGGCTGTTTCATGCTGCTCAACACCGGGCAGCAGCCGGTCGCATCGCAGAACAATCTCTTGACCACGATCGGCTGGGGGCTCAACGGCCGCATCACGTATTGCCTGGAGGGCTCGGTCTTCATCGCCGGCGCGGTGGTGCAGTGGCTCCGCGACGGGTTGGGCATCATCAAGAGTTCGGCGGATGTCGAGAGGTTGGCCGCCACGGTCAGCGACAATGGCGGCGTCTACTTCGTGCCCGCGTTTGTCGGCTTGGGGGCCCCGCACTGGGATTCTTATGCCCGCGGCACGATCCTGGGAATCACCCGCGGCACGACGGCAGGCCACGTCGCCCGGGCCGCGTTGGAGTCGATGGCTTATCAGACCCGCGATCTGGCCGAGGCCATGCAAAAGGACGCGGGGACGCCGCTTGGGGCCCTGAAGGTCGACGGCGGGGCCTCGGTCAACAACGCCTTGATGCAGTTCCAGGCGGACGTTCTGGGGGTCGACGTCTGGCGGCCGGTCATCGCCGAGACGACCGCTCTGGGGGCCGCCTATTTGGCCGGCCTGGCGGTCGGCGTCTGGCGCGACACGAGCGAGATTGCCCGGCAGTGGGCCCTCGACCGCCGCTTCACGCCCGGCACGTCGGCCGAAGACCGCCAGAGGCTGTACGGCCGCTGGCAAGAGGCGGTCGGCCGCTCGCTCAACTGGGAGGAGCATTAGAAGGAAACCACAAAGGCACAACGACACGAAGGATCGGAAGTGAAGAAGATCGTCTCCGGGTCCCTTTCCGGGTTCCTCGTGCCTTTGTGCCTTCGTGGTGAATCCTTGGTCAGAATCTTGGTTGGCTGTGGATCGCTTTGATCTTGAACAACACCGGGCCCACCGAGTGGAAGAACTCACTCGGGATGCCCTTGACTTGCTTGTCGTCGGCGGCGGGATTGTCGGCGCGGGGGTTGCCCGCGACGCGGCCATGCGCGGCCTGCGGACCGGCCTGGTCGAGCAGCACGACTTTGCCTTCGGCACCAGCAGCCGCTCCACCCGCCTGTTGCACGGCGGGCTCCGCTACCTGGCCCAGGGGCGCCTCGGCCTGGTCCGCGAGGCGAGCCGTG
>CAYGZA010000088.1:0-19786 GCA_964354135.1 uncultured Planctomycetaceae bacterium
CCGTTGACGAAAACCTTTATGGAGTCGGTGGTTATGACTATTTGAACGGTATTGTCCCTAGCCCCCAGTCCCTGGCCCCTAGCCCCTTTCATGACGCAGACCATTCGCACCTTCGTCGCCGTGGAAGTGGACGCCGCGATCCGCAGCGCCGCGAAGGCACTTGTGGACAAATTCCGCGAGGCCGGCGCCGACGTCTCCTGGGTCGCTCCGGAGAACCTGCACCTCACGCTGAAATTCCTCGGCGAGATCAACGAAAACCGCATCCCGGCGGTGTGCCAGGCGGTTCGCGAGGCGGCCGCCGGAGTGGGGCCGTTTGCGCTCGAAATCCGCGGGGCGGGTGCGTTCCCGAACCTCTCCCGGCCGCGGACCGTCTGGCTCGGGGCCGCGGAAGGTGAAGACGCGCTGGCCACGCTGGCCGAGCGGATCGAGTCGGGCCTGGAGAAGCTCGGGTTCCGCCGCGAGGGCCGCCGCTTCCGCGTCCACCTGACGATCGGCCGGGTCCGCCGGGGAGGGCCGGCCATTGCCACGCTCGGCGCGCTCCTTCAGGACCACGCCGACGCCGCGCTCGGCCGCACCCCGGTCGAGCAGGTGGTCGTCTTCTCCAGCCGCCTGGAACGGACCGGCGCGGTCCACGAGGCCCTCGATTGGGCCGCACTGGGCGGCGGCTAAATCGGGTTTCTCGATTTTGGGAGGGCGAGGCTTCTCGGGAGGGCGAGGCTCCTGCCGAGCCGAGCGAGAACGCTGGACTTGCGGCCTCCAGTCCGGCCGGTTTGCCCCTGTTTTCGAGGCGATCCCCTCTGGCGGCGGAACGCCCAAGGACCGCCGTTATCTCCCGAGTGCGGCGTCGCCAAGGATACCGTGTGGGGTCCCCAAGAGGCGCTCAGCGGCATCCCATTGTGAGTCCGCCAGCGGGCGGCGCCCCAGGCAGGTGGACTTTCCGGGAAAACTGGCGTGGCCGGCGTCCCACCCCTCGGCAAGATGGGGCCGAAGGTGCTAAGATGGGCTTGCGCCGCATTCCGAGCGTGCGGCGGCCTGCCGCGGGGCGGGAAAAGCGGATTCCGCCTTCCGGGCCGGCAAAAAAGGGCGATACCCTCTTGAAGGGATATATGGACATGTGTATACTGTCCATCCGGAGACCGCACCGGTGGGACGCGAGAGCCCCGGGCCGATCGGCCGGCCCCGGCGGTGGCCCGCCGTCCGCCGGTTCCTTCAAGAAAAAGGGGAATTGCCCATGGTCAGTGCCGCAAGACTCAGGTTCCGTGCCGTCAAAGTAAGGATGAACCACCCTATGGCCAAGAAGACAGTGCTGCGAGGTAAGGAAGCGGAGGAACAGGACAAGCCGAAAGGCGATTCCCTCCTGGAGACCCACCCTAACCTGAAAACCACCTTCGCGCAGATCGAGAAGCAGTTCGGCGAGGGGGCGATCATGGCGCTGGGCTCCGAGCGTTTCGCGAAGATCGAGGGGATCTCCACCGGGGCCCTCTCGCTGGACATTGCCATGGGCGGGCAAGGGATTCCGCGGGGCCGGGTGGTGGAGGTCTTCGGGCCGGAGTCGGGCGGCAAGTCGACCCTGGCCCTGCACGTGGTCGCCCAGGCCCAGCGGACCGGCGGGATCGCCGCCTATATCGACGCCGAACACGCCCTGGACCCCACGTGGGCCAAGAAGCTGGGGGTCGAGCTGGACACCCTCCTGGTCAGCCAGCCGGGGAGCGGCGAAGAGGCGATGCAGATCACCGAGATGCTCATCCGCTCCAACGCCGTGGACGTGATCGTGATCGATTCGGTGGCGGCCCTGGTGCCGCAGAAGGAGCTGGAGGGCGATATCGGCGATACGCACGTCGGCCTCCAGGCCCGCCTGATGAGCCAGTCGCTCCGCAAGCTCACCGGGGCCATCTCCAAGAGCAAAACCGCGGTGATCTTCATCAACCAAATCCGCGAGAAGATCGGCGTGATGTTCGGCTCCCCGGAGACGACTCCCGGCGGCCGGGCCCTGAAGTTCTACGCCTCCTGCCGCCTCGACGTCCGCCGCATCGGGGCGCTGAAGGAGGGCGAAGAGGTGGTCGGGCAGCGGGTCCGGTGCAAGGTGGTCAAGAACAAGGTCGCCCCGCCCTTCCGCAACTCCGAGTTCGACATGATGCACGCCGACGGCATCAGCTACGAGGCCGACATCATCGACCTGGCCATCGCCCAGAAGCTCGTTACCCGCGTCGGGGCCTGGTTCCGTTACGGCGAATTGCAGTTGGGGCAGGGGCGCGACAAGGCGGTCCGGTATCTCAAAGAGAACCCAAAGCTGGTCGAAGAACTCAAGGGGAAGATCCTGGCGGCGGTCGGGCTGCCGGTCGTGCCCGCGGAATAACCGCTGGGGGGTGGGAGATGGTACGTAGCGTCCGGGTCCGGTGGATCGGGCCCCTTTTGATCTGCGGTGTCTTCCCGGCGTGGTCGCCGGGCCAACCGCCCGCCACCGGTCGGACCGGGCCGGAGACGGTGGCGGCAGTCCAGCAGGTCCTGGTCGAGGCTATTGCCCGAGCGGAGAAGTCGGTGGTTGCGATCGCCCGGGTGCGGAGGATTCCTCCCGGCGAGACATGGAATCTGGAGTCCCGCCCCGACCCCTTTGGGGGCCGTCGCGTCCTGCCCGTCCGGCCGCCGGACCCGACCGACCCGGACTTCATCCCAAACGAATTCGCCACGGGCGTGGTGATCGATCGCCGCGGGCTCGTCTTGACCGCCTATCACGTCCTTGGCGAGGAGAGCGATTACTACGTGACGGCCCAAGGCCGCTCGGCGTTCCGGGCCAAGGTGGTGGGCGCGGACCCGCGAAGCGACTTGGCCGTGCTCGTCCCAGACGAGCCCTCCACGTCGCGATCTGCCGCCGCAGATTTCGTCCCCATCGCGTTGGGCGATGCCGCGGGTCTGAAGAAGGGGCAGATCGTCGTCGCGCTGGGCAACCCGAATGCCATTGCCCGCGATGGCCAGGCGAGCGCCAGTTGGGGGATCATCGCCAATCTGGGCCGGAAGGCGCTGCCGGCTCCGGACGACGTGGACCTGTTCGGCAAAAGCACCATCCATCACTACGGCACGCTCATCCAGACCGACGCCAAGCTGAATCTGGGGACCAGCGGCGGGCCGTTGGTGAACCTCCGCGGGGAGATGGTCGGCTTGACCACGGCCTTGGCGGCCCACCCTGGGTACGAGGAATCGGCCGGCTACGCGATCCCGGTCGACGCCACGTTCCGCCGGGCCTTGGAGGCCCTCAAGCAGGGGCGCGAAGTCGAGTATGGGTTCCTCGGCATTCAACTCCAGAACCCCGGCCTGGACGGCGTGGCCGAGGGTTTCCGCGGGACCCGAGTGGAGCGCGTCATCCCCGGGTTGCCGGCTGCCCGATGCGGGGTAAGAGACGGGGACCTGGTCACCGCCGTCAACGGCAGCCCCATCCAGGATTCCGACGCCCTTATCCGCGAGGTGGGAAAATACCCCGTGAACGCGGCGGTACGGCTGGAGATCCTCCGCGGCGGGCGGAAGATCGACCTGGCGGTTGAGCTGACCAAGTACCGCGTCCGCGGCAAGAAGGTCGTGACGTCGCCGGCCCCCGCGTGGCGCGGAGCACGGATCGACTACGCGACGGCCGTCTACGATCCCTATGCTGCGGTAATCGCCGGCGGCGTGTTTCTCGGGGAGACGGTGGCGCTAAGCGACGTGGAAAAAGGGACCTCGGCATGGGAGGCCGGCTTGCGGCCGGGAACGCTCGTCAGCCACGTGGGCCGCACCGCGGTGCGGACACCCAAGCAGTTCTGGGAAGCGGTTGCCGGTAAGACGGGACCCGTGGAGCTCCGCCTGGCCGGCGACGTGGGCGACAACCCGGTCCGCACGATTCCCGCCGGCTCGTGAGCGGGCGGAATCTGCGGGACGAGTCACAACAAGAAAAGGAGGGGCGAGGGGCGGGACTCAGCGGCGGGGAAAAGGGGTCAGAACTCTTTAGGTGTGTTTCCCGTGGGAACACACGACTGAACGGACGTAAAAGAGTTCTGACCCCTTTTGTCCCCTTGCGGCCGGGCTGTGCGCGGTGCCTGTGTCCGCCTTTCCGCTTTTGGAGGGAGCGGGTATCATGGTGGGCTTGACCGCTGGCATTTTGCCCCTATTCGGGTGGCCCGACTGATGAAGACCGACGAACTCCGCGAAAAGTACCTGAGCTTCTTCGAGACCAAGGGGTGCGTCCGCCGGCCGAGCGACGTGCTCGTCCCCCGATGGGACCCCTCGGTCCTCTTCACCCCGGCGGGGATGAACCAGTTCAAGGACCACTTCCTGGGCCGCTGCAAGCTGGAGTTCACCCGGGCCACCACGTGCCAGAAGTGCCTGCGGACCGGCGACATCGACAATGTGGGCCGCACGGCCTACCACCACACCTTCTTCGAGATGCTGGGCAACTTCAGCTTCGGCGACTACTTCAAGCGCGAGGCGATCCACTGGGCCTGGGAGTTCCTGACCGGCAAGAAGTGGCTCGGGCTGGCCCCGGGGCACCTTTCCGCAACGGTCTACCTGGACGACGACGAAGCGGCGGCGATCTGGACCGGCGAGATCGGCCTCCCGTCCGATCGCGTGCAGCGGCTGGGCGAGGACGAGAACTTTTGGCCGGCCAATGCCCCAAGCCAGGGGCCCGACGGCGTTTGCGGCCCGTGCAGCGAGATCTATTACCACACCAAGCAAGGGGAGGTGGAGATTTGGAACCTGGTGTTCACGCAGTTCAACCGCGTGGGCTCGCCGCCGGACAATCTCCGCCCGCTCCCCAGCAAGAACATCGACACCGGCATGGGCCTGGAGCGGGCCGCTTCCGTGCTCCAGGGCGTGGACTCGAACTTCCACATCGACGTTATCCGGCCGATCGTCGAGGCGGCCGCCGAAGTCTGCGGCGTGCCCTACGAGCCGGAGAGCGAGAAAGGCCGCCGCTTGCGCCGCATTGCCGACCACGTGCGGGCCTGCACCTTCGCCGTCCACGAGAACGTGGTTCCCGGCCCGAAAAAGCAGGGGTACGTGGTCAAGCGGCTCTTGCGCCGGGCCGTGATGGACGGCCATCAGATGGGCGTCGGCGAGCCGTTCCTCCACAAGCTGGTCGGCGTGGTCGCTGAAGTGATGAAGGCCCCCTATCCCGAACTCGGGGAGACGGTGGATCGGGTCTCGCGCGTCATCAAGAAGGAAGAGGCCGGCTTCCTGGCCACGATCGACGCCGGGCTGGAGCGCATCGAGCGGCTCTTCCGGCAAATGCGCAAGGAGAACCGCGGCATCGTCTCCGGGGAGGAGGCGGCCGAGATGTACCAGACGCACGGCTTCCCGCCGGAGCTGTTCGAGGCCATGGCCGCCGAACGGAGCCTCATGTTCGATTGGGCCGGCTACGCGGAGGCCATGAAGCGGCACGGGCTGGAGTCCGGGGCCGGGCAGAAGGTCGAGGTCTTCCGATCCACGCCGGTCGACGCCCTGAAGAAGGCGGTCCACTCCACCCGCTTCCTCGGCTACGAGATGCTGGAGACCGGCGATGCCAGGGTGCTGGGCATCATCGTCGGCAGTCACCTCTGCGACAAGATCGACGAGGCGGACCACGAGCAGCCGATCGTGGTGGTGCTCGACAAGACCCCCTTCTACGGCGAAATGGGAGGCCAGGTGGGCGATGCCGGGGAGCTGGTCGCCCCGGGGTTGCGCTTTGATGTGATCGACGCCCAGGTGGACGGCGGCCTGACGCTCCACCGCGGGCACCTCCGCGAGGGCGAGATCCGGCTCGGCGCCACGGTCGCCGCGCGGGTCGATGCAGCACGCCGGCAAGGAATCCGCCGAGCCCATTCGGCCACGCACCTGCTCCACTACGCTCTCCAAAAGCACCTGGGCAAACATGCCCAACAGCAGGGCTCCAAGGTCGATCGCGACGTGCTGCGGTTCGACTTCAGCAATCCCTCGGCGCTGAGCGCCGAAGAGCTGGCCCGGATCGAGGACGAGGTGAACGCCGAGGCGTGCGAAGCGGTCCCGATCGCGTGGAAGAACATGCCGCTGGCCGAGGCGCGGACCACCGGCGCGATGATGCTCTTCGGCGAGAAGTATCCCGACGTGGTCCGCGTGGTCTCCGTCGGCGATTTCAGCAAGGAACTCTGCGGCGGGACGCACCTGGACAATTCCGGTCAGGTGGGCCTGTTCAAGATCACCGGCGAAGAAAGCGTGGCGGCCGGCACCCGGCGGATCACCGCGCTGACGGGCCCGGCGGCATTGGAGCACGTCCGCCGCAACGAGCAGATCCTGGCGCGGATCGCGGCCGTCCTGAGAATCCCGAGCGACGAGATCCCCGATCGCGTAGAATCGTTGGCCAAGGAAATCCGGCAATTGAAAAAGCAATTGGCCGCCGGCCCGAGAGTGGGAAGCGCCGGCCCCGACCGGCTCCTTGCCGATGCCGAGGACGTGGCCGGCACCAAGGTGGTGATCGCGGAAGTTTCCGAGACGGGCGCCGCGCAGCTCCGGGAACTCATCGATCAGTTGCGCCGCAAGGCAGCGCCGATAGCGGTGCTCTTGGCCAGCCGCCAGGACGAAGGCAGGGTGACGGTCATCGCCGGCCTCAGCCGGGACCTGGTCCAAAAGGGCCTCGACGCCGTGAAGTGGATCCGCCCGGTCGCCGATCTCGTGGAAGGCGGCGGCGGCGGCCGCCCCGACATGGCCCAAGCCGGCGGCAAAGATGCCGGGAGGCTCCCGGAGGCGCTGGAGAAGGCCCGGGCTACTATCCGCCAACTGCTCGGCGGGTAAGCGGCGCGACTCCCCGGGGCCACTCAGTCGCGCCCCTTACGGAACAAGGCCTCATCGCTCTCGCACTCGATGCCCTCCCCGCGATCAAGCCGCTCGATGCGGCCTTGGATCTCTTGTCGCAATTGTTCCCTGCGAACGGTGCTCTCGCGAAGCATCCGAACGGCCTCGATGACGACCTCGTCTTCGGTCTTGTACATGCCGCTGGCGACCTCCTCGCGGACGAACTGTTGTAGGTCTGACGGAAGTACCTCGGTCATAGCACTCGTCCCCTGAATTGGAGCTAATGCAGAGGCTATCGCGCGCAGCCAGAGGGATCAAGCGTGCCGCGGCAAGGCAATTGACGCTAGCCACCAGAAAGGGTTATAATCAAGTGTTCGTTTCCTACGGACGCTGAGCCCCTCGCTGGCGGCAGCGGAGAAGAGCGTGCCCGAACCCTTTGACGCCTATCACCGATGGCTGGGGATCCCGCCCAAGGACCAGCCGCCGAACCACTACCGGCTCCTGGCGGTGGACCTGTTTGAGGCGGACCCCGACGTCATTGAGGCCGGCGCCGACCGGCAGATGGGGCACCTCCGCACTTACCAGACCGGCAAGCACGCAGCGCTCTCCCAACAACTGCTGAACGAAGTTGCCGCCGCGAAGATCTGCCTCCTCAATCCGCAGAAGAAGGTGGAGTACGACGCCGGGCTTCGGCAGCAATTGGCCGCATCGGCCCCACCGGGTCCGCCGGCCCGGGAGGAAATCGACCCCGAGCTGGCTGCTCTGGTCCGCCAGCGCGATCGCCCGGCCAACGGCCAACGGTCGCTCGACGTGGCGGGAAGACCCCGGCCGAGCCCGGGAATGCTCTTCGGCGCGATCGCGGCGGGCCTGGCGGTGATCCTGCTGTGTACGGCGTTGGTTTTCTGGCCGCGAGGCGATGGAGAACCGACCGTGGCCAAGAGCCCGGCGGGTCTTGAGGCGCCCGGAGGCTCGGCTGCGAATCCTCGCCCTTTGGCGGAGGTCAAGAAGACCGACATGAAGAAGGGCGGAAAGCCCGAATCATTTGTTCCACCCTCACGACCAGCAGGCCAGGAGGGTCCGCAGCCGGCAGGCCAATCGAAGGAGACCGGGCTCGAGCCGCCCGCGCCTGCGGACGGGAAGGCCGATGTCCCTGCGGGGCTTGACCCCTGGAAGGGCATCCCGCAATGGGAGGAAGGGCCGTCGCCGCGTAAGCCCTCCCCGGAGCCCCCGCCCGGCAAGAAGCCTCGATTGGCCGTCAAGGAGCCGCCCGGCCAGGAGCCTCGACCGGCCGGCACGAAGCCGCCGCCCGGAAAGACGCCCTCGCCGCCGAAACGCCCCCAGATGGAGCCTGAGCCGACGAAAGCGGCCCTGCCTACCGAGGCGGAGCTGGAGAAGGCGCGGAAGATGATCCTGGAGGTCTATCAGAAGGAGTACGACCAGGCCGCGACCCCTGAGGACCGCGAGGCGCTGGCGCGGAAGCTGCTTGCGGTCGCCCAACAGAAGGAGAAGGACGCGGCGGGACGGTTCGCCCTGCTTACCATGGCCCGCGACCTTGCCGAGCAGGCCCGCGACGGGGAAACCGCCTTGGAGGCCATCGACGAGCTGGCCGCGGCATTCCCAATCGACGCGGTGGAAATGAAGACCCAACTGCTGGAGCGGTTCGCCAAGGTGGCCCGGCTTCCGGCGGAACACGCCTTGATCGCTGAGGCGGCCCAGCCCCTGGCCGACGAAGCCGCGCTCGGCGAGAACTTTGCCCTGGCCGAGCGCGTCGGCAGACTGGCCCAATCGGAAGCCGGCAAATCGCGGAGCAAGGAACTGTCGGCCGCCGCCCGCGCCGGCAACAAGCAGGTGCAAGAGTCCAAGCGGGCATTCGAGGAGGCGGCAGAGGCCCGGGAGTCCCTTAAGGCCAACCCCCAGGACGCCGGCGCGAACCTGACCGTGGGCCGGTACCTCTGCTTCGTTCGCCGGGACTGGAAGGAGGGCTTGACCCGGCTGGCCTCCTCCGCCGACGAGGCCCTCAAAGCGCTGGCGCAAAGAGACCTCGCTCGGCCCGGATCGCCGGATGCGAAGGTTGCCCTCGGAAACGGTTGGTGGGACCAGGGCGAGAAGGAGACGCCCGCCGCGCAGGATTCGCTCCGCTTGCGGGCCGGATACTGGTACCGCGAAGCGGTGATCGACCTGCCGGACGGGCTGGAGAAGACCCGGATCCTGAAACGGCTGGAGGAAGTGGCGGCGATTGAGGCCGCCTCCCAATTCGGCCCAGGGGCGAAGAAGACTCCTTATCGCAAGTACGAAGGAACCTGGATCGTCCGCTACGCCAATGGAACGGGCCGCCGCTACGTCATCGACGCCAACGGCGAAGTCGTTTGGGGAGGACGGCAGGGGAAATTGACCCGTCTGGAGGGCTACACGGTCATCGACCTCGGCGACCGGACCTTGGACCGCGTGAGGCTGGTCGGCCGTGCGCTCCGGGTGGAGCACTTCAACCCCCGCTCGGCTTTCCCGAAGCAGGTGGCGCTGGCGGGCATCGGCGAGCGGCTCCAGAAGGATGAGAAAGAGCCCTCCCCCGCACGTCTCTACCGCGCGCTCCAGGGGATCTGGGCCGTCAAATACGGGGACAACAAGATTCGCGAATACGCCATCGACGCCAAGGGCAACGTCCTGTTCCCCGGCGAGAAGAAGCGCGGCGCGCTGGTACTCCGCGACGGCGAACTCCTGCTGGACTTCCAAGACGGTCAGTTAGAGCGGCTCGAACCTCGCGGCCCGGCACTCTGGGTCGAGCACTTCCGCTCGGCCGCCGATTACCCGCACTTCATCGTCCAGTTCGGCGTCGGGGCCAGGAAGCAGTGAGGTCCGGCCTTGCCGGATCGGTCTCCGGGCGGTCGTTGGCGAGGAAGAAGACCTTATGACCGTCAATCCGGCGAATCTCGCTCGGAGTGCCGCGCCATCGGCCCATCAGGCTTTGGGACCCAATCCGGCAATGCACTGATCTTCGCGGACCACTTTGCGGGGGCCGCCGTCCAAGCCGGTCGACCAATCGTGGGGGGGCACGATCTCGTCGAGCCGCCCAAGAACCCCCAAAGCGCCGGCCCGTTGGTGAATCAATTGCCACGCGCAGTCGAGGTCCGCGCTGACCTCGCACTTTCCCTCCCGCGAGCCGCCGCACGGGCCGTTGAGCATGTGCTTGGCGCAGCGGGTGATCGGGCAGATCCCCACAAACTCGCCCAGCCGGCAATTGCCGCAGCCGGCGCACTTCTCCGTCCAGACGCCCTGGGATTCGAGGATGCCCATGAACTGCGTATTCAGGCCGGGGTAGACGGGCATCTTGGGAAACCGCTCGGCCAGGGCCTGGACGCCGGCTCCGCAGCCCAGCGAGCAGAGCGCGTCGTACTCGGGGACGCGCTGCGCGAGGATGTCGATGAAGGCGTCCTCGCACTGCCGCTCGATGGTACACTCGTCGACCGTCACGTCGCCGCGGCCGTCCAGCCTCAGGGCCATGCGAAGCGCCGAGCCGAGGATGCCCACCTCGCGCTCCCCGCCGGCCAGACAGACGGTTACGCAGGTGCCGCACCCCACCAGCAGCACGCGGTGGTGCTCTTTGATCATGTCGCGGATTTCCGGGACCTTCTTGCGGTCGGCAACTATCATCGCTTTTCTCCTGAGAGCATCGCTTCCGCCTGCCGGCTCATTTCCTGAACGCCTTCGGCGACGCGTTCCGGGCCGGGCCGCAGCAGGCTATTGCCCAGCCGTTTGATCCGCTGGACCATGGTGGTGACGATTTCCGCAAACCGCGTCCCTTCGGCGGACGAGAGATTGAACATCTCCAGCCGCTCCGGCTCCAACCCGATCTCCGCGAGCAACTGCCGGGCCCGCTCGACCCGCCGACGCGCCCGGAGGTTCCCTTCGAGGAAATGGCATCCCCCTTCCAGGCAGCCGGCCACAATGACGCCGTCGACGCCCCGCTCGAACGCCGCCAAGATGTAGTTCACTTCGAGCTTCCCCGTACACGGCAGCCGCAGAAGGCGGACGTTGCCGGGATACTGAAGTCGCATCGATCCGGCCAGGTCCGCCGCGGCGTACGCGCAGTAGTGGCAGCAGAATGCCAGGATCAGCGGTTCGTCGTCCATATTCAGGGTTCAGGGTTCAGGGTTCAGGGTTCAGGGTTCCTGCAACGAGCGGCTGATGGGTGACTGCTGATAGCTGACTGCTGATAGCTGAGGGCTGATAGCTGATAGCTGATAGCTGATAGCTGATAGCTGACGGCTGATAGCTGACGGCTGATAGCTGATAGCTGATAGCTTGCTTGGTCACGTTATGTGGAATCGCGGCGGGGCGACTCCCACCTGTTCGGGATAGAGTGGCTCGAGCGCGGTTTCGTCGGATTCCGCCCCCAAGAGTCCGTTCACCGCGGCGAGGATCTGGGCGTCGACGTAGTGCCTCAGCGTGATCGCCTTGGCCGGGCATTCGGCCGTGCAACTGCCGCATCCCATGCAGGTGGTCCCCTGCACTTCGGCCTTGTTGAACTCGTTGATTTGCGGGGCCATGTAGGGGCAGACGTGTACGCACGTCATGCAGGAGACGCATTTGTCAGGATCAACCCAGGCCGTCTGGCCGCCCACGGGCATCTTCTTCCGCGAGAGGATCGACGCCGCCCGGGCGGCCACCGCGTTGGCCTGGGCGATCGACTCGCCGATGAACTTCGGCGCATGGGCCGTGCCGCAAAGGAAGAGCCCTTCGCTGGCGAAGTCCACAGGGCGGAGCTTCATGTGGGCCTCGAGGAAGAAACCGTCGGCATTGAGCGGCACGCGCAGAAGCTCGGATAGCTCCCGCCGGTCCGCCCGGGGAACCATCGGAGCGGCCAGGACCACCAGGTCCGGCTCCAGCTCGAGGTCGCGCCCCAGCGTCGGCTCGCGGAAGCGGAGTTGAAGACCGCCGTTCGACTCCAGTTGCGGCGGCTCGTCCGGCTCGTAGCGGACGAAGAGGATGCCCTTCTCCCGGGCTTCGCGATAGGCCGCCTCGCGAAAACCGTAGGTCCGCATGTCGCGATAGAGCACCACGATCCGCGCCTGCGGAAAACGCTCCCGCAGGAGCAAAGCGTTCTTCACCGCGGTGGTGCAGCACACGCGGCTGCAATAGGGCCGCTCCGTGTTGCGCTGCTCGACGCACTGGATCATCGCGACCGTGGCCTTCTCGGGCAGCGGCAGATCGCCGCGTCCCAGCCGGTCGGAGAGCTCCAACTGAGTGAGGATCCGTCCGCTTCGGCCGTAGCCGTACGTTTTCGGCTTCTCTTCGGTGGCACCGGTCGCCACGACCACCACGCCGTGCTTGACGCTGATCGCGCCGCGCTCGGTGCTCAGCGACGAAGTGAAGCTGCCCACGTGGCCCTCGACCTTGGAGACAACGGCATTGAGGTAGACGTGGATCCGCGAATGGCAATGGACGCGGTCGATCGTTTGAGCGAGGAACGCCTGGACGTCCCGGCCGTCGAGCGTGCGGTGGATCCGGCGGATCGTGCCGCCGAGCTCCGCCGTCTTCTCGACCAGGTGGACCGGGAAACCCTGGTCGGCCAACGCCAAGGCCGCGGTCATCCCGGCGATTCCGCCGCCGACCACCAGCGCGGCGCTATTGACCGGCACCGTCTCCTCGTCCAAAGGCATCAGGCGGGACGCGCGGGCCACCGCCATGCGGACCAAGTCGACCGCTTTCTCCGTGGCCCGGCCGGGTTGCGCCGAGTGGACCCAGGAACACTGGTCGCGGATGTTGGCCATCTCCAGGAGGTACGGATTCAGGCCGGCATCCCGCAGCGTGTCGCGGAAGATGGGCTCGTGCGTCCGCGGCGTACACGAGGCCACGACCACGCGATTCAGCCCGTACTCGGCGATCCGATCCTTGATGCGCTTCTGGGTGTCGTCGGCGCAGGTGTAGGTGTTGCTCTCGGCGACGACCACGTGGCGTAGATCGCGGGTCCGCCTGACCACCCGCTGGACGTCCACCACCGACGCGATGTTGCTGCCGCAATGGCAGATGAACACTCCGACTCGCGGCGGCTCGTCGGTGATGTCGCGCTGGGGCGGGTAGGTCTTGGTCCGCACGCGGGTTCCCCGGGCCGGGGCCAAGAGGGCCATCGCCCGGGCCGCGGCCGCACTGGCCTGCATCACGGTATCGGGAATATCCTTGGGCTCCTGGAACGCGCCGCCCACGAAAACTCCCGGCCTGGACGTGTCCAGCGGACGAAGCTCGCTGGTCTCGGCGAACCCCCAGCGGTTGAGCACCACTTCCATGCGCTCGGCCTGTTGGCGGAGCGACGCGCCGGGCTCCAGACCGAGCGAGAGAACGATCATGTCGAACTCCTCCTCGGTCTGTGTCATTTGGCCGCCGGGGCTGGCGTAGATCACGCGGAGGTTCTTCGTCCCCGGCATCTCGTAAGTCCGCGAGATGAAGGAGCGGATGTAGCGGACGCCCAACTGGTTCTTAGCCCGGTCGCAATAGCGGTCAAAGTCCTTGCCGAAGGCGCGGAGATCGAGGAAGAAAATGGCCACGTCCAGGCCCGGCTCGTGTTCCTTCGCCAGGATCGCTTCCTTGGTGGCCGCCATGCAGCAGACGGAGGAGCAATAGTCGTTGTCGCAGCCGGTGTCGCGCGAGCCCACGCACTGGATGAATGCCAGGCGCTTGGGCGGCTTGCCGTCGCTGGGGCGAAGAACGTGTCCTTGGGTTGGCCCGGAGGCCGAGAGCAACCGCTCAAACTGCACGTTGGTGAGCACGTTCGGGGCGAAGCCGAAGCCGAACTCGCCCCGGCGCGTGGCATCGAACGCCTCAAACCCGGGAGTGAGCACGACGCTTCCGACCTCCAGCCGGAGCTTTTCCTCCGGCTGATCGTAGTCGATGGCGCCCGCCTGGCAGACCTTGGCGCACAGCCCGCATTGGCCGGTTCTGAAATGAATGCAGCTCTCGCGGTCGATGACCGGCACGCGCGGCGAGGCTTGGGGATGGGCCAGGTCGATGCACGGCCGGGCGCTGAGGCACTTGTCGAACGCCGTGACGTGGGGTTTCGGCCGGCGGGACGTGATCGTGCTCAGGTCGACGGCCCCGGTGGGGCAGACGAACGCGCAGGCCCCGCACGCCTGGCACTGGTCGGTCGGCTCGTCGAAGGCCGTGCGCACTTCCCGCGCGGCACCACGGCCGAACAGGTTGATGGCCCCGCGGCCCATCATCTCGCTGCAAACCCGGGCACACAGCCCGCACAGAATGCACTTCCCCTCCGCGGCCGGCTCGAACGGGGTGGACTCGACGCCCAATCCGGCGGCAAACGTCGCCAGCTCGCGCGAATCGGGGGCCTGGGCCAGGAGCAGCTCCAAGATCGTCCGGCGCGACTCCTTCACGCTGTCGGTTTCCGTATGGACGACCAGATCGCTCTCCAGCGGGAAGCTGCACGAGGCCACCAACTGTCCGCCGCGCGGCGTTTCGAGCTCCACCAGACAGACCCGGCAGGCGCCGTACGGCGACAGCCCGCGGTAGTTGCACAGCGTTGGAATCGAGACGCCCATCTGGCGCGCGGCGTTGAGGATCGACGTGCCCCGGGGGACCTCCGCGGTGCGGCCGTCGACGGTGACCAAGACCCGATCTGACGCGGTTGTGCCCATGGTTAATTCTTTACGAGGAGCGAGTGCAAATCGGACAATGCAAATTGCAGAATGCAAGTTGAAAAGTGCAAATTGCAAATTCAAGCGCGGCGTGCAACAGACGGGCCGCTCCGCGGGATCTTCAATTCTCAATTTGCACTTTTCAATTTGCATTTTTCAATCTGCCTCACGAAACGGCCGCCAGCCGCGAGGATCCCAAGTCACGACACACGCCGGCAGGGCACTCCCTCAAGCGAACGTGCGCTTCAAACTCATCGCGGAAATGCCCAAGCGTCGTCAAGACGGCGCCGGGCGCCATGCCGCCCATGCCGCACACAGCGGCCGATTTGACCGTCTTGGCAAGCCGTTCCAGAAGCCCCAAGTCGGCCGGCGTGGCGCGGCCCTCGCACATGCGCGTCAAGATGCGGTGCATCTGCTTGGTCCCCTCCCGGCAGGGTGCGCACTTGCCGCACGACTCTTCCAGGAAGAAGCCGACCAGGAAGCAGGCCATGTCGACCATGCAGGCGTCGTCGTCGAGGACGATAATTCCCCCGGTGCCGATCATGATGGTCTCACGATCACGATCTTCCGCGTCGATGGCCAGGTCGAGCATGGCAGGGGGAATGCACCCTCGCGAGGCCCCGCCGGCCTGGAGCGCCTTGAGCGGGCGGTCGCCGACCAGCCCGCCGCCGATCTCGTAGACCAGCTCGCGGAGCGTGATGCCGAAGGGGACCTCGACCAGGCCGGCGTTCTTGACGGCCCCCTCCAGCGAGAAGATGGTCGTTCCCGGGGTGCGCCGGGTGCCCATCCCGGCGTACCAGGCGGCGCCCCGCGTGACGATCGGGGCGACGCTGGCCCAGGTCTTTACGTTGTTGACCACGGTCGGTTTTCCCCACAATCCGCTGGTGACCGGATACGGGGGGCGCGTGCGCGGCTCGCCGGAATGTCCCTCGAGCGATTCGATCAGGGCGGTCTCCTCGCCGCAGATGTAGGCCCCCGCGCCGCGGCGGACCGTGACCCGCAGCGACCATCCGCTGCCGAGAATGTCCTCGCCCAAGAGTCCGTGCTTCTCGGCTTCGTCGATGGCGTGATCGAGGATTTCAATGGCCAGGGGATACTCGCTGCGAACGTAGATGAATCCTTCGCTGGCGCCGATCGCGTAGGCGCCGATGAGCATTCCCTCCAGGACGGCATGGGGATCTCCTTCCAGGACGGTCCGGTCCATGTAGGCCCCGGGCTCGCCCTCGTCGGCATTGCAGACGACGTACTTGACGTCCGCGGGGGCCTGTCGGGCGAGCCGCCACTTCTGGCCGGTGGGAAAGGCCGCGCCGCCCCGGCCGCGCAACCCGGACCGGACCATCTCGTCGATCACCGCCTCGGGCGTCATTTGCGTGAGCGCCCGGACGGCCCCGCGGTAGGTCCCCCGCGCGATCGTCTCCTCCAAGCTCGTGGGGTCGATCGACCCGCAATTGCGAAGGATGACTTTCTTCTGCCGGCGATAGAAATCCAGCCCGGACCATTCGGGGACCGCCTGGAGTTGCCGCGGGCAGGGTGGGTACTGGTGGAAGTCGCCGGTGGAAACGTGCTCTTCGCGCTCGAAGCGGCCCAGGGCCAGTGCCGGCTTGAGCTCTTCCCGGGAGGCGTAGGCTTCGAGCAAGGCGCGGGTCTTTTCGGGGGTCATGTCGGCGTAGCTCACGCGCGGCCCATTGGGCAGCACGAGGTCCAGGAGGGGCTCCTTCGCGCAGAATCCGATGCAGCCGGTGCGGCAGACCGCGGCATCCAGCCCGAGTTCTTCGACGGCGCGGCGGGCGGCCGCCTCGACCGCCCGGGCCCCCACGGCGACGCCGCAACTGGCCGAGCCGACGAGGATCTTCAATCGGTTGGGGTAGAGCGCGGCCTCTCCGGCGGCCGCGGCCTGCTCGAGGTCCGCAAGACTGCGAATGCGTCGGCTCATGCGAATTGCTCCAGGATTTCGGGGACCCGATCGAGGCTCACGCGGCCAAAGCTCCGGCCGTCGATCTTCATCGCCGGCGACAAAGCACAAAGGCCGAGGCAACGGACCGTGCGGAGCGTGAATCGCCCGGATGGGTCGGTCTGGCCGGCGCCGGCGCCGATCTCGCTTTCGAGCCGCGCCAGCAGGGCCTTCGATCTGCGGGCGTGGCAGGACGTTCCCGCACAGACCTCGACCATGTGGCGGCCCACGGGCTGGAGATGAAAGCGGTCGTAGAAGCTCGCTACGCGGAGGATTTCCGCGAGCCGCAGTCCCCAAAGGCAAGCCAGGTGCTCCAGCACGCCCCGGGGAATGTAGCCGTAGCTCTGGTTGATTTCCTGGAGGACCGGCATCATGCCTCCCGGGTCGCCTTCGTGGCGCGCGAGGATCTCGCCGAGCCGGGCAGCGTCGGCCTCGCCCAGCGGCACACTGGGCTCTAGCGGCGGGGGAGTCTCGGCCGTGTTGCGGACCGGACAGACCGTCCAGCAATCCCCGCAGCCGGTACACTTGGAAGCATCCACTCCACGGGGCCGGCGGCGGACTTCGGCAACAAAGCGTCCCGCCTCGCCCTCCAGCGCGGTGACGTCGGCCATCGTCAGGACGTCGATGTTGTAGTCGCGCATGCACTCCACCAGTTTCGGCGAGATGATGCACGTGGCGCAGTCGCCGGTGGGAAAGGTCTTGTCCAGGCGCGCCATGCTGCCGCCGATGGTCGGACTCTCCTCCACGAGAAAGACGCGGAATCCGGCCGCCGAGAGGTCCAACGACGCCTGGATGCCGGCAATGCCGCCTCCGCAGACCAGCACCGCCCCGCAAGGGACTTTGCCGTTGCCGTTGCCATTACCGTTGCCGTTGGCGCCGGCGGCGATGCTGCGCTCCTGGACCTCTAACGCGCGGTCGCGGCTATTGCAGTCGACGGTTTTCGACATAGGTGGCCCAACCGGTACGATCGGGAATTGCAAATTGACAATTGTAAATTGAAAATTGCAAATTGGTGCTCTCAGATTCCAAATCTTCAATTTGCAGTTTTCAATTTGCAATTTGCAATCTGCAATTTGCAGTCCATTCCGCCTGTCAAAAGCCCCTTGGCGCTTACCGTCAACGCACGCAGTCCCACATCTTTGAAGGAAAGCCCCAGGGCGAGCCCCACAAGCTGTGTGACATAGAGGACGGGCGTTTGCGGGATCTCGCCGTGGGCCTTTGCCGCGTCGGCCTGGCGCAGATCGAGGTTTACCTGGCACAGGGGGCAGGCAACGGCCAGGCACTCGGCCCCGGCCCGACGCGCCATGGATAGCAGCTTATGGCCCAATCGGCTCACCACGTCGGCGTGCGTCATGGAGAGACTAGCGCCGCAGCACTCGGTCTTGTACGGCCACGGGACCGGCTCCGCGCCGGTGGCCGCGACCAGGTCGTCCATCGAAGTCGGGTGCTCCGGATTGTCGAAGGCGGCGATCTCCGGCGGGCGGGCCAGCAGGCAGCCGTAGTAGCAGGCAACCCGCAGGCCGACCAGGGGACGGATCGCCTTCGCGCGGATCTCCCCCAAGCCGAACCGGTTCACCAGGGCGTCGAGAACGTGGTGCACCTCCACACCGCCGTCGTACGGCTTGCCGGTAATCCGCTCCGCGCGCCGGCGGTCCTCCGGCTCGTGACGGACCTTGTGATTGGCGGTCCGCAGCCGGGCATAGCACGAGGCGCAGGCGGTCATCACCGGAAGGCCCATGGCCTGGGCCTTCTGGAGATTCAGCACCGGAAGCGCGACCGCCAGCGACTCGCTGCTGGCGTGGGCCGGCGTGGAGCCGCAGCAAACCCAGTCCGGGATGTCTTCCAGCTCGATCCCGAGCGCGCGGCAGACCGCGCGAGTCGAGCGGTTGAAGTCCCACGCGGTCGATTCGAGGCTGCAGCCGGGAAAGAACGCGTATTTCACGGTTTCCTTTCCTCCTCTTCCGCCCGTCGGAAGACCTCGCGCACTTCCTTGGCACCGCCGCTCCGCTTGGGCAGCAGCGAGAGCTTTCCCTTGGCGAGCATCTGCGGGACCTTGCCGACGTCGGAGAACAGGTCCCCGGAGCGGAGCTTGTACGAAGCCATCATGCCCATTTCGTACACGCGGCCGTGCCGGCGGACGCTCCCCAAGAAGCTGCGGTTGAATTGCCTTCCGCGGGCGTCCGGCAGCGCGACCTGGCGGTCGATGGCCATGATCCGCAGGGCGTCCATCACGGCGGCGACGTCGATGCCCATCGGGCATCGCGTGGTGCATGCCTCGCACGAGGCGCAGAGCCAGATCGCCTGCGAACCGAGCACTTCGGCTTCCGCCCCCAGATGCACCAGTCGCATGACCTGGCTGGGGAGGAAATCCATCTCCGGGCCGATCGGGCAGCCGGTGCTGCACTTGTGGCACTGGAAGCAGGCGCTCACCGCCGTGCCGCTGCGCTCTCGGACCTCTTCGAGCAAGCCGCCAATGCGCCACGCAAGGATGTCTGACATAAACGAGCCGCGCTCACAAATTGAAAACTGAAAATTGAAAATCTGCCATCCGCTTTCTCATTCCCCCATCCCTTCCATCTCCGCCTCCAGCTCGGCGTCTTTGCGGGGCATCACCTTGCGGTACACCTGGAACGGCGTGCCCGGGATCCCGTCGACGGAGAGGAGGTCGCGGTCGATGCGGATGCCGAATAGCCGCTCGTTCTCTTCCAGGTACGGCAGGATGAGTCTCCAATCGGCGGGGGAGAGGGCCCGGAACGCCCCGCCGTTGAGCTGCTCCTCGACCAGCGTCTGGTGCGGATCGCGGACGTAGATCGCCCCGCCGGAGGCCAGCGAAAGCAGGTTGCTGCCGGGATAGGGCAGCTCCAGCGGGTGCAGTTTGCCGTACTGGTCGTAGTGGAGGCCGTTGACGATGGCCAGTCCGCCGCCCTGGTGCGGGTCGCCGGCCATGAACGACTCGGCCAGGAAATCCAGGGCGGTGCCGTTGATGACCACCCTCGGCGAGCCGACGGCGTTGATCATCGGACGCCCGGCGGCGTTGCCCAGCACGTAGACCTCGCCGCCTTTGGCCCCGTAGAGGAAGGTCTGACCCACGTCCCCGTAGACGACCAGCTTGCCCTGCTTGCTGATCTGGCAGAGTTGGTCCTGGGCGTTGCCGTGGACGTAGAGTTCCAGGCCGTCCATTCCGGAGCCGAGGTAGTCGCCGGGGTTGTCGTAACAATCGACCCGCAGACCCTTGGTGCCGGGCCCGAACCCTGCGCCGTGGAACCGCGTGCCCCGCGTGTTGTAATGGACGAGGCGCCTCCAGCCCAGCTTGTATGCCCGGACCGCCAGCGCCGCGTCGCAATTCTCGCCCTCGGGCGCGAAGCCGCGGGCGTCGATCAGCAAAGTTGTCTCCGCGGGCCGCGGACCGCGCAGTCGCTGCCGG
>CAYGZA010000089.1:0-19741 GCA_964354135.1 uncultured Planctomycetaceae bacterium
GCGGAGGATAGGGCAACGCAGGGGTGCGACCCGAGCGTCGCCTGGGACCCACGAGCTGATGGGCCTGCCCCGCGTGGCGGGGCAGGCCTTGCTTTTTTCGGCGGCATCAGCTTGCAGTTTTCCTCCTCATCAGCTTGTGGCCCAACTGCGATAAACCCAAAGCGGTGCAACAACCTTTGGAGGTTTGAAGGAAACCAACTATCCCTACGTGTTGGGGCAGCAGCCCGCCGCGGCCTGCCAGCCGCGACGGCGCCCACCCGGCACAAAATGAGTATGCGGCCTCGGACGGCCCAATTACTTCGAGAGTTCGCGGGCCACGGCCACTCTTGCCCGGCTCTTGCGGTCCCGCTTTCCGCAGCTCAACCGCGCGTAGAGCTTCCGCAGCCGCAGACCCCGCGTCCCCTTGGTCTTTTGCACGCCATGCACCGCCTCGATCAATGCCCAGCGGAGGATGCGGTTGCAGGCGGCGCTGCAATGCCGCGGACCCTCGTGGCCGGCCGTGTCGTCACTCATCGGCGCCAGCCCGCTGTAGCTGGCCAGGTGCCGATGGCTGGGAAAACGCTCGATCTCGCCGATCTCCGCCCGGAGCACGTGGGCCAGGATCAACCCGATGCCAGGAACGCTTTTCAGCAGCCGGACAATCTCGTCTTCTTCCAGGTTCTCCTCCCCAGCCGATCGGAGTCACAGCGATCGCTCTTTGCCTCGTGCTTGGCCAACGCCCGGATCGCCGGAGGATGTCCCAAATGTACCGGATGACCCAACGCCTCCAGCAGGTCGGCCACCCAAGGCCAGCCAAAGGCCGCCTCCACGGCCACGGGGATCTCCGGACCCAGCCGCGCAAGCCACCGCCGCATGCCTTCCTGGTCGTCGTGCTCCAAACGCGCCCGCTGGACCGCGTGGATCTCGCCTTCGGTGGAGATTTCCATTAAGCTGACCTTACTGAACTTGCGATGGATGTCCCATCCCAATGCACGGGGATTCATGGCTACCTCCCGGGGTGAAAACTGGGTTTCATTGACAACCACCCAGTTTCGCCTCGGCGAGGTAGCGTTTCATCCCATTACACCCTATCCCCTCCCCTAACCCCTGCTACATCGGCGCAACGTTGCCCACCGTATACGTGGGCAGGTAGTCGCTTCGGACGTTGTGGGTGTGGACATACTCGCCGGGTTGGATGTCGCAGGTGGCCGAGCCGATCGGGGCGCCGTATTTCACTACCTTCTCACCCGTGGCGATGGGCGCGATCGCCACCTTGTGGCCCGTGGGAATCGTCCGGGCAATGGGGACCGGCAGGCCGCCGATCAAGACCGTCTCGCCGGCCGAAATCGTCGTGGTGACCGCGGCGACGTTGTCCACCGGCGACAACCGCAGCAGGCGGCGATCCAAGGGGTCGGGAGTCTCTTCCCCGGAACCCGTTTCCGTAAGTGGCCCGGCAGGTTTCGCCGGAAAAGACTCCCGACCCCTCTTCTCCCTCTTCATTTCAGCCATAGCCCAGCTCCTCCAATTCGTCTTCGTCCAGCCCGTGAAAGTGGGCCAGCTCGTGCAAAACGGTAATGCGGATCTCCTCTCGCAGCCGCCGCGGGTTCGTGCGCCCGAATCGGTCTCGTGCGGCGGCCAGGATCCCCATGCGGTAGATCGTCACGACCTCCGGCAGCGTCCCGGAATGCTCGACGCTCTTGTCCGGCAGGGCGACCCCGCTGAACAGGCCGCAAAGCTCCTCGGGGTCCGCGATGCCCTTCTCCTCCATGACCTTGCGGGACGGATAGTCCTCGACGTGCAAGGGGATCTTCTCCAGGAGCTCGTGTACCAAGGGCGGCATCTCGGCCAAGACGCCTTCCAACTCCCGATCAAAGCGATCCCGCGTGCGTTGGCGCAAGTCCATCGGAATGATCCGCGACGGTGAGGCCCCAAGGATGCAGGCAATCATAGTAGGTTATTCTTCAGCACAACAGTCCCCTCGGCGCCGGTCGCCCGTGTCACCCCGTGCTTGCGTTTTGTTCGGCCGGAGCATAACCTACTGTTGCTGCCGGCCACTCTCCGTACCGGGAACCAGTTTCCGCAAACCAGAAGGAGCCTTCGATGGACCATCGCGACAAAAGCCTCACCCGGCGTGCCCTTCTTAGCGGCGGCGTGCAGGCGACGGCCCTGGCGCTGGCCGCTTCCCGCCTGGGGCCCCTCTTGGCCGCCCCGCGCTCCCGGTGGTTCAAGATCGGGGCCTGCGAGTGGAACCTCGGCAAGAGCGACCCCTCGTCGTTCGAGGTGGCCAAGAAGATCGGCCTGGATGGCGTCCAAGTCGACATGGGAAGCGCAGGCAGCGGTCTCCCTTTGCGAAAGCCGGAGGTGCAGAAGGCTTATCTGGAAGCGGCTAAGCGAACGGGGCTGGGGATCGGCTCGATCGCCCTGGGCGCCACGAACGAGGTGCCGCTGAAGAGCGACCCCCGCGCGGCCCAGTGGCTTGCCGACGCGATCGACGTCTGCAAGGCGATGGGCGTGCCGATCGTCATGCCCGCCTGCTTCGGCAACGGCGATCTCGACATGTCCAAGACCCGCGAGATCGACCACCTCGTGAAGGTGCTCAAGGACGTTTGCCCCAAGGCGGAAAAGGCCGGAGTCGTGATCGGCCTGGAAAGCTACTTAAGCGCCGAGGACTGCATGAAGATCGTGGACCGCGTCGGCTCCCCCGCAATGAAGATCTACTACGACGTGGGCAACTCGACCGATAAGGGCCGCGACGTACACAAGGAGATCCCGCTCCTGGGCAAGCTGATCTGCGAATTCCACTTCAAGGACGCCGGCTTCATGCTCGGCCAGGGGCGGATCGACTTTAGGAAGGTCCGCAAGGCCATCGACAAGATTGAGTACAGCGGCTGGATCCAGATCGAGGCCGCCGCCCCCCACGGCCTGGTGCAGGACTACGCGGCCCATTATCGCTATCTCCGCGGCATCTATCCCGAGCGGGGGTAATCGGGTAGACTCTGCTTTTTCGTCCGCGCGTAGGCGGCGGTGCCGCGAAGCGCAGCCCCTGTCGTGACCGACGCCGACTGCCGGGGCTGCGCCCTGACCTCCATCTCTGCATCTCAGACACGAGCGAGCCGTACCATGGCAGATACCGTCGCTGAGCGCGTCGCCGAGTCCGCCGCGGTCCAGAAGCCCACGCGCGTCCGCTACCTCGTGCTTCTGTTCGCGGCCACCCTGTCGATGATCACGTACCTGGACCGGGTCTGCATCTCGTCGGGGCAAGGCGAGATGATCCGCGATCTTGGGCTGCGCCACGAAGGGGATTTCAAGTGGGTCTTGTGGGCATTCGCGTTCGCCTACTCCTTGTTTGAGGTGCCCACGGGGTGGCTGGGGGACGTCTTCGGGCCGCGGAAAACCCTGATCCGCATCGTGCTCTGGTGGTCGTTTTTTACGGCGCTGACCGGATTGATCGGCCTCCACGTGGGTGGTTACGTGCTGGGGACCGTCTGGGTCCTGGTCGTGGTGCGGTTCCTTTTCGGGATGGGCGAGGCGGGGTCCTATCCCAACCTCACCCGGGCCTTGCACAACTGGTTCCCGTTCCGCGAGCGCGGCCTTGCGCAAGGGACGATGTGGATGTCGGGCCGGCTCATGGGCGGGCTGACGCCGATGGTCTGGGCGCTCTTGGTGACGGGGATCGCCTACGAGAGCACCAAGCTAGCCACAGGGGAAGTGCTGGTGACGAGCTGGGTGGTGCCCCCGCTGGTCCACTGGCGGGTCAGTTTCGTGATCTTCGCCGGGATCGGCGTGGTCTGGTGCATCCTCTTCGCCCGCTGGTTCCGCGACCGGCCGGAGCAGAAGCCCTCGGTCAACGCCGCCGAGCTGGCCCTGATTCGCTCGTCCGCGTCCGAGTCCCAGGCCAGCCATGCCCGCGTCCCGTGGTCGAAGATCATCCGCAGCAGGAATCTCTGGTACCTGTGCATCATGTACTTCTGCCAGGCCTACGGCTGGTACTTCTACATCACCTATCTCCCGAAATTCCTGGAAGGGCGGTACGGGGTGGAGAAAACGGATCCCCTGGGCGCGGTCTACAAAGGCGGCCCGCTTTGGTTGGGTGCGGTCGGGTGCCTGCTGGGCGGCTTTCTGACCGACTGGTTCATCCGCCGCACGGGCAATCGCAAGGTCGGCCGGCGGCTTTTTGGGATCATCGGCCACAGCGGCTGCGTCGTCTGCTTCCTGCTCTGCCCGTTGGCGCCCACGGCTTTCTGGTTCTTCCTGGTGATATCCCTGGCGGGCTTCTCGGCCGACATCACGATGGCCTCCTCATGGTCCCTGTGCCAGGACATCGGCCGGCGCTACGCGGCGATCGTCGCCGGGTTCATGAACATGATCGGCAACCTCGGTGGTTCCCTGGCGATTCTGGCCACCGGCTACTTGCTCGACCTGGGCGTGTTCCTGCACGCCAAGCGGTTGGGCGTGGCGAGCGACGCACTCGATGGAGCCGCGATGACCTTCGGCTTGATGACCGGCTACCAGATCAACTTCCTCATCTATGCCGCGGTCCACGTGATCGGCGTCATCTGCTGGTCGCTGGTCGATTCCACCAAGCCTGTGGCGCCCGACGAGCCCCAGGCGGCGTGACGAGAGCGAAAGGGGTCGGGAGTCCTTTTCTACGTTTGGGCGTGCAGCGATGCCGACACTGAGGCCGACGTGGAAAAGGACTCCCGACCCCTTCGCCTTATCCGCTCATGGCACCGGCAGAATGCGCACTTCGGCCAGAAGGTCCTCGCGCACTCCGCGGCCGGCCTGGCCTTGTTCCCACACGTCGACCCACTGCTGCCAGGGGACCTGGGCCTCGGCAAAGACAATCCGCGATCGATCCAGCGTGGGCATGGAAGGCGATGGGGCCCCGTCGCACTCGGGCGGGATGCGCGGAGCCTCGCCGCGGAGGTTGTAGCGGTCCACCGCGCCGTCCAAACCTCCCGGCCACACGACCAGCCAACCGTTTTGCAGATCGTAGGCCGGCGGAGGCGCGGGCAGCTCGCGCTCGATCTGCTGGCGGACCAGCTCCACGCCGGCCCGCTTGTAGAGCCCGATCATGGCGGTCCGAACCACGCGGAGTTGCTCCGGGCGGAGCTGCCCCAGCCAGCCCGGCTCCAGAACTCCGGCCACGAGCCATCCGGACTGAAGTTCGAGGGCGATCCATAGGCCGGCGTCCGACACTCCCGGGCAGCCGAGGGCCAGCTTGACGCGGTTGGTGCTGACCTGGATCTCTTCCAGCGAGATGGGGCCCGATTGCCACGCCCGGCTCTCGCGGAAGAGGGCCAAGAACTCCCGGTCCACGAACCGGCGGATCGACAGCTCGACTTGCTGGAGGGCGTGGAGGTGCTTGCGGACGGGCTTCCAGTTTCCGTGGGCAAAGGCCTTCCGCAGGGCGCGGCGGAGCTTTGCATAGCGTTTGGGAAGGGTGCCCGAGTAGAATCCCGGCTTCAACAGCCGGAGCATGCTCTCCCCGTGCCGGCCCACGACGACCCGCCTCAGCCTCGCGGGCCGATTCGCCGCATAGAGCCGCCAGTTCTCCTTCAGCTCCCACACGAGGAATCCGAAAATGCCGGGGATCGCCCAGATGATCGACGCCACCGCGGTCACGGCAGCCGCACGGTCGATCGCCAGCGAGGGATTGTCCATCCTGACGGCGAGACTTGCCATCGTCAGCTCGAGCTGCTTGCCCAGGAAGGGGATGAGCGGCAAGAGCAGTTTGTGCGAGACGGTGACGACGGGGAAGTGCTTGATCGGGTTGATCTGCGGCTCGATGAGCACGTTGATGCCGAACCGGACGATGTAGGTCACGTAGAACCACACGACCCCCAGGACACTCTTCCCCAGGAGGGTCAGCCGGCTCTGTCCGCTCTTGAAGCGGAGCCATTCGTCGACCTCGTACAGCAGGCGCTCGGTGACCTGCACGAACCCCTTGAAAATGTCCATCACAAGCCAGAACAACCCGGCGAGGATGCGGCTGCCGAACCACCGCCAGGCGTGCGAGAGCCAGTCGGTACACACCTCTTCGAACTCGCGTCCCAGACGGGAGTTCAAGAGCAGGTTCATCCCCAGGAAGATCGCTGAGGCGGTCTCCAGCGAGGCCTGCCACCCGGTGGGCCTCCGCGGCAGCGCCGCCCAGGTAAGCCCGGTGAAAACGAGCGGTTTGAAGAGGAACTGCGCCGCCAGCACAAAGAGACGACTGTGAAAAATCAGTTGCACCGGCGGCAGCGCGGCGATCCACCGCGCCGACGCGACGGTCGCGTCGCGAACGGCGTGGTACCCGGTCTTGAGCAGCCGGCCGGTCGCAGCGCGGAAGCCGGCGAAATTGACCAGCCCCAGAAGGAACAACCCGAGCAGGAACACCAACGAGAGCATCCCGCCGTGCGAGATTCCCACGCGACCGGTCCCGGGAAACATGTGTACCAGGTGCTCAAGCCCCGCCAGCGCCAAGTACGCCCCGCCGAAGGGCACGGCCACAAAGCGCGTGAGAAACCTGCCGGTGCGCGTCCCGAAGGCCATGCTGCTGAGCTGCTGCATCCAGCGGAGATAAAACTCCGCCCGGCCGTAGACCCCGTCCAACGAGACCGCCAGCCGCCGGTCGGCCCGCAACAGGGGGTCGCCGCGGAGGAAATCGCCGGCCCCTGCAATGTCGGGCAGCTTCAGATCGTTCCGCGAGAGCGCATCGCGCAGGTCGCCGACGGTGACGAAGCCGCGATCTACGACCCGGTCCAGCAGCTCCTCGGCGACCTTCTTGGCGGCGATCCTCTCCGGCAAGTTCTTGGCAAGCAGGCCGACTTCCTCGAGCGTTTTGGCGATCCGCGGGCGAAAGTGGTTGCGCAATCGCTCCTCGGTCCGCTCCGTGGCGGCGCGGAGGATCGTCGAGAGCTGGTGGCGTTGGGGGTCGGGAAGCCCCACCTGCGTCAGTTTCACGGCCGCGGCGCGGAGATGCTTGCACATGAGCACGTCCCGCTGGCTCGGCAGCGGCCGCTTGATGGGCCGTCTCCCCAGCGACAGCGCCCACTCGACCACGTCGACCGTGAAGATCTCGCGCTCCTGGTCCACGCAGACTTTCTGCAGGTCATAGAGGAGTCGGGCTTCGGCCGTCCAGATCCCGCGCGGGGCCTGCACCGCCAGGGCCAAGAGCAGCTCCTGCCAGGGCTGCGGGTCGGCGTCGTCGATCTCCAGGGCGGCCAGAAGCCGCTGCACCAGGCGGTCGACGTCGGCCTTCAACCCCGCCCGCGCCTCGTCTGCCAGCTCCGGCGAGGCAAAGCGCTCGCCGCGGGCCCTCCAGATCGCCGAGCGGACCACGTTGCCCGCCGCTGCCGCCTTCTCGGCCCGGCGCACGCAGTGACGGTACTTCTTCGCCGACGGCCGCTCGACCGGCGGGGGACAACTTGCGTCTCTCGCCCGGGACTCTTCGGACCACTCCTCGATTTCCAGCGGCGTGAAGCGCTCCGGCGGGTCCGGGGCTCCCACGGGTCGCGTCGCCCGGAACAGGCCCTCCGCGTCCAAGTCCCGCGAGAGGACTTCCTCTACCGACCCCACGTTCTCCATCGCCGGAAAATAGTGGGGCAAGAGCCCCAGCCCGAAGTACCTCAGCTCGAAGTAGACCGCGGCGAACTCCACGTAAGCCGAAAGGTCGTCCCGCGGCGGGAGGAGCAGGTCCTCGCGCTGCAACACCGCCCGGATCTCGTCGAAGACGGCCGGCCCGATCTCGTGGACCCGCCGCTGCACTTCGGCGGCCGTGAGTCTTCCCTCGGCGATCTTCCGCCCCAGCGCGCGGTGGACGCGGGCATGGAACACCAGTCGCCACAGGCGCAGCAGCAGATCGCCGGCGGGTAGCTCCGCGAGGTCGTCGGCACGCGGCCGCTCGATCAGGACCGCTTCCGCCGGCAGGGAGAAATCGTCGTTGACCTCCAGCTCGGTCTTGTCGACGATCTCCAGAAGGCGCTCGCGGCGAATCACGTAGCTCTTGCGGTGCGGGACCTTCATGAGCAGGCCGCGAAGCTGATGCTCCTCGCGGATCACGCGGCGGAGGATCCGGGGGGCCACCAAGAGCACGGCCGCGTCGGCCGCTCGCACCGCACGCTCCAACTCGGCCAGGCTCGTCCGCTGGCTTCCTTGGCTGCGCGCCTGTGGACCGGGACCCCTGCCCCTGCCGGAGCCGATCGCGTTTGCCTGTTCCGCCGCAGAGCCGCCGGACATGACTTGTCGATCTATAGGTTGCTGCCCGCAATCCCGTATCGAAAGTATACTACTAGCCGGTAACGCCCCCCAGGGGTCCGCAGGCCGGCCGGGCACACACGCGGCGGGAAGACGGCGCTCGTGAGGGCCCTGACGGACATGGGTACCGGCCGGCGGCCGGAAGAAAACCACCGCGATCGACACGGCCCCCGCCGCCCATCGCGAAGCTATCGGATTTGGCCGGGTCGGGGGCCGGGCCGGTCTGGCTGGAAACCGTCCTCAGCGCCCCGCGATTGACTGCGAGGTCACCCGAAAGCCGCTGGCTGCGGTCCAACCCGGGGGATGGCAGTCCTGCCGGAGGCCGATCGCGGTTCCCCTCCGTCGGCAATTCGGAATGCCGCCGGGGACGTAGAATCCGGTTCCCCGCGGGGGTGCCAGTGGGCCGCTCCGCCCGTATAATGGGGCTCCGCACGGATGTTCTTCGGCAGGATCGGTGCAAGCGGCCCCAGCGCTCGTCGGCCCAGTCGCCGGCGAGCTAGATTGGGGTAATGCGCCCGGCGGCGCGAGCGGGAGTCGCTCGGCGGCCGGATGCGCCCTGGGAGGCCAAACGTGCGATTGTTGCCGCCGTGCATCGCGATGCTCTGGCTGTGGGCCTTCTGTTGTCCGCCGGCCGGTTTCGGCCAGAAGAGCGGCATTACGCCCGAGTTGCACTCGTGGGGACGCTTCTCCAAAGGGGCCTGGACCCGCTATCGCGTCATCGCGGAGACCTTCGACGAGCACGGGGCGGTCGCCAACACGAGCACCACCGAGACGAAAACCACCCTGGTCGACGTTGCCGCCGACGCAGTCACGCTTCGCGTGGAGGCCGTGGTGGAAATCGCCGGCAGGCAACTGGACCCCGAGCCTAAGACCGTCAAGCAGGGATTCCACGGCGAATTGACCGGCGAGAAGGTCACCGTCCGGGACTTGGGTCCCGGCGAGCTGGTCGTCGAAGGCCGTAAGATCCCCTGCAAGATCGAGGAAGTGGAGGTCACCGGTCCGCACTCCAAGACGATTGCCAAGGTCCACTACTCCTCCACCGTCGCCCCCTACGTATTGAAGCGGGAAAGCAAGACGACCGACCCGGAAACCAAGACCCTGATCAACCAGACGACCTTCACCGTACTTTCGCTCGACAAGCCGCGCGACATCCTTCGGCAGCGAAGATGGGCGGCCCAGGTCGAGGCCGTCGCGACGCACCCCAAAGGGTCCACCACCACCCGCGCCTGGACTTCCGTCGATGTCCCCGGGGGACTCATCTGCCATACCGCGGAGGAGTCCGACGCCAAGGGCCGGCTTCTCCGCCGCTCCACCCTGCAACTGGTCGCTTATGGCCTGGACGCCGAAGGCGAGCCCTCGGGCCTGTTCAAGCGGATTCCGAGGCGGGGGCCGAAAGTCCACCGTGTTCCCTCCGGCTGAGCCCCGCGCCGCGAGAGTCCCTCCGTTGTCGATGCGCGCCTAAGAAAGCGGGCGGCGAAGCTTCGGCGTCGTGCCGCTCGTCCCCCCGCCTATTGTCCCTCACGCCTCGTTTCGCACCTCTCCTCCCCATCCGTCCGGTCGATTGCATTTCGGCGAGTAGCCCCGATAATGCAGGATTCCTTGTCTCGTTGCCGAGGAGCCAGCCCAATGCAAGAGAAGGTCAAGTATCAGGCGGTCACCTTTGACGACGTTCTGCTGGAGCCCCGTTACAGCCAGGTTCTCCCGTCGGAGGTGGACGTGTCGACCCAGTTGACGCGGCGCATCCGGCTGAACATCCCGCTCCTTAGCTCGCCGATGGACACCGTCACCGAGAGTGCCATGGCCATCGCCCTGGCCCAGGAGGGAGGGCTGGGCGTTATTCACAAGAACATGTCGGTCAAGCGACAGACCGAGGAGGTGGAGAAGGTCAAGCGGAGTGCCAACGGGATCATCCTCAACCCGGCCACGCTTCCCCCCGACGCCACGGTGGAGCAGGCCAAGCGGCTGATGGACGAGTACAGGCTTTCGGGGGTCCCGATCACCCGGGCGGATGGTCATTTGGAGGGGATCGTAACCCGCCGCGACCTCCGCTTCCTGGCCGACTGGAACCTCCGCGTTTCCGAGGTCATGACCCGTGAGAACCTGGTGACGGCTACGGGGACCGTAACGCTTGAGGGGGCTGAGAAGATTTTAATGGAAAAAAAGGTGGAGAAGCTTTTGCTGGTGGACGAAAACTTCAGACTGACTGGTCTCATCACCATAAAAGACATCGATATGATGCGAAGCTTCCCGAACGCATGTAAAGATGCGCAAGGGAGGCTCCGTGTGGGTGCCGCTGTCGGGGTACACGACTACGAACGCATCGAATGCCTGATTCGAAAAGAGGTGGATGTCCTGGTGGTCGACAGTGCCCACGGGCATTCGGCCAACGTGATCGAGACCGTGCGGAGAATCAAGCGGGATTGGGATATCGACGTCGCTGCGGGAAACGTAGCCACTTACGAGGGATGCCGCGACTTGATCGCATCCGGTGCGGATGCAGTCAAAGTGGGGATCGGCCCCGGTTCGATCTGCACCACCCGCGTGATTTCCGGCGTAGGAGTTCCCCAAATTACTGCGATTTACCAAGCTTCCCAGGCTGCCAAAGAGGGCGGCGTTCCCATCATTGCCGACGGAGGTGCCCGATACTCAGGGGACGTCACCAAGGCGATTGCGGCCGGGGCCCATGCCGTGATGATCGGCGGCCTGTTCGCAGGATTGGACGAGAGCCCGGGGGCCAGAATCCTCTATCAGGGCCGGGTTTTCAAGGCGTATCGTGGGATGGGTTCTCTGGGAGCCATGGTACACGGCTCTGGGGAACGTTACCGGCAGGGAACCGCCGGCAAGCCGGACAAGTTGGTTCCAGAGGGCGTTGAAGGGAGGGTACCGTATAAAGGCCCCTTGGGGCCATTCGTTTACCAGCTAGTTGGGGGGCTTCGAGCTGGTATGGGCTATTGTGGAACTCGGACCATCGATGAGCTGCGGACTCAAACCCAGTTCATCCAGGTCTCACCAGCCAGTGTGCGGGAGAGTCACCCCCATGACATCGCGATTACGCAGGAAGCCCCCAATTACAGTACCGAGTACGCACTCGACGAAGGCGAATAACTCTTCGGCGGCCGGCGCACGCTCGTGCCGCGGCCGCCTCTCGATCTTCTCTCTTCCCAACGCCGTTTGGGTCGTTGCCGCGGCTGCCGCCGTGGCGATGTCGCCTTGGCCCGGGATCGCCGGTGCGGCGGAGTCGCGCATCAAGCCGGTAAGCTACACCACGGGACGAGCAGGCCACCAGCTCAAGTGGTTGCCGGCCCGTCCATCGGAGTCCGGAGGCGTCCGGCCGGCCCAAGCGACCGAGCCGGTTGCCGCGCCCTCGGCCCGATCGGCCCAAGCCGCGGCGCCCGATGCCTTCGGCGATCCTTTTGAGGATTCCAAGAAGGCGGCACAGCCGACCCCGGCGACGAAACTGAACGACGCCGCGCTGGAAAAGGTGCCCCCCAAGCCGGCTCCGGCGGCCAACGAGCCGAAGCTCTCGCTTGAGCCCGCCAAGTCCGCGGCGCCTGCCCAGAAGCCCCTGAACGACCAGGACATCTTCGCGGTGGTCCCGGGTAAGGAGCCGGAGTGTCCCAAGCCGGGCGAGCTGGACACGACGACCAATCGAAGGATCCTCGAGCCGATCAAGAAGGACATCCTCAACGATGTCGTCCCCCCCAAGCCGAAGCCGGACGACGCGCTCCCCGTCAACTGCCCCATTCCCGAGCTGCGGAACGAGAAGAACCTTTGGGCTCACCCGAAGACCGCGGTTAGAAGCAGGGGCTGGGCCCAAACCACCTTCATGTGGAAGGCGTCCGCCCTGTGCCACAAGCCGGCCTACTTCGAGGACGAGCAATTGGAGCGCTATGGCCATACCTGGGGGCCGTGGCTCCAGCCGCTGGTCTCCGGCGGGCATTTCTTCCTGACCGTGCCCGCCCTGCCCTACATTGTGGGCCTGTATCCGCCGCACGAGTGCGTCTACACCCTGGGCTATTATCGCCCGGGTAGCTGCGCACCTTACACGCTCGACCCGTTGCCGCTTAGCGTCCGTGCCGCGCTGGCCGAGGGCGGCGTTTGGACGGGAATGGTCTTCTTGATTCCGTAAGGGCGGAGCGAGCGAGCGAAATAGCTGACCGCTACGCCATCCACTCCCCCGGGCCGCAGTTGCCTCCACAGCAGTCGGACACGCCGCACGCGCCGGTTTCCTTGGCGGGACACGGCGGCGGCGTGCCCTTGGCAACGTGGGCCGCCGGCAGGCTCAGCCGCTTCGTCAGGCGGAACAGACCGCACGAAGAGCAAGACGCCTTTTCTTCGCCCCGCACCAGGATTTCAAACTCGTGCCCGCAATCGCGGCAGACGTACTCGTAGATGGGCATATCTGTCGGTCTCCCAGAATCCCGGCGGCACGGCGTGACACCCGAGCCGAGATATTCTAGGATACGACGCGGACCCGGGGTAGTTCAGGGAGTGATGGCGGTGGACCTTCGTCCCGTCAACCGATCCCAGTCCCGCGAGCTCGACCGCCGCGCCACGGAGGAATACGGGATCCCCGGATTGGTCTTGATGGAAAACGCCGGTCGAGGGGTCGCCGACGTGCTCGAAGGACTGGGAATCCAGGGGCCAGTCGTCGTCTGCTGTGGCAAAGGAAACAACGCGGGGGACGGTTTTGTCCTGGCCCGGCATCTGGACTTGCGGGGTTACGCCGTCCGGGTCCTCGTTTGGGCGGAACCGGCGGAGCCCGCCGGCGACGCCGGCATCAACTTCGAGATCCTCCGTAAGACGGGTGTACCCATTCAGTTCTTCAGGCCGGAGCACGAGGCCGATCGTTTGCAGCGGGATCTTGCCGGCGCGGCCTGGATCGTCGATGCTCTGCTGGGAACCGGGGCCCGGGGTGAGCCCCGGGCACCCTTGGATGCCGTGATCGACCAACTCAATGCCGCCGCTGCGCCCAAGCTCGCCGTCGACCTGCCCAGCGGGTTGGATTGCGACACCGGCCAGGCGGCCCGGCACACGATCCGCGCGGCCCACACCTGCACCTTCGTCGCCCCCAAGATCGGGTTCTTCGCCCCCGGTGCGGCGGAGTATGTGGGTCGGGTCCACGTTCTGGACATTGGGGCCCCGCGGAGGCTCGTCGATGAAATCCTCGGCCCTCAGCCCAATTGCACAGGAGGCTGAAATGAGGAAGATCTTATCCGTCGCGTGGACCCCGTGAGGGAAACGCCCGCTTCTTGTATCCTCGTTTGTCACCCCGTACCATGTCCCGCTCGTTGTCCCACGACGCCGACGTAGGTCCGCCGACCATCCGGGCCGTAGACCCGGAGGCGATGGACGAGGCCCTCCGGTTGGTCTTCAGCGGCTATTCGGCGGAGGACTCCGCGGACCACGTAGGGGTGATGTCCGGCGGGATACGGTCGGGGGAGATCTCCCCGGCGGGGCTCTTGGGGGCGCATCGCGGCCGGCGGCTCGTGGGCGCCGTCCTTGCCCAGGTCCAGCAGGGCAAGACGGCTGTCCTCTGGCCCCCTCGAACGGTCCGCGGGGAGCTTCCGGCCACGGCCCGGCTGCTGCTGGACGCCTCTTGCCAGTGGCTTGCCCTCCAGGACGTGCAGTTGGCCCACGCCCTTCTGGCGTCGGTCAACCCGGCGGAAGAATCGCTCTTGTGCTCTGCAGGGTTCGATCGATTGGCTACGCTGCTTTACCTGGTGAGTTCAGAAGCGGATTTCCCCACGTCGACGCCTGACGGCCCGCTCGCGTTCGAGCCCTACCACCGCGACAACCACCCCCGGTTGGCCCGCCTGGTGGACGCCACTTACGACCAGACGATGGATTGCCCGGCCCTCAACGGGCTCCGCACGATGGACGACGTGCTGGCGGGCTACCGGGCCACCGGGGTCTTTGCCGCGGAACGCTGGTTCCTCGTTCGGCACGAGGAGCACGACGCCGGGTGCCTGCTCTTGACCGACCATCCCCAAGACGAGAACTGGGAGCTGGTGTACATGGGCTTGGTAGTTCCCGCACGGGGGCGGGGCCGGGGCAAGCAGATCGTGCGGCACGCCCAGTGGTTGACCCGCCAGGCGGGCCGCTCGCGACTCGTCCTGGCGGTCGACGCCGCGAACCGGCCGGCGCTGGAAATGTATACGGCCACGGGGTTTCGGGCCTGGGATCGGCGCGAGGTCTACATTCGAGCCCTCGGCGGCGCTCCCAACGTCGCGACGGCCGGACCGCAGGGACCTTCCCGCGGCGGATAGGGCAGGCGACGTTTTGTCCGACCCGGCCGGGACTTAGTGCAAGCGGAGGAACGTGCGAAGGGGCAAGACGCGGGGCGGCCTTGAACAGTTTTTCCCCCCGCAGCCCGGTGGATGGGAGGGGACGGTCTTCCTGCAGGGGCCAGCGGCGGGCCCGCTTTCTCCGCGGATTCCATTGCCGTGTCGCCCGAGGTGAAAAAATCCTCGCGGCCGGTCGGGGGCCCGGTTTGACAGCACCGCTAGCACGGCTAGAATCACGCAGGTCGGGTGACACACAACACGGACCTAGACGGCCACTGCCGTCGGAGATCGTGCCTCTTCCGCCGATTGTCGCCTCGCTTGCGTCGGGGCATAAACGAACACCACGGAGGTGTGATCCGCAGGCGGAGGGTGCGCGCCGGGGATGGCGAGGAAGTGACCAAGGACGATATGGAAATCGTGTCGGCCTTGCGCTGCGCGCTGGCCGACAAGGTCGGCAAAGATCGCTTCGAGCTGTGGTTCGGCACGGCCGTAAGGCTTGAGTTGAACGACGGCCGCCTGACGATCAGCACGCCGAACCGATTGTTCCAGGACTGGCTGCGGAGGAACTTCCTGCGCCAGATCGAAAGCGCCTGCGTGGATGTCCTGGGGACCTGCCCCGCCCTGGAGTTTCGGGCCGACCCGCCGGTTGCGGAGCAGCCCGCCGCGGCGAGTGCCGGCGCCGCCGCCAACGGCACCCCTTCGGGCCCTTGCGGCTCCCCGCGATCGCCGGGACGATCCTCCCCTAAACCCGACAACGGGGCCGCAAACAGGGAGTCCCCGGGAACTCCTCGGCGCCGGTTCCTCGACCTCGACTCGTTTGTGGCGGGGCGGTCCAACCGTTTGGCCCGAGCGGCGGCGGAAATGGTCGTCGAGCGGCCGGGGGAGTTCTCTCCCCTGGTGATTCACGGCCCCACGAGCGTCGGCAAGACGCACCTCCTGCAAGGCATCTGGACGATGGCCCGCCGGGCCCGGCCGGCCTTGACGGCGATCTACCTCTCCGCCGAGCAATTCACCGCCGGCTTCCTCGAGGCCTTGCGGCAGAGCGGCCTGCCCAGCTTCCGTCAAAAATGCCGCGGCGTGGATCTCCTCCTGATCGACGACCTGCAATTCCTGAGCGGCAAGAAGTGTACGCAAGTGGAGCTCCTCTACACGATCGACACCTTGCTCCGCGAAGGCCGGCAAATGGTCTTCGCCGTCGACTCCCCGCCCGCGGAGCTGACCGGCCTCGGGCCCGAGCTGAGTACGCGGCTCCAGAGCGGGATGGTCTGCCGGATCGATCCGCCCGAGTACGACACCCGCTTGGGGATCGTCGGGCAAATGGCCCGACGGATGAAGCTCACCGTGCCGCAGGACGTCGAGCGGTTCGTCGCTTCGCGTCTGACGAGCCACGCGAGGGAACTCTCGGGGGCGCTCTGCCGGCTGCACGCCGCCAGCCAGGCCCTCGGCAAGCCGATCGACCTCTCGATGGCCGAGGAGGCCTTGGCCGAGATGATCCGCCACAGCACCCGCCTGGTGCGGCTGCCCGACATCGAGAAGGCCGTCTGCACGGCATTCGGTCTGGAGCCGAAGAGCCTCCAGTCGGGCCGCAAGGCCAAGCAGATCAGCCGGCCCCGCATGTTGGCCATGTGGCTGGCGCGGAAGTACACTCGAGCGGCGCTGAGCGAGATCGGCCACTACTTCGGCCGCCGTGCCCACAGCACGGTCATTTCCGCGCAGAAGCGCGTCGACGATTGGCTGGCCCTGGGCACGCCGCTGGAGGTCGCCGACCGCGTCTGGCCCGTCGACGAGGCGATCCGCCACGTGGAGCGGTTCCTGCTGGCCGGCTGACGCGGCAAGAGAGAGGAGCGACACCTTGGCCATTCCGTTGGACACAATCTATCACCAGGACTGCATCGCCGGGATGAAGCGGCTGGCCGACGGCGCCGTCGATCTGGCCTTCGCCGACCCGCCCTTCAACATCGGCTATGACTACGACGTCTATGAGGACCGCCTGGAGCGCGACCGCTACCTGGACTGGACCCGCCGGTGGACGGCCGAGGTGGTCCGGGTCCTCAAGCCCGCGGGCACGTTCTGGCTGGCCATCGGCGACGAGTACGCCGCCGAGCTGAAAGTGATGCTCCAGCAAGAGCACCACCTGGTCTTGCGCAGTTGGGTCGTCTGGTACTACACCTTCGGCGTCAATTGCACGAACAAGTTCAACCGCTCCCACGCCCACCTCTTCTACATGGTCAAGGACGCCCAGGCGTTCACGTTCAACGCCGACGCGATCCGTGTACCGTCGGCCCGGCAATTGGTCTACGCCGACCGCCGCGCCAACCCCAAGGGCCGGCTCCCCGACGACACCTGGATCATCAGGGGGCAGGGGGCAGGGGCCAGAGGGCAGAGCTCGAGGACCGGCCGTCGGGATTCCGCATCGGAGGCTGAGGGCCAAGGCGGTGATCCTTCATCCTTCATCCCTCATCCTTCCTCCCAGGTCCCCGAGAACCAGTGGCTGCTGCGCCCGCAGGACCTGCCCGAGGGATTCCGCGCCGACGAGGATACCTGGTACTTCCCCCGGGTGTGCGGCACCTTTGCCGAGCGGGCCGGCTGGCACGGCTGCCAAATGCCCGAGCGGCTCCTGGCGCGAATCATCCAGGCTTGTTCCGGCGAGGGCGATCTGGTCTTGGACCCCTTTGGCGGCAGCGGGACGACCCTGGCCGTGGCCAAGAAGCTCCGCCGCCGGTTCCTGGGCTTCGAGATCTCCGCACAGTATACCGAGCAGATTGAAAAGCGGCTCGACGAGATTGAACCGGGCGACCCCCTCGAAGGCGCCGAAGAGCCGCTCAAGAGCGTCCCCAGCACGGACCGCGGTCGGAAGCTCAGCGACTTGAAAACCTCCGGGAGGAGAATCTTCCGACGAAAGCCCAGCCCATGAAATTCGCCATCTGCAACGAGACCTTTCAGGATTGGCCGCTGGATCGGGCCTTTGGGTTTGCGGCCGAGTGCGGCTATACGGGAATCGAGATCGCCCCGTTCACGATCGCCAATTACGTCACTGAGATCGCGCCGCGGAAGCGGGCGGAGGTCCGCTCCCTGGCCGACGCTGCCGGGCTGGAGGTCGTCGGGCTGCACTGGCTCTTGGCCCGAACGGAAGGTCTCCACGTCACCAGCCCCGACCCCGAGGTCCGCCGCCGTACTGCCGACTACATGGCGGAGCTCGCCCGATGCTGCGCCGACATGGGGGGACATCTGTTGGTCTTCGGCTCGCCCCAGCAGCGGAAGCTCCTTCCGGGCGTGAGTCCGGAAGAAGCGATGCAGCACGCCGCGGAGGTGTTCGGCTCGATCCTTCCGGTGCTGGAGGAAACCGAAGTCACCCTTGCCCTGGAGCCGTTGGGGCCGGAGGAGACCGACTTCCTCGTGACCACGCCGGAAGCGGTGGAGCTGGCCGAGCGGATCGGTTCGCCCCACGTCCGTCTGCACTTGGACTGCAAGGCGATGGCCACGGAGATCGCCCCAATCCCCGAGTTGATCCGCCGGCATCGAAGCCTCCTGGCCCATTTCCACGCTAACGACCCCAATCGGAGGGGACCCGGTTTTGGGGCGCTCGACTTCCGGCCGGTCCTTCAGGCATTGGGTCAGATTGACTACACCGGGTGGGTCTCCGTGGAAGTTTTTGACTACACTCCAGGTGTGGAGGCTTTGGCTCGGCAGAGCATCGACTACTTGCAGAACTGCTTGGCCGAATTGGCCCAGTGACGCACGGAACTTGCTTGCCTGCCAGATCTTGTAACGGACGGAAGAGTTTTCTTTCGCCCCCATGCCCGCGATCGCCAGGGCTCCACCGCCCAGAAGGCCTCCGTATTCGTCTGCAAATCCAAGTTTGCGTTCGGGTTAAGCTGGTCGTTCGACATTGCGTCCGTGCCGATTCTGTGGGTTGGGCCGGTTTTGGCACGTTGCTTGCACCTCTGAGAAAGCGTCGGACGGCAGGGCGCCGAGCGGATTCGGCCCTATCTCTTCCCGGATCCCTGAATTCCGCGAGACACCGGCAGGAAAACCTGTTAAAATGGCCTCCACGGGAGGGTTTGCACGGTTCTCGTGGCCCGGGGTCTGATCGGCGCCCGCCGGATCACGTCGAACTGTCTTCCCTTCAGGTCCGTATCAGAAATGAACAGCACGATCGAAATGAAGCGGCCGCCAGTCTTCGCCACGCCCCCGGGCGTGGACCGGACGGATGAGGATCTCCTGTTGGCCTACCGTGGCCAGGGGGACCGGCGGTGTTTCGAGGAACTCGTCCACCGTTACGAAACGGAGTTGTACAGTTACCTGCGGAACTACCTGGGGGACGCCCACATGGCGGAGGACGCCTTCCAGGGGACGTTCCTGCAAGTCCACTTGAAGTGCAGCCAGTTCGAGCCGGGACGCAAGGTCCGCCCCTGGCTCTACACGGTGGCCACGAACCAGGCAATCGACGCCCAACGGCGCAACCGGCGGCACCGGATGCTCAGCCTCAACCGCCGCCGTAGCGCCCAGGGAGAAGAGGAGAATGACGGAGCGACCCTGATGCACCTGCTGGACGGTCGCGAAGCGGACCCGGGCGAGTTGTTCGCGTCGGCCGAGCGAGCCAGGTACGTCCGCCGAGCCGTCGACCGGCTCCCCGCGGTCCTCCGGCAAGCAGTGTTGTTGGTGTACTTTCAAGGGCTGAAGTATCGTGAGGCGGCGGAAGTCCTCGGCGTCCCCGTGGGGACCGTGAAAAGCCGCCTGCACGCCGCGATCGCCAAGCTGAACGAGTCGTTAACCCCTACCTCAATCGGTCTGCATGCCTGATCCATTCCGACAGCAATTGCTCGGTTACCTGATCGGGGCATTGGAGGACTCTGAGAAAGGTGCGATCGAGCGGCAGTTGGTCGGCAACCCGGGGCTTCAAGAGAAGCTGGCCCGCGCGCGTGAGAGCCTGGAGCCGCTGGAGTCGGCGCGGCGGACGTATCGCCCGCCGACGGACCTGGCCGCGCGGACCTGCCGGCTGGTGGCCTTGTATGGCCCGCCGCCCGGCGGACCGTTGGCGCAAACGGCCGTGGCTCACCCCGGAGCGGCAGCCCGCAGACTGGGCCGGATGACCGCCTCCTCCTCCCCGCCCAGTTCGGTTGCCCAGTGGAGCTGGGCCGATCTCAGCGTCGCCGCCGCGATCCTGGTAGTCCTCTCCTTGCTGGTCTTCCCGGCCGTGACGCGGAACCGGGATCACGCCCGCCTGGTGGCCTGCC
>CAYGZA010000090.1:0-19620 GCA_964354135.1 uncultured Planctomycetaceae bacterium
TAGATGTCCTGCCGAGCGTCGCTCAACTCGTCCGCCCACTCGCGCGCCACGCCCGACATCCATGCCTCTCCCGCATCATCCTCGTCGCAGTGGCCTACAATCAAGAGCGTGACCGGCCCCGGGGGGATCGAGTCCGGCACTACAGCGGAAAGCCGGTGCTGAACGTCCACATGGCCGCTGATTCGCACCGCGTTCATGGTGTCACCTCGCGAGTTCCAGTTTCTCTCAGAGCACGCGCGGAAGATCGCCCGACGCAGTTATTATAGTAGACTCGCCCAAACTCGTCGAGACGCACGATGTATAGGACTCGCGGATCAGGGGCACCCGTGCGCCCCGCAGCACCAACATGATCCCGACACGAGGCCCGGCTGTTGCCAGCTCAGTTGCCCGGCCCGTTGGAAATCTCGGCCTCGCCCGGCCGTTCGGAGAGGGAACCGAGAAGAGGCGTTGCGCCGGTCGCGTCGAGCAGGTCGGCATAGGCTTGGGTTGCCTGCCACGACATGTCCAGTTGGGCGTTTTCGACCTCAATGAGGCGCCGTCGCACCTGGAGCAGCTTGACCAGGTCGGTCTGATCTGCTTGATAGAGGCGTTCCATGCGGTCGGTCTGCGCCTGGATCGCCGCGGCGGACGCATTGATCCGAGACGCAAGCTCCGTCACCTGCTTCCACTTCACACGGGTGGCTTTCACGCGGGCCACGGTCTTCACTTCCAACTGCTCCAGGGCAACCAGGTCGCGGCTATGCTCTGCCTCGCGCTTGTGAACGATGGTCTTTCCGGAGTTGAGCACGGGAATCGGGCCACTTACGGCCAGACCGTAGAAGGTAGTTCCCGACTCGTCTATTTCGTAGACCGGGCCCACCGAAGGGATCGGAATGCGATCCGCCCGGGCCAGACGCATCGCGGCATGGGAGGCCGACACCCGGGCGCGAGCGACTTGGATCTCCGGATGGCTTTCCAGGGTCACGCGCGTCAAGGACTCCTCATCGAGTGGGATAGCGGAATCGGGGACGCGCAGCCGACCTGCCGGATGGGCCGAAGCAGCGTACTGGGGCAGCCCGATCTGTTTGCGGAGCTGCGTCAGGGCCTCGACGTACTCCTGTTGAGCCGTGTGCAACTGCTGAATCGTTGACTGGTGCTCGACTTCCGCCAGAACCATGTCGGAGGCGAGAATCCGGCCCGCGTCCACCTGGCGCCGCACCGTCTCCAAGAGCCGCGCATTGAAATCCGCCAGTTGTTGGGCGACACGGAGCTTCTCCCGGCGGTAGGCGGCCGTCTGGTGTACCCGATACGTCTGCACCAGGGCCGTCAGCTCGGCCTGCAAGATGTTCCACTCGGTCTGGTTGTAGGCTGCCTGCGCGATGGCCGTCCGCCGGCGGGTGCGGTGGCCCAGCTCAATCGGCTGCAACCAGGAGACGGAAACCTGGGTCCCCAGCGCGCGGGCCCCCTGGCCCGTGTTCCGCTCGAACGTCCACGGCCGCACGTCCACCGATACGGCAGGGTTGAGGCTCATGGGGAATTTGCGCGCGACCGCCAGCGCGGCCGCGGAAACACCCAGGTCTTGCCGCACGGCCACCAGATCCGGGTTTCCGGACAGCGTCCACTGG
Source organism: uncultured Planctomycetaceae bacterium (assembly GCA_964354135.1). Lineage (GTDB taxonomy): Bacteria > Planctomycetota > Planctomycetia > Pirellulales > Thermoguttaceae > CAYGZA01. The sequence continues at coordinate 1,605 of CAYGZA010000090.1, forward strand.
AGGGCTGTCTCCAAGTCGACCGCCGATTCGTCCAAGCCGGCGGGGCCACCGGGTTGCTTCGCTCCTGGCTCAGGTTGGGTCGGCTCGGGAGCGGCGGGCGGGGCGGCGCCGGCGGTCCCCAACCACAGAACCGCCACGAGACCGAACAGGAGGGTTCCGGTGGACCGCATGGCTTCCATGCCGCAAGGCGTCAAAAACGTCAAAACGCGAGCACTCTTCCCTATCGCTACCATCGGCATGAGGGGTGGCTCGACTTGCCGAGATGCCGGTCGGGTTCGGGCATCGGCGAAGTGGGCCGGCCGAAACGTCGCCTCTTGGGACGACGTAAGACTTTGCAGAGAAGAGGGTTACGCAGCTCAGTGCGAAGCACGTGCTGCCTCGTTCTGGGGGGGCTCCTGGACGATGGTGACTGGGCAGTCGTCGGGTAACCCGTACCCCCCTTCGGTCACAACCCACTCACCGGGGGATATGCCCTCCAAGACCTGAACGTGCTCCAGAGTCCGCATCCCGAGTTTGACTTTGATCTCGTGCGCACGGTCCTGGCGGACAACGGTGATGACCGGCGTTCCCGCGTGGTCGGCCACGGCCGCGACGGGGACCGCCACGACCCCGGGGACCTCCGGCAAGTACAAGCGAACACGGCAGGTCAAGCCCGGCTGGAAATCGCCCTTCTCGTTGGAAATCACCACGAAGGCATCGACGGCTCCCGTGGCTGCGTCCGCCTGGCCACTCGTCCGTTCCACCTTTCCAGGCAGGGCCCGATCCGGCTGCGAGCTGACCCAGACGTCAGCGCGTGCGCCCATCCTCAGATTGGCCAAGTCGCTGCTGGGAATGCGGACTTGGACGAACATCCGGGAAACGTCCGCGATCGTCAGGAGCGTTGCCGCACGCTCCACGAACATCCCTTGCCGGGCACCGAGTTGGAGGATCGTGCCGTCGATGGGGCTGGTGATCCTGCACAGATCGACGGTGAGCTTGGCGGCAGCCAGCTCGGCCTTGGCGACGGCAAGTCGCGATCCGGCTTCGACCATCTCCTCGCGAGGCGTTCCGGCCTCCAGCATCCGGAGCTTGGCGTCGGCGGCGCGGCAACCGGCGTCGGCCGAGTCCACCGCTGCTTGAACCTTCTGCCATTGCAGGTCGGGGACCTCGTTCTTTTCCTTCAACGGTTTCAGTGCCGCGGCCTCGGCCCGGAGCGCCTTCGCGCCTTCCCGGCACTTGGTCAACTCCGCGCGGGCCATCTCGATCTCTTGGGGCAGGTAGCCCCGCCGCAGTCGTGCCAAGGTCGCCTCTTTCTCGGCCACGGAGGCAGCGGCCTTGGCCAGGTCGGCCTCGACCAGGCGGGCATCCAGCCGCACCAGCTCATCCCCGGCCCGGGCCCTCGCGCCTTCGACTACCGCCACGCGGCGAATCCAGCCGGCAACCTGCGGCGACACCGCGGTGGTCCGCTCGGGCAGCGCGACGAGCGTGCCCACCAGGTCCACCGTGGGGCGCAGCGTCGTGGACTCCGCCCTCACGGCGCGAACCGAGACGGGAGTTGCGAGCGCTTCGTCTTGCTGTTCCTCCGGGGTCGTTGCCTTGCAGCCCCAGACCAGCGGCACCAACGAGGCGCCCAGCACCAGAGCGATCGGTAATCTCGTACGAGCGATTGACATCAGTCTCACCACCGGGACAAGGACGAGGCTCTAGTCGGTTGACGTACCTTGACGCCTGTCGAGACGCAACAGCCGCATCATCACGTAGTAGCACACGGGCGTAGCCACGAGCGACAGCACCAGGGCAATGAAGAGTGCCCCGATGACGGCAATCGCCAACGGGCGGAGCATATCCGCCCCGGCGCCGACGCCGTAGGCCAGAGGCAGGAGGCCCAGGAACGTGGCTAGCGAGGTCATCAGCACCGGACGGAGCCGCCGCCTGCCCGATTGCACCAGGGCCTCGAAGAGCGTCAGGCCGCGCATCCGCAGGTGATCGACGAAATCGAGCATAAGAATGCCGTTCTTGGCCACGATACCGACTCCGATGATTGCGCCCAGGAAGGAGACGATGTTCAACGAGATCCCTGTGATCCACAGGGCGACTACGACCCCGAACAGGGCCAACACGGCCCCGAGGACGATGGCCAGCGGCTGGAGAAACGAGCGAAACTCGATCAATAGGACGGAGAACACCAGGAAGATCGCCATCAGGAGCACGAAGGTCAGGTTCTTGAACGACTCCTGTTGCTGCTGATAGAGGCCGCCGAACTCCAGCGTTGCTCCGGCAGGGAGCCGGAAAGTTTTATCGAGGTGCTCTCGAATGGTGCGGATGCCCGTGCCCAAATCGAGTCCCTCGAAGCGGGCGGAGACGGCCACCAGTTGCCGCAGATCCTCGCGGTGCATTTCCAGGATGCCGGGCTGGTAATCGATCCGGGCCACGTCTTCGAGCGTCACGCGCGATCCCGAGGACGAACGGATCGGTGTTTCGCGGATGCGCAGCTCGCGATCGAGGGTTTCGGGAACGCTCAGCACGCGAATGCCGTAGGTACGATCGCCCTGCAAGAGATAGGAAGAGGCGTTCCCCAGCAAGGCCGTTTGCAGCGTCGCGCCGATTCCCTCGGCGGTCAATCCCGCCCGGGCCGCGGCCTCATGCCTCACCAGGAAACGCATGGAGGGACCGGCGACCACCAGCCCGTCGTTGACGTCCACGACGCCGGGGACCTTTTCGATCGTGGCGGCGATCTCCGCGGCCTTCTCTTTCAGCAGACCGGTGTCCGTCGAGAAAACCTTGATCTCCACGGGGTGCGGCGACCAGGTGAGGTCGCCGATCAAGTCGCTGAGCACGCCGGGAAACTCGGTGTGCAGCGCGGGCTCGACCGCGTGGATCTTCGCGCGCAGCTCCTCAATCACTGCCTCGGTTCGCCGGTTTCGATCGGGTCGGAGCTTCACCAGGAAATCCCCGGTGTTCGGCTCGGCAATGGCCAGGGCCAGGCGTGCCCCGGTCCGCCGGGAGAAGCTCTCAACCTCCGGAGTGCTCAACAGAATCTCCTCGACGTGGCGAAGCATGCGGTTCGTCTCGGAGAGGCTTGTGCCGGGCCGCGAGTAATAGTCGAGCACGAACGCGCCTTCTTCCATCTCCGGCAAGAACTCGGTCTCCAGTTGCCCGTAGAGCATCAACCCGCCGCCGACGACGCCCGCCATGCAAGCCACCGCCAGCCAGGAGAAACGCAACCCCCTCCGTACCACCCATTCGTAGGACGCCACCAGGGCGCGAAGGATCGGTCCGCCCTGCTCCAACTCGTCTTGGGTGCGACCGCGGCTTGGCCGAAGCAGCAGGCTTCCCAAGGCCGGCGTCAAGGTTACGGCCAGCACCAGCGACGTGAGCAGCGCAAAGACCATCGTCATGGCCAGCGCGCGGAAGAAGACGCCGGGCACGCCGTCGAGAAAGGCCAACGGGATGAACACGACCACCGGCGTCAAGGTGCTCCCCACCAAAGGCCGGCCGACCTCATGGATTGCCGTCCCTACGGCTTCGCGGGGACTCCGCCCGGCCAGCACCTTGGCGTGAATGGCTTCGACGACGACGATCGCATCGTCGATGACCATCCCGATGGCCGCCGCAATACCGCCGAGCGTCATGAGGTTGAAGCTCATGCGGAAAACCCGCATGCCCACGAGCGTCAAGAGCACCGTCACAGGGATCACCGCCGCGGCTACCAACGTGCTGGAGGGACTGCGGAGAAACACGTAGAGCACCAGGACCGACAAGCCCAGCCCGAGGATGATCGACTCCCACACCGTGCGCACGCCTTCGCGGACGAAGAGCGATTGGTCGTAGAAGAAGGCCAACTTCATGTCGGAAGGAAGCCCCTGGCGGATGCGTCTCAATTCGGCCTGGAGCGCGTCGGCGATGGCCACGGTGTTGCTGCTGTCGGGCTGGCAGTAGATGTTCATCAGCACGGCGTCGGTGCCCTCGGCCGTGACGATGTTGAACTGCGGCGCCGCCCCGCGGCGGACGGTGGCCACGTCGCGAATGTAGACCGGGGACTTGCCCGACCAGCCCACCACCACGTTTTCAATCTCGCCGGGCCGCCTCACCCGATTGTCGACCACGGCAAGATACAGTTGGCGGTTCTCCTCGTGCATCCCTGCCGACGTGAATTGGTTGGTCTCGACCAGCGCGCGGCTGACTTGATCCAACGTCAAATGGAACGATTCGAGCTTCGCGGGATCGACGACCACGTGATACTCGGGCACGCGCCCGCCGACCAGGTTCACCCGGGCAACGCCCTTGATCCGCAAGAACCGCGGATTCAGGTCGTAGCGCGCGACCTCCCATAGCTCGGTGATGCTCCGTTGGTTGCTCGTCAGACTGATGCCGATGATCGGAAACGCGGAGAACGTAAGACGGTGTACGGCGAATTCCGCGGTGGGCGGCAGCGTGCTGCGGACCTGGGCCAGCCGGCCGAGGACGTACAATTCCGCCTGGACCATGTTGGTGGACCAGTCGAAGAACACGTTCACTTCCCCCGAGCCGCGCCCGGTGGTCGAGCGGATGTTCGCGGTGCCGGGGATGTTCTTCATGGCCTCTTCGACGGGCCGAGTGATCGTGGCCATCATTTCATCGGCCGGCATCATCCCGTTGTCAATGAGGATCACCACCCGAGGAAAATCGGTCTGCGGAAACACCGAGGCCGGCATGACGTACGCCGAATACGCCCCCCCCAGACACAAGGCGGCGGTCAGGAACAGAATCGCCTTGCGGTAACGAAGCACAAAGCTGTCGCGCCCGAGGGGAGACATCGCGGAAGAGGTCGGCGAAGCGGGCTGTTGGGACATACAGAAGATTCGAGCCGGAAAGCACCCTGGTCCCCGCTACCGAACGGGGTGCGGCTCAGTCCGGCAGCCCCCTACCACGGCGGGAAGGCGTTGGTGGAAGTCATCAGCCTCGGGCAGGCGGTTTTCTGGGGGACCCCGTCCCCATTCTGTTACATTAGTCACGGCTTGGCCTTACGTCAAATCCCACGCCATCCTTCTCGGGCAATAAGCGCAAGACAACAACGCGCCGGGTCAAAGGTCGTAGAGGGTCTCGTCCACCTGAGGCGGCTTCAGCTTTCGCGAGAGGCCCCGCAGGCCGCCTTCGCCCTCGCCCAACAGCGGCTCTTCCCCCTCCAGCACGTCGCCCAGCTCCTCTTCGATCGTCTCCGGGTCTTCGCCGGCCTCCAGCCGCCGCATCGCTTCCTCCATGCCGCGGCCGAGCTTCAGACCGGTGCTGTCATAGAGCTTGCGCATCATGCGGGCCATCTGGCGCGGGTCGTCCTCGTCCGCCCCTTCGGCCTCGCCGGCCAATTGTCCCATGGCCTGCTCGAGTTTCGCTTCGTCGAAACCGGGCGGCAGGTTTTCGCCCCCCTCTGAGCCCGCCGGCGCCTCTTCGGTCTGCGTCCGCCGGCGGCCGACGGCAAACCGCGACACCTTGCGCTCCAGCTTCGGCCGGCCGCAGCGGGGACACGCAGGGCGCTTCGTCGTGTTGACGGTCTTGGACAGGAAGCTGTAAACCCGATGGCAGTCGGCACAGTAGAACTCGTAGATCGGCACGGTGAGATACTCCTTCGGCGCGGAAACGGCCCTACGGGGATGTCATCGAAGCCTGGAGCCCTGACCCGTTCGTGGTGAGGAAGAGCCGGCCGTTGGAGCAAAAGGCCCCGACGCACATCAGCACGTCCAACTGCGGCCCCGAGGAAATCAAGGCCGGCGGGCCCGACAGATCAAAGATGTCGAAATTCGGGCCGACCAGGTACGGCTCGCAGTAGGTAAACCGCGTGCAGCGGTAGCCCTTGGCCAGCGTGGAGAGGATCTTGCCGGTCTTCCTATCCAACAGGTACGCGTTGCGGTACTGGGCGTGGGCAAAGAGAAACTTGTCGGCAACGGTGACCACGTGGATGGCCCCGAGGACCGGATCGGACTTCCACACCAGCGACCCGTCGCGGGCGTCGAGGCACCAGACGACGTTCTTGTCGCCTTCCACCGGGTTGTAGCCACCGAGGTAGAGCCGGCCGTCCTTCCCCGAGACGGTGCAGCCGGCGTGGACCGAGTGCTTCGTGGAGAGCCACTTCACCTCGCCGCCGGCCGGGTCCAGGGCCGCGGTGATGCCCGGTGTGGGCTTGTTGCCGAAGTAGCAGGAGTAATAGAGCGTGCCGTCCATGAGGCACATCCCGGCGTCGTCGCCGCCGGCGCCGTATTGCGAGAAGTCCCGCGTCCAAGCCTCCTTGCCGGTCTGGAGGTCCCAGGCCCGGACCAGCGGCTTCTGATCGGCCGGGAAGCCGAACGTGCTCTGGTGCTCGAAGAGCCACCCCTCGGGCGTGTAGCGGCCGCTGGAGAACTGGTAGATCGCGAGGTTCTTCCAGACGATCGGCGGCGACTGCCGGTTCCAGCTCGGAGAGCCGGTGAAGGGGGCCTGCCAGAGAAGCTTGCCGGTGGCGGCGTCGAGCGAGCGGAGCCAGCACTCCGCAAGCCCCGCCTGCGGGACCAACAGGCGGCCCTGGTAGTAGAGCGGCGACGTGTAGGAGACGTGGACCCCGGGGAAGTAGCGCCGCCACAGGAGGCGGCCGGTCTCCTGCTCGACGGCAAAGACCTGCCCCTCGGCCGTGTGCGTATACATCCGCCCGCCGCCGCAGACCGAAAAGTGCTTCACCGTCCCCTCGTATCGGCGGATCCAATGGAGCGCCAGCGGCAGCTTGAGCCCCTGCCGGGTCGCGTTCGTGTTGGCCCAGTTGCCGAAGCTGGTGAACCAGTCGAAGGGGGCGTCGGTCTTCTCACCGGCCAACGGGCTGCGGACTTGCTCCAGCCCGAGGTCCTTGGAGGGCAGCGGGGCATCGCCGCCGGGGCCGAGAACGTAAAGGTATCCGTCTTCGCCGCCGAAGTAGATGCGGCCGTCGCAAACCGCGGCGGGAGCCGAGATCGCCTTTCCGAACGGCGTCTTGAACGACCAGCCGGGGCCGCCGGAAAGCGGCACCACGTAGAGCGCGCCGTCCAGGCCGCCGAGGACCGCCGCATCGCGGAGCAGGATCGGCGAAGAGATCGACGGGTATCCGCCCAGCGGTTTCGTCTGGCCGGCGGAGTGAAGGCACAACCCAAACCCCTGCTCGGGCCGGCAGCGATACACGTCCTGGCCGCGGATGCTCACCGAGGAGAAGCTCATCAGTCCCGGGCCGTTGTAGCTCGTTTCCGTGCCGCGGACGAAGCCGGCCTGCACCTTGCCGCTGGCTAGGTGGAGGACCTCAACCCGGCCGCCGTTGTCGCGCTGGGTCCACTGGCGGTAGACCGCTCCGTTGGGCCCAAGGCTCAGGCCCAGCGTGGCGGGGCTTTCGCGGTTCCCCAGGAACACGCCGCGATACTCGGCCTTCTCGCCCGCGTCTTCGAGCCAGACAAGCGACCCGCCGGCCGGCAGGACCACCGTGCGGCCGTCCAGAGCAACGTCGCGGGTGCAGCAGAACTGCTCGCGCCAGGTGGCCTGGCCCTTTTGCTTGTGCCAGTCCAGGCCGCTCCAGCGGTCTCCGGTAAAGCCGAGCCGCTCCTTCACGAAGTCCCAGACCCAGACCGGCGTGCCGTCCAGCTTCAGGGCGTGGACCCGCGAGCCGAGCGTGGCGAAGTAGACGCGGTCCCGGCCGACCACGGGGGCGCTGAAGATCGGCTCGCCGCAGTCGAGCGTCTTGACCAGGGCCCCGCTGGCCGCATCGAGCACGTAGTACTTGCCGGCCATGGTGCCGACGTGCAGGTAGCGGCCCGCAATCGCCGGCGACGAGACGTTGTTGCAGTTGGCCTTGCCGCCGGCCGTCTCAAACCGCCATACGACGCGGAGCGACGCCGCGTCAATGGCCCACACCGTGCCCGAGCCGTCGATCGCGAAGACCTTCCCATCGCCCACGACCGGCGCAGTGAAGACGGCGTCGCCGAGCGGCACGGCCCCAACCAGCCCGAGCGGCACCGAGACGCTCCGCTGCGGCACGTCGCCGCTGTGGCGGGCGTCGAACTTCAGTTGGAGCCAATCTTCCGCGGCCGGCGATGGGCCAGCGGCAAAAACCAGTAGGATCCCGAGGCACGCGATCTTGATCTTTGCGGCGGTCATCCGTTTTCGTCCTTCGGTCTGAGCGATCGGGCTCGTGTGCGCGCCATTTTAGTCCAGGGCTAGGGAGTTTCCAATCCGCACGGTGGTTCCGAATGTGCTGATTGTGCGGTAGGACGAAATGCCCGTTTCTCCCCCGCGGGGCAACGGCACGCGCCGAAAAGTGGCATGGTTGAATGGGGACCCGAACGAGAGGAGGTTGAGGACGCATCGTGGGCCTGCTGCACCTGGAGCAAATCGACTCGATCGCGGGTTTTCGGGCCGTGGCCGCCGCGTGGGACGACCTGTGGCAACGGAGCGAGGTGACGCTGCCCACCGTCCGGGCGGAGCTGGTGGCCCAGTGGCTGGAGTTCTTTGCGCCCACGGCCAAGGTGCGAGGGCTGCTGGTTTGGGAGGGCGAGGCTCCTGCCGAGCCGAGCGGGAACACCGGAGTCGCGGCTTCCAGTACGGCTCGGCAGGAGCCTCGCCCTCCCGGAATCAAGCAACGTCATTTAGTGGCCGCCTTGCCGCTGGTCGGACGGCGGGCCAAGGGCCTGCTGCCGGTCGGCGATTTGACGTCGAACTGCTGGTCGGCCAACGGGGAACTCCTCCTGGACCCGGCGGCCGATGCCGACGCCGTGCTGGAGGTCATGGCCGATGCCCTGCAAGAGACGCCCTGGCCGCTTGTGTGGCTCGACCTGGTCCCGCCGGAAACCTCGCGTTGGCAGGGATTAAGTCGAGCCCTGACCCGGCGCGGGCTGAGCGTTGCCTCGCACGTGCGCTATCGCATCGGCCAAGTCGAGCTGAGCGACGACTTCGCGGCCTACGAAGCGGGCCTCTCCAAGAACCTCCGCCGCAACCTGCACAAAGACCTGCGGCGCCTGGAGCGAGCCGGGCCCGTGCAGTGGAACCTCATCTCGCAGTTCACACCCGACGAAGTGAATGCCCGGCTCCGCGAGGTTTTCGAGGTTGAGTTCCGGAGCTGGAAGGTCGGCCCCGGCCGCGCCGTTCTCGAGACCCCGGGGATGTTCGATTTCTATCGCCGCCAGGCGGAGCAACTGGCCGCGTGGGGCCACCTGCGGGTGACACTGCTCGAACAGTGCGGCCGCCCGATCGCCTGCGAGCTGGGCTGGGTCGCCAAAGGCGTCTATCATTCGTTCAAGGTGGCCTACGACCAGGCATTTCGCGAGTACGGTCCGGGCCACCTCCTGCGGATGCTCTTGACTGAGGAGTTTTGCCGCCGGTCGGACGCCAAGGTGATCGACTTCCAGGGGCCGATGACGAAGGCGCTGGCGAGCTGGTCCACGAAGAGCTACCCCATCGGCCGGCTAGTGATTGCCCCAAAGCGGCTGGGAAGCCGGCTGCTTTTGACCGGTTACCGGGCGGCGGCCTCGGTCACGCGGCGACTGCGCCGCGCAGCCGCCTGGTAAGCCAGTGCAGAAGGCGGTCTAGGATTAGGGCACGCATTCTGGGACAATCGCGATTCAGAGGCTTTCAGCTATCAGCCTTCAGCCATCAGCCATCAGCCATCAGCTTTCTGATCCCTGACTGCTGATAGCTGAAAGCTGACTGCTACGCCACAACCTGCAAGAGGCCCCCTGGACTTCATCATGACTCCCCCGCGCGCCGTGGTCTTCGACATGGATGGCCTCATGTTCAACACCGAGGAGGTGTACCAAGAGGTGGGCACGGAGCTCATGCGCCGGCGGGGGTGCGAGTATACCCAAGAGCTGTGCGACGCGATCATGGGCCGCCCGCCGCGGGATTGCTTCGTGACGATGATCCAGTGGCACGGCCTGGAGGAACGCTGGGAAGCGATGGCGGCCGAGTCGGAGGAGATTTTCATCGGCCTCTTGGACGGCTGGCTGGCCCCGATGCCCGGGCTTTTGGAGTTGCTCGACACCCTCGAAGCCGCCGGGATCCCCAAGGCGATTTGCACCAGCAGCAGCCGGCGGTTGCTCCACGAGATCATCTCCCGCTTCCGGATGGAGCCGCGGTTCCAGTTCATGCTGGCGGCGGAAGACATCACCCACGGGAAGCCGCACCCGGAGATCTACCTCAAGGCGGCCGAGCGGTTCGGTATTGAGCCGCAAGAGATGCTGGTGCTGGAGGACAGCCAGGCCGGATGCCGCTCGGGGGCGGCCGCCGGGGCGTTCGTCGTTGCCGTGCCCGGAGGGCACAGCGCAAGCCAGGATTTCGGCGCCGCCAACCTCATCGTGGAGAGCCTGGCCGACCCGCGGCTGTACGTGGCGATCGGCCTGAAGGTGCCGCCCGCGGGAAGCGACGAGGGTTGATCTTCGCCCGAGGAATGCGGGGCCGGCAGACCGGTGTCTCGACGGTCCACGGACCGCAAGTCGGTTCCCAAGGCGGGCGGGACGCCCGCCCTACTGACCCGGCGGGACGCCCGCCCTACTGACCCAGCGAGACGCCCGCCCTACGGACTCGGCAAGTCGCTGGCCGGGCCCTTTGCGGCCGTGACCAAGACCGCGTTGGTCAATAGGAGCGTGTTGGGGATGAAGACCCGGCCGCCGGCGGATTCGATCGTCGTGTAGCGGAGGTTCACTTCCACGACGGGTCCCTGGAAGGTCGTCACGCTGATCACGTCGTTCCGCTTGAAGGGTTTGTAGATGAGAATCTGCACTCCGGCCAGGGCATTGGAGACGATTTCCTTGAAGGCCAGCCCCAAGGCCAACCCCGTCAGGCCCAGGCCGGCGACCATCGCGGTCACGTCGATGCCCAAAGTCCCCAGGCCGGTGATGATCCCGAGCAATAGCAGCACGATCTTGGCCGATCGGGCGAACAGGCCGGTCACATCGGGGTCCACGCGGCGGGCCACCCCGAACCGGCGAATCACCCCCTCGGCCGCTGCCCCGCACATCCACGAGACGAGAAGAACAATCAGGCTCGCCCCGGCCGCGGGCAGATACGCGAGCACGTGTTGGAGTTCGCCTTGCCACATTTCTGCGGTGAACACGTTGAAGGGCTCCTTCCGTCCGGCCGCTTCAGTTTCCTATCGGACGCGCCCGGAAGGCTGCGGGGCGAGACGCTCGGCCAGCCGCTGCACCCGCTCGTCGGGATCGGTACGGGCCAACCGGCGGACCTGCTCCGAGAGCGCCGGATCGCCGGTGGTTGCCAGCAGCGTCAGCGCCGTGAGGCGGACTTCGGGGTCCTCGTCCTGCCCGAGCTGCACCAGCCACAGGGCGGCGTCGATGCCCGGCGCTTGCGGAAGCGACCGGGCCAACCGCCTGCGGACTTGAGGGTCGGGGTGGAACAACTGCCGGGCCAGGATGAGGTCTCTCTCGGACAAACCGCAACGTTTCAGCTCGGCCGCGGCCTCGGCCGCTTCGGCGGGGTCTTGAGTGTGCAGGCGGCGCATCAGCTCGAATGCCGCGGACTCCGGCGTTCCGCCGGTTGCCTGCGACGTTTCGCCGGCCCCCTTGTCGGTGACGTTCGGACGCCGGATCGGCGACAGGCGGGCCGGCTGATTGGTCACGGACGGGCCGCCGGCCTCAGACGCATCGCCGGACCCGGGTTCCGTGGGCAGACCCCACGGCCTTCGGAGCTCGCCCTGGGACCGCTCTGCCGGCGACGCGATGAGCCGTTTTGGCTCGCTGCCGGGATTGCCCTCGGCGCGGGCCGCTAAACCGGGATCGGCGTTGCCGGACGGCTTGGAAGAGGACTCGGGGAGAGGGGCGGTTTCGACGGCGAGCCCACCGTAAGAAGGCCCGACGACTGCCCCCGCCTTGGCGGGCTCCGAGGCGGTTCCCTCACTCGCCAATGGGGCCTGCGAAGCCGCGACAGAATCCGATGGAACGGCGCGAAGGACCCTTTCGCAGTCCGCGACCACCCGCCTGCCAACGACCTTCCCGTTGGCGGGCCACTGGAGGATTCTCGTCGCCAAGGCCGCGGCCTGCCCACGGGCCTCCGGGCCAAACCGATCCACGCGGCCTGCCAAGGCGTGGGCCAATGTCGTCAGGCAGGCCCACGCCTGGTCGGCCGGCAACGTCCGCCACCGCTCCATTTCGTCCCAGATCACAGCCTTGGCACTGCGGGCGACCACGTCGCGGTCCGAGCCGAGGGCTTCGACCAGGATCGGAATGGCCGGCTCGCCCAGCTCGTTGATCCGCTGCACGAGGGAGTCGACCTGCGGTTCGGTGGCCTGATCCAGCCGATTGGCCCATTGCCGGGCCAGGAACCACGTCCGCTGGTTCCAGGCCCACTGCCCCAACGCGAGCAAGCCGCCGGCAAACAGGAGAGTCAGCAGCAGTCCTCGGACACCTTTCACGGAAGGCGCCTCGTCCTTCGCGAGTCTCTATCTATATTGCCCATTTTACCGCTCTTCCCTATCCAGGGGTCGCATTCTCCGTGATTCGCCGGCCCGCGACAAGAGCAATCGCCGCTCCATAGGCCGGAATAATTTGACTGGCCTCCCAGGGCTGCGCAAGCCGAATAATCAGGAGCCTTGGCACGTCCGGGAAGGCGGGTCGGGCGCTTGACCGGCGACATAGCGCCGCGGAGCCGCAGCCAAACAGACTTCCGAACTTCCGAAGTCTCAAAGACTTCGGAAGTTTGAGGTGGAGGTCTGCCGTGCGTGCGCAAGTCCTGGCCGCTGGCAGTACGAAGAGGGGGCATGGGAGCTGCGGGAAGATTGGGCGCACTGAGCATGCTTGCACGACCGCAGCGGACTGGTGCCGGGTCTGGACGGCGACTGCTCGCCTTCGTGGTGATCGCGTTGGCGGCTGTGCTTGGCCCGAAAGCGGGTCCCGGGGCGGAAGCACTGGCGCCGCCGGCGCAGGAGGACCCGAGCAAGCCCAGCAGCAGCCGGGCCGCGCGCGACAGCGCGGTCCAGTCGATCCCCTTGGGCAAGCTGACCGCAGAGGGAAAAGCCAAAGCGGCGTGGGTCCTTGCCAACAGCGGGGTCTTCCGCCGGCTGCCGATCCGCGTCGTCCAGTGCGACCCCGATCTCTACCTGTTCCTGGTGCAGCACCCGGACGTGGTCGTCAATATCTGGGAGGTGCTCGGGGTCAGCCACCTGACGATGCAGCAGACGGGCCGAGGCACGTACTGCGTGACCGACGACATCGGCACCACCGGAACGCTGGAAGTCCTCCACCAGAGCCACGACACCCACGTGGTTTACATCGACGGGACATACACCGGGCCGATCTTCGGGCGATCGATCCGCGCCCGGGGCCTCATGGTGCTCAAGACCGGCTACGTCCGCGAGACCGACGGGCACTATTACGTTACGAGCCGGCTGGACGCTTTCCTGAACATCGAGCCGGGCGGAATCGAGTTTCTCACCAAGACGTTTCTCCCCGCCGTGGGAAAGGTGGCCGACAACAACTTCCTCCAGACGGCGGGCTTCCTGGGGAGCATCTCCCGGACGGCCGAGGTGAACAGCCGCGGGGTGCAGCGGCTGGCGGCCAGGCTCTCGAAAGTGCAGCCCGACGTCCGGCTCCAGTTTGCCCAATTGGCCGACCAGGTCGCGCGGCGCGCGGCTAACTCGGCGTCCGCCGCACCTCGGAGGGCGGAAGACGGCCCGCTGGCCATCGACAAGGATCCCGCCGCGTTGAAAGTGGCCCGCCGGGAGACGGAAGCGGCCCGGGTCGGACCTAAGCAGGCGGGAACTCCTTCAAAGCCAACTCCCTGAGCCGCCGCAAGTCCAGCTTGCCTGTGCCGAGGATCGGGATCTCGTCCACCCGGCAAAAGCTGTCCGGCGACGGGATCCAGAGCGGGGGAAGGCCGGCTGCGCTCAATTCCCGGCAAATCTCCTCAGGCGGCCTGGCCAGACCCGTATGGAGCACGACCAGCCGTTCTCCCTTCTTCGGATCGGGCACGCACGTGACGGCCAGCGACACCTTCTCTTCGTCCAGCCTGAGGATTCTGCCAAGCGCCTCCTCGACGGAGAGGTTTGGGACCATCTCGCCCCCGATCTTGCAGAAGCGGCTCTCGCGGCCGGTGATCCGGATGAACCCCTCGGCGTCGATCACTGCGATGTCGCCGGTCACGTACCAGCCGTCGCGGATCACCTCGGCCGTCAGCTCGGGCTGACCGAGATACCCCTTCATGACGTTGTGGCCCTTGACCAGCAGCATCCCGGACTTCTCGCGCCCGAGGTCCTGACCGCTCTCCGGGTCCACGACCTTGACCTGGACCCCCGAGACGGGCCGGCCGACCGTCCCCTCTTTGCTTCCCGGCCGATAGCCGCGGGATCGCTTGGGCGGGATGTTGCAGGAGACGACCGGCGACAGCTCCGTGGTGCCGTATCCTTCCAGGGGCCGGATCCCGAACTTCTCCTCGAAGGCATCGGCCACGTCCCTGGGCAGTTTTTCCGCCCCCGTGACCGCGACCTCCAGCTTGGCGAAATCCTCGCGCGGGCAGCGCCTGATATAGGAACGCAGGAATGTCGGCGCAGCGACCAGGATGGTGACGCCGTGCTCCCGGCACAGGGTCCCCACCTGCCGGTAATCCAGCGGGTTGAAGTGGTAGACGACCTTCGGGTCCAGCATCAGCCCCGCCCACATCGCCACCGTGTAGCCGAACGAATGAAAAAACGGCAGGATGCCCAAGAGCACGTCGCTCTTCCGAAGATCGAGGACCCCGTTGAAGGCCTCCACGTTCGAGCCGACGTTGCGGTGCGTGAGCATGACCCCCTTGGGGTCTCCGGTGGATCCCGAGGTGAAGATCACCGTCATCAGGTCTTCGGGGTCAACCCTCGAAAGCCCCAGGCAGCGCTCGAGCACGGCCGCGGGCAACACCCACGTTTGCAGGGCGGCGGCGAGCTTGTCGACCAGCGTCACCTTGTCGCGAAGGTCCTCCAGGAGCACCAGCTCGGCGTCCATGCGGAGATGGCCGAATCGCTCCATGACTTTCCGGCTGGTCAACACGCGGCGGATCCCGCCGCGGGCGATGCACAGGTTCATCACCTCGGAGGAGACCGTGTAGTTGAGGTTGATGGGAACCCGTTTGTCCAGGATCAGGGCCGCGTTGGCCACCACGGCTGCCACCGACGGCGGCAAGAGCAGACCCACGTGCTTCTCGTCGGGCGCCAGCACGTGGCGCGCCAGCAACCTGCGGAAAACCAGGGATCGGGTCAACAGTCCCGCTCCGGTTAACTCCGTGCCGGTGGAGTCGGCGACTTTGCGATGCCGCAGGCTGCGGCGGCACATTCGCAGGAAATTCCGCGACGGAATCCTCCAGCCCATCTCACAATCCCATTGGCCAAGCCCCGGAAGGTCACAATCAGGCTACGTTATCGTACCACTCGTCGCGGCCTGCCTCAATTGGGGGAAGCCGCGGCGGCGTCCGCGTGTCTCGCCCGGAACGTCCTCCCGCTCCACAGGGCCTTTCAGACCGCGCGGTTGCGCGCCGGGATTCTCGATGTTTCGGGAATCCCCGGAGCGGACCGCTTTGCCCCGGCCGGGTCCGCTTCTTCCGGACGAGCGGAAAAACCGGCCCCACGGACAAGGAATAAGCGGTAAGACCCAACCACGCCTGAAGTTACGGCTTGCCACGGTTCGATGAAGGGGGACGGTACGCGGTCAGCCACTGTCCCAGACGGTCGCCGGCGCCAGGACGCTTCCAGCCTTGTCGGGCGACCGCCCAGGAGTCTGGTCATGGACATCAATAGGAATCAGGTTTTTCTCGTCGGTCTGGTCTTGATCTTCGTTGGGGTGCAGTTCCGGATGATAGACGCGATGGTCCTCAGCCCCAAGGCGACCAAGGTCCTGGCCGAGCAGTTTGGACATCCCGGTGCCGCTGCTGTCGACAGGGTAGAAGCGTTCCTGGGAAAAGAGCCGGTGCTCCCGGCCAGAATAGTCCGGCCGCCGGAATGGCTCGGTTGGATGCTGCTGTCGCTCGGGGGCGTTTTCGTGCTCCAGAGTTTCACCATGGCCAAGCCGGCCTGACCCCCCAAGCCCGGGCCGCGCAACGCAACCCTCGCCACTGCCAGGCCCCCCATCATGCCGCCTCGCCGCTCCGACGACCGCCCACGCCAACGAGTCAAGCGATTTCGTTTCCCGGCGGCGGCCATGCCCGAGATCCTGCGAAGCACGGCGGCACTGGCAGCCCTCCTTTTAGGAGCCGCGTTGGTGTCGGGAACAGACCCTCGCCCGACGGCCCCGCCCGGCAGTCCCCCGGCCGAAAAGGCGACCACCGCAGCCGAGAAGGCGACCACCGCAGCGGAGAAGGCGACCACCGCAGCCGAGAAGGCGGCCACCGCAGCGGAAAAAAACGCGGCCCCAACTGAAAACGCTCTCCGCCGCGCCCGGGAAGGGACCGAGATCGTGGACCAGGTCGGGCATTTCCAGATCACCGGCGACCGGGTGGTCTTCTTCTCCGAGCCGGACAATCGGCGTTTCGTTTCCCTGGAGAACCTGAATCTGGAGCGGGTCGCTCGCACCATCGCCGACCGTCCCGAGCCACTGCAATGGAAGATCAGCGGGCTGGTCACGGAATTCCGGGGCAGTAACTTCCTATTGATCCAACGGGCGATTCTCCGCGGCAAAAGCGACGTCGCCAAGGAGAAAGGCATGTAGCCGGGAGCCCGTGCAGCCTATCGGTTAGGCCATCCTTCTTGACACCCATATTGGTGGTTGTATGATGGGGACGCGGAGGAGCGAGGAAGGGCCATCCGGACACCGGCCGGACGCGCGCGGAGTGGCCGCCCAGCCGGCGGCTGCGATGCCGGCTTCCGGCCGAGCCGATCGTTGTGCAGATACCGTCAGAGGAGCCTCGTGATGGCTGCTTTCCGACGCCTGATGACAAACGAAGTCGGCGACGTCACGGTCGTCCACTTCCGCGATCAGAAGATTATCGAGGACCTGAGCATCCAGGAGCTGGGCCAGGAACTCTTCCAGCTCGTGGAGGCCGAGAAGCGGCGAAAGCTGGTGCTGAACTTCGCGAACGTGGAGTTCCTGTCCAGCGGGGCCTTGGGAAAACTCATCACCCTGGACAAGAAGGTGAAGACTCACAACGGCCAGTTGAGACTCTGCGCCATCCGACCGCAAATCTACGAGGTCTTCGTCATCACCAAGCTCCATCGGCTGTTCGACATCCGCGGAGATGAAGCAGACGCGCTGGCGGCCTTCTAGGGGGCGATGAGGGGAGGATTACCACATAATCGGGGTTTCACGATTCCCGTAGGGCGAGGCCCCTCGCGAGCCCGGCAAGAACCCGGGTCGGCGACAAGAAGTGCAGTTCGGCAGGAGCCTTGCCCTCCCGGAATCAGGTAACCTCGCGAACCGTTTGAGTGCGGAATCCGCCTTCCATGTCTGACAAGCAGTGGGTTTGGAACCGCAAATTC
This sequence comes from uncultured Planctomycetaceae bacterium, assembly GCA_964354135.1. Classification (GTDB taxonomy): domain Bacteria; phylum Planctomycetota; class Planctomycetia; order Pirellulales; family Thermoguttaceae; genus CAYGZA01. The sequence goes on from CAYGZA010000090.1 coordinate 18,985, forward strand.
ACAATCCCCAGCAATGCCGGGGCAGGCCGCCGCGTCCAACAAGTGATCCTCGAACAGCTCCGCCGCCACCAGTGGGACGAACACGACCTGTTTTGCGTCCACCTCGCCACCGAAGAGGCGCTGGTCAACGCGATCAAGCACGGCAACCACTACGACGCCGACAAGCGGGTCCGAATCCGCTGCCGGGTATCGCCCGCCCTGGTGCGGATTGAAGTCGCCGATGAAGGACCGGGGTTCGATCTCAGCCAAGTCCCGGACCCAAGGGACCCCTGCCAGTTAGAATCCCCCTGCGGAAGGGGAATCATGCTCATGCGGAGTTTCATGTCCCGGGTGCAATTCAACAAGCTGGGAAACCAGGTGATTCTGGAGAAGGAGCGAGCCGGGTCCCGCCAACCGCTCTCGGGCGAGGGCATTATCGGGGGGAATCAGACCGCGCGGCCGACAAGCGAAGGCGCCGTGCGGAAACACTAAATGACGGTTCGTCCGGCAGCCGCCGCGACCGCTCGCGCTGCCCGGCGAGGTCTGGATCAACCCTCCGGCCGATGGGCCGGAACCCCGTATGCTACAACTACCGCGCGACACTAAGGGCGCGCTCATAAATAACTTGAACAAATTGGTATTGCCTCATCAGGGAGA
>CAYGZA010000091.1:0-19587 GCA_964354135.1 uncultured Planctomycetaceae bacterium
TGATAATCGTGCGAGGAATCGCCTTTCTCTTTTCAACTGTCAAAGGGACATCTTCGTGTACTACGGCACGAGGCCCGTTACGCCGACTTCGCCACCGGCGGAACGCAGCTTTCCACTTGCCTCGGAACCCCAATCGCCATCCCAGCCTAAGCCTGAACCTGCTCCACCATCGCCTACTGCCTCGTTTGCTTCCAAGTCGGCAGACTCCCCGCCAGCGGCCCTGTCGATCTGCTCGTTCAACGTGAAGTGGCTTGGAATGTACCCGGAGCGAGACGACGAAGCATTGGCGGACATCGTGAAGGACCATGACATCGTGGTGATCCAGGAGCTTATCGCTCCGCCGTATTCCGGCAAGAGCCAATCGCTCGGTCAACGGCAGCGTTAGTGCTCAATCCGGCAATTCTTCAACGCCTGCTGGGGCTCTCTCATGCCTTTGTCTCTGACTTGGGTGCGGTTGCTGCTATGAATGGCGATGACGCCGCCGGGGGCACGGTGGCGATCGTAGATTGCGGTCGCGACAGAAACTACTTAAGCACAAGCAGGGACACCTGCCCGGCGGAGTCAACGACAAAGACGCGATCCAGATTGGCTCCGCCCGGCCCGGCGAAGGCGGCGGCCAGCGCGGGGAGTACGGTCTTGCCAACTCTCGTCAGGTCGGTTCCCGACGGGTCGCGGGCAAATAACTGCACACTGAACCTGGTCCCGACCGCCAGGCGCGGCTTGCCGTCTTTCCCTTGGAGCATGGCCATGCCCACGATGGGCTCGCCCGTGCTGAGCCGGCCCACGGAGGATCCGTCGGCCAGTTTGAAGACGTTGACAAAGCCATCCTGCCTGGCGAGGAGGACCTCCGGCACGCCGTCGCCGTTAACATCCTCGGCCAGCACCGCCGTCCCGCACGGCCCGCCCGTGTTGAACTTCCACCCCGTTTCCTTCGCGCTGTTGGCAAAGGCTGCGATCGGATAGCAGTTCAGTCCGCTTGCCACCGCTCCGACCAGCCACTTCGCGCCGCGGTGGTCGACGGGCAGGATGCGGCAGAACTGGCAGAGCACGCCGGGCGGGCTAGCCTCGTTGCCCGAGTTGCTGCCCGTCACGCCCTTGGAGCCCAGGGTGATGTAGCTGCCTTCCGCGTCGCGTTTGGCCGACAGGATCGAGAACTCGTAGGAACTCAGCACGGCCATCGCCTCCGGCTCGTTGGGGTATAGGTTCGCAAGCCGCAACGAAGCCTGGATGCCCCTGTCCTTCATGCGTTGAACGCGGCCGTCGTCCAGCACCCGGAAGGAAGGCCCAGACCACAAAATGACTTCCTTTCTTCTCGGGTCGTCGGGCCCCCATGCCCCGATGGAAAAGATGTTCACGCCCGCCGTCCACACGGTGTTGACATCCCCCACCGGGCGCTCCGTGGCATCTCCGTTGACCCGGTGCAATTTCTCGGTCGTCAGATAGGCCAGGACTTCCGCCTTGCCGTCCTCGTCAAGGTCTGCAACGTCCATCGTGTGGATCTCGCCGGGATAGGTCTTTTCCCAGAGACGCTTGCCGTCCGCGTCGTAGGCCGCCAGTTCCTTTTGGGAGGTTCCCACGACCAACTCGTTGGAACCGTCCCCGTTGATGTCCGCCGCAAAGACCTTGGCCTGGAGTTGGTCCACCTGCTGCGCGCCGTACACCTCCAGGTCCGTCAGGACCAGGGCCTCTCGCTGCCTGGTGGTAGCGCGGGGCAGCAGCTTGACTTGCCGGGCCTTGGCGGCGACCTCGATCCGCCAGGTGGGATACCGGGTCATGATGAAATGCCCCGCCACCATGCGGGGAGTCTCCTCGAAGATCACCTGGGGCGAGTCGATCTTCCGCACGTCCTTCTGGAAACTATCGTCGCTGAGCACCAGAGAGAATTTGAAATCGCCCGCTTCGTAGAACCTTCCGTTCGCCCCAAACCGTCCGACGGCACTGGTAGTCGGCCCGACCAGCCTCAGACAGCCGACCTCCGTCGGCTTGGAGAACGTCCACAGGAATTCCAGCTTGTCCGTGCTGTTCCATGTCTGGCCGTCGTGATTCACCCCGTTTGGTCCCGGCGTGGGCGTAAAGGCAGCGTCGGTCAATCGCAGCAAAGGCTTCTGGAGCGGCGCGGCGGCGGGCTTCATGTCGAACGCCGATACGTCCGTTGCGGGATCATGTGGCGCCTTGCCCGACGGCGCCCTGCAATGGATCCACAGCGATTCCAGCGTTGCGGCGGGCCTGGGCAAGGCATCGGCCTCGGCAAGGGATACCGTTTGGAGACCCGGCTTGAGCACGCCCCATGTTTGACCAATCTTAGCCTGTGCGGGCCTGTCGCCAGTGACTTCGATTTCGGCCTTGCCCGTTCGGCAGTCAACCAGCACATTCACCGGCTGCGGGACCCATAGGATCTCCCTCATCGACTCGCCGACCTTCGCCCTGAGCGTCCTGACGCCGGCCAAGCGTAACTGATCGCCCGTGACGTCGTAGATTGCCGCATCGGTCTGGAAATCGCCCAGCGGGGTGTTTCCGCCCGTCCCGATCAGCGCCAGTTGGTCGCCGTCCTTCGTTCGTCCCTTGACCATCATTGCCCGCGGGCTTGCCTGTCGCGTCTGGAACTCGTCGGGGCGCTGCTGCCCGGAGACGTACAGAAGGTTCTGATAGGTCTGCTGCTGGCCTTTGGCCAACCTCGCCCGCTTGTATTGCTGGAGCAGGGAGGGATTGGCGGACCCATCGCAAGGCCAGACCTCGGAAGTTTGAACGACGTCCTCGGCGCTTTGGATGCGCAAGACATTGCCGCCCGGGGCCGTGGCCGTCCAGACGCCGCTGTCCAAGGCCGCCGATTGCAGTGACCGCCAGCGGCAGACGAAGGTGTAGTCGTCTTCCTGGAGCGCTTCCATGCGGTCCAGGACGGCGAAATAGTGCCCTCTGTGATGCACGATCGTCCGCGTCCAATCCGCCCCGCCGGAGTTCGGCTCCCTGGACGAGACCATGCTCACCTCGCCCAGGTTCGCCATCGCCTCGAGCTGGCACGCGGCGCGAGGGACAAAGCTCCCGCCTGTCGAGATGTTCACCACGCTCCGCGACCAGGTCGAGCCGTCGAAGGTGTTCGTGAATAGCCAGATATCCCCCAGGTCCGTGTATCGCGCGATGGAGTTGTTCTGCGTCGGATAGGCGAGGAACAGGTCCTGGCTGGTGGCCAGGAAGAGATAGGCGTCCTTCGGATCGAACCCGTCACGGAACGAGACGCGATCAATGGCCTTGTCCGGCGAGTCGGGCGCCAGGCGCAGATCCATTTCCGTGCGGCCGGGCGTCAGGGGACTGCTGAGCACGCCGTGAATCCGTTCGTCGAAAGGCAAGGCGCGCACGCCCAAGTATCTGGCGGGAAACTCGACCGCGCCCACCATGTTATAGGCCGAGTGCATGCCGTAGTGATATGCGGCCTCCGAGCCGAGGTACAGGTTCCGATTTCGCACAAACCAGCGATACTGCGGATCGTCATAGTAGAAGGCGGCGGCGACCACAAGCGATCCGCCCTCCCATGTCCTTTCCATGCCGCCCTTGCCGCTGGAAAAACCGGACAGCCCCGCGTAGCAGCCGTTGTTGTACGGGTCCCGGATGTTCTGGTCCTGAAGGTTGTCCGTGGTCATGATGTACATGTCCGCGCTGCGGCGGAGCATGCCGTTACGCACGTTCTCCATGAAGCCCTCGTGCAGCAGGGCGTAGAACTGGAGCACCGTGTCCTCGCCCAGGCACGAGTCGTCATGGTTGCCGCGGAATGACCGGATGTAGCTGGTGACGGACTTCCTCGCGCCGTCGTAGCGCCGCTGGGCTTCCTTGCGTGTCCGGTCGTCCATCCGGCAGTGGTTCAACACATAGTCCAGTTCCTGCACCGCCGTCAGGAGGCACGCCGAAGAATGCCGGCCGCTCCATATCCCTCCAACGATGCCGTCGCCGTCGCCGATGTGGTTCAAGACATAATCGTTGGGATCGCAGGAGGAGAGCGTGATGTAACTCTCGAATTCGTTGAGTTCCCTGTCAGTCAGGACGCCCGTCTGGAAGATGGACCGCAGCCAGACAAGGTAGGTCGCCGCCCCGTAGTGGTCCATGGCGGGGTAGGCTCGTCCGCCCACTTCGCGGCAGCCTAACAGGCACATCGCGGCGACCGCCCGCAGCGTGCCCTCATCCAAGTCCGGAGTCCTCCAGTCCTCCCCTCGCGGCCATTGGTCGCTGCCTCCCATCACGTAACCCCAGACGTTTGGGTAGTGCGATTCACGGGTGACGCCCCAGCCGGCCCGGGGAGGAGTTCCCTTGTACGCGAGCGCCAGCTCCGACACGCCGCGATTCAGGTCCTTGCTCATTTCCGGCGGGATAGGCGGGTTCCACGACGAAACGGGAAACGCCTGGGGATTCCACTTGTTCTTGACGCCCCCCACCACACGAACGCGCGGAGGAAAGGTGGCCGTCGCCTTTGCATCGGCGGGAAAAGTCTTGAGAAGGTCGACGAACCTCGCGGCGGCCGCCTCCATGCCGGCTTGGTTGGACGCCTCAAGCACGACGTAGTTTACGTCGGCCACGAACGGCTCGAACACCGAGCGGATGACGTACCGGTCTCCGCCCGGCCAGGTGCGGTTGCTCTGGAGCAAATATCTCGTGCCCAGCGCGTGCATCACGCGATTGTCCTGCGCGTTGCCGAGGACGACCAGAGGCGTCTTGCGGTAGGCGTCGGTCAGCAACCAGGTCTCGTCGCTGGTTACTGTGCGGTCGTCGACCAGATCCAGCCTGACGCCTGACCAGTCCCGGATCGCTTTCTGCACAGCCTCGGCCGACTTTTGCGACCATACGGCGCTGGCGCCGAAAACGATGACGGCCTTGGCGCCGTTGGCCGGCGCCAGCGGCGTTGCGTAGTTGACCGGCCGCGGCAAAGCCTTGAAGCCCGGATTGTCCACAATCTGGCCCGAAGCGCCACTGCACGGCGACAGTATTGACGCCAGGCCGAACATGAGTGCCACAGGGATCCAGATACTCGAAAATCTCATGACCGTCTTTCCGGAGCTTGCGGCAAATCTGCGCGCCACGTGTCTCCCTCCGCGTGCATCTCGCGGAAGGCGGAGGAGATGAACGCGCGGGCGGTTTTCCAGGCAGCAGACATCGCCAGATTCTGCGGGCCAGACCGTGGTTGCCTGCAATTGTTGTAACGGCCACCCACCCGTGCTGCCATAGCCCCCAGCTTGGGGACGGACTGGGTTCTCGAAGGCCCTCATTTCCTCAGTGTCAGCAAAGGTTGGGTTCTCGACGCGCTTTCAGCCCGGACTCGACCGGTTTCGCCCGCCACGTCCCGGGCGACGGGTTTCTGGGGTTCTCCGGGGGCGCCGGAAAACGTGTGCCGGATTGCTCAGATCGGGGTGGCTACAGCCTCATCCGGCACGGCAGCCCGACCGGGAATCACGGCCAGGCCGCACCCCCCTGAGGAGTGTTTCACACAGGGTCGTTTTCCGACGTGTCTCGCAGTAGGTTCGGGGAGAATAGAAGCCAATTCGTTGATGGGACAGCAGCTCGAATGTGCCGAACGTCAGTGCTGAGGATCGGCGAGGTTGCGAGCCGTAACCTCCAGCACGTGGTTGGCCGCATCCTTCTTGCGGGCGTTTCACCGCCTAGTGAACAGGTATCCGATAAAGACCACCACACCGGCAGCCAGCCCGGTCAATCCGCACGTCACCAGCATATGAACCGCCCACGACCTATGGACAAACGTCGCATATGTAGAAAAGAAGACCGGGATAGCCACAACAAAGGCCAAGAGGTTGATGAGGATCAACGACGTCGTGCGTTTCGGCGATCCATCTGTCATCATGTTTCTCGCTTCTTTTTTCTTTTCTCTCATAGGCCAACTTACCCTGTATCGTGATTTCCACTTCCGTTCCGTGATTATAGCCGGGCTCAGACACCGCAACAACTAAAGGCTGGAGGACGCCCGTTGTGGCCAAGAGACGATTACCGATCCGCCTTCTAGTCTTCCAGCTATCGTTGGATTGATCGGGCGCGGCGACGGCCCGTTCAGCCCGAATCATCCAGTCGGCCCGAGTCCAAGAAAAGGCATGGAGTTTCCGGCACCGTCAGCCCCCCGGCACGGGCATCGCTTGGGCGCCTGCCGCGCCTCGGAATTCGGTGGTTTTTCGAGGCGCATCAAAGGCTGAGTAGTTTACCTGACGGATGTGCTGCGTCGGATAGCGGCCATCACCCCCGGCGACACGGCTGCCCTGGAGTCTCTGCTGCCGGATCGCTGGCTGGCGGAACATCCCGAGTATCGGCTGGAGCAGCGGGAAGAAGAGTCCCGCGAGGCTCAGGCCCGACGACGCCGGAAGCGGGCCGCACGTCGGATCGCCCTCGCCCAATAGGCGAGGAAGCATGCCAGGCCCCGCCCCGCGGAACACGTTTCTGGCAAAATCACCGCGGTCGGTTTGCCTTGGGGTGCCATCACGCGCTGCCAGCAGAACGTCAACGGCCTCAGGGTGCTGACGGTGCTGACGCAATGATCCGCCCGGCGACGTGGAAGCAGATCAACGTGCTGTTGGGTCAGGAGGCGGTGAAATCGGGGGCGATTGATGCTTCCACGATCCGGGCCGACACCACAGCGATTGAAACGAACATCCACTGGCCGACCGATACGTCGCTGTTGTGGGATACTTGGCGGGTGGCTTCACGGCTTTTGCGTCGGGGACGGGCCCTCGCCCAGAAACCCGCCTGCACCGCTGCCACGACCGCAAGATCTAGCGGCTGTACCTTCATTAAGAAATCCTTCCCTGTCTTACTCCTGACGATACACGTCGGGCACTTTCTCGGTCTCGCCCAGCATCTCAAGTGCTTGGTCCACGAGTTTCTCCAATTCGTCGAGCTTTCCGCCGCTCGCCAGCGGCTGGGCGCCTTCCATGAGCTTGCCCACCGCCGAGGGGTCCTTGCCGCTGCTGTGCCAACGCTCAACCCCTGCGCGCACCCGCTTCATCTTCGCCTGAATGCGGAACTGCGGGTTATCCATGGAGAAGGGCTTCTCCACCAGCGGTTGTCCCGTCAGGAACTTGTGATAGGCCGCGATGGCTTCCTTACCGAAGGCGCTGTCCCAAAGGCGCTTGGGGAGATCCTTGCCTGTGGCGCCTGTATTCACGCCCACGAGAACGCAGCCATGGTTGTAGTGCCAGGCGAGGTAGGTTTCCCAATCCACGATGGATCCGGGAATGCCTGCGTTTGCCTCCACGCCCGCCCAGGCGGGATTCCCGTGCTTCTCCAGCTCGTCATAGATGGCTTTGAAGCTCTCCCCGAGAACCCCGACCGCATAGGTGGTCCAGCCGGGCCGGGAATACTTGTTGAAGGCCGTCCAGATGGGAGCGTTCGTCATCTCGATGGGCGCGGGTGCGATTACGTGAGGGTAGAGCTTCTCCGCGGGGATACCCGCATCGACGAACTGCTCGCACCAGAAAGCGATGGTTTCCTGAATGATCTTCGCGAGGGCCTCTTGGAAATCGTCCGGTGGATTGTCCGCGCTGAAGCCACGATCCAGGAGCGCCCGGTAGCCGAGCGGTCTCGCGGGCACGCCGTCTTCCTTCATCATCTTCGTGCGCTCGGGATTCGGTTTTGAGTAGTCGTCGATGCTTGGCTCTGAACCCACCAACACTCCCACGAAGAGGGCTTCCTTGCCTTCTGCCTTGAGTTTCGCAATCTCCTCGCGAAGGACCGGCCCGATGACTCTTGAGACAATCCGCGTGACCTCGGCCCGCGTTCTTTTGCTCGTAAAGCACATGTTCGGCGGCAGGCGTTCGAGCACACCCCAGTTCAGGTAGCGTGCTTTGTTCGGCGGTCCGTCCCAGCCGTGCCACTCGACGTTGTACTTGTTGTTCGGGTTGTAGCCCGGCTTGTGCGGATCGAACCAGTTCCAGAGGTCCGGGCGGTTCTTCCAAGCAAGATGGAAATCGAAATGCAGCATCACCGCCATGTCGTGCTCGCGCGCCGCGGCGAATGCACTTCGAATACGGCTGGGCAATTGCTCCTCAAGTTCATAGGTCGAAATGGGCAGGCCGAAGCCCAGAAGCCGAGTCTTGCCGTCGCCCTTCATGCCGACCCGCTCGGCCAGTTCCCCTGCTTTCTCAGGGGAATGCCAGAAGACGAGGTATTTCGGTTTTTCCGACGTGGCAGGCGCCTTGCTATTCGCGGGCGTGGCCGGACTGCTTTGCTCTCCCGCATCTGCCCAGGCACAGGCCAGCAAGAAGATTACCAGTCCCGTCAGGGGCAATGCGGCCCTTCTCCGTTTCAGAGACTGGACGAGAAGCGAAAGATCAAGAAGCGAATGCACCAGGCGGTCCGTGTTGCCACCTTGAAGGAGACTTCCGCTGATACCGACAATGGCCATGTTCCTAGCTCCCGTATGTATTTGTCGAAATTGTGTTAGCCTCTACTGCCCGCCGCCGGGCAACCAGCCCAGGCTCGTCTGGCCATCAGCTTACCCAAACGCTGCCCCGCGTCTATAGCCCAACCGTATCCCGCCTCCCGTCAGCGGGAAGTCCTGGCGACGCGATGCGCAGCTTGGTTCGGCAGCGGAATTGGGGCTGCGACAGGCGCTGGCGATTCTTTGACGGTTACGAACGTGGTGTTGGAAAGGCCAAACGCCAAGAACCGCGATTTTCCACGGCCCGCCACTCCGATGCGGTCGTTCAGCTTGAGAACCTGTTGTGGGGCCCCCCAGAAAACCAGGTATTGTGGCTCACTGGGGTCCTCTACCTGGGCGACGCCGGAGGCGAGGTTGGCTGCGGTGTCGGATTTCGCTGAACTCGCGGGTTGCTGTGCCAAGAGGGGGATTGCCGCGAACAGCAAGGTCACACTCAGTATGAGACTCTTCATGACGCGTGTCTCGTTTCCAGACTTGCGGAGCCGTTGATATTCCAGGGCCTAATCGAATAAGGAGTCCAGTTCAATCGGCTTGCCCAGCATTTCTTTCCACTGCGTCTTCTGGGCATCTGTGAGCACGGCTTCCATCTTGCTCTGGAGGTCCACGCGGATCTTCAGTACCTTGGGCCGAATCTCCTTGGGATTGCCGCTCGTGTTCGCTTCTCTCAACAGCGGTTCGATCTGTTGTTCCGCCTGGTGGACCGCCGCCATGAATTGCCTCTGTTGCTTGTCTGTAACTTGCAGGTCTTTCCAGGATTGTCCGTCGCCGAACAGCCCCTCCCGCTGCAATTCCAACTGGCGCAGGCGCGTGCGCTGGCCTTCGCTCAGGGCTTCCCTCAGCATCGCTCCCAATGTCCCATTCGCCTTCCTCCGGTATGCTCCGAGTTCCTTCTGCCGCTCCTCCGGCGTCAGACCTTCGATTCTCTCAAACAACTGCATGGCGCCTGGACGCAGTTCCCGGAGGTGTTGGTCCACCTTTTCTTTCTGCTTCTTGGTCAGCTTCAGTTCCTCCTGGACATTGTCGCGCGACACCAAGAACGAACCGCCGAGTTCGTGACGCAGTTTCTTTCGCAATTCCTCGGGAATATCCTGGGCGGCGTCCGGTGCGATTTCACCGATCATCTTCAGAATTGTATCAGCCGCCTTTTCGGCTTCCTCGAAGTCTTTGGCATTGAGGCGATCTTCGAGCTTCTTCATCAGGGCCGAGGCTTCTTTCTTGTTACCGGTTTTCTGAATCCATGCGGAAAGTTCCCTCTGGATTCTCTGAATCTTGGGCGGCAAACGTTCCGAAAGGGGCGAGCTTTCCGGCTTCGCTTCACTTGGCGGCACAGCCTTCATCAGCGCCAGCAACTCGTCGGCTACCTTGTCTGCTTCTTGCCATTTCTTGTCCTTGATGAACGCGTCGAGTTTCTTGGTCAGAGGCATCACCTGCGCGTGTCGTCCCGACTTCTGAACCCAGCCGGGGAGTTCCGTTTGGAGCCGGCGCATCTTTGCCTGGAATGCCTCGCTGGAAAAACCGCTGGGGGCGCTTTCGATCAAGACGCCACGCCGGAGAAACTTGGCATAGGCACCCAAAGCCTCGGCATTCTCCGTAGCCTGGCGAAAGAAATTGTTGCGCATGGCCTCGCCGCCAATGCCCCAGGCAAAGATATTCACCATCACCGCACCGTGGTTGAACATCCGCCCCAGATAGGTCTCCATGGTGGGTTCGCCGGGCATGCTCGTAGGAGACACGTTGGTGCCTTCGGCGGAGATCCAGCCGGGAGAACCGTGCCGGGCCAAAACGGCATACACTTCCTTGAACGTCGCCCCCTCGGGATAGGTGGAGAATCCCGGACGATACGCAGAACTGAAGGCCACCTCGGGCAGCGCGAAATTGACTTTTTCCGCATAGGTTTCTTTGGCGTCCGCTGCGCGCAGTCCTTGGGAGGTGAAGGCGATGTGACAGAAGATCCTCTCACGAGGCACTCCGGCCGCGTGCAGAGAATTGGCCCAAAGTTCCATGAACTCCTTGACGATGCGAACCCGTTCGAGGTCGGGATCCTTGGGAGGATTGCGCTGGCTGAATCCCCGATGGCTGAGGGCCCGATAACCCAAGGGACGTCCTGTCTCAAAATCGCGGCCGATGTTGGTCTCCCATCCGGCGATGACGCCCGCGAAAAGGTGTTCTTTCCCCAGGGATTTCAAAACGGCCAACTCCTGCTTGATCTCTACGCCGATGAGTCCCGCGCGGTCTTTCACCGCAGCCACGACGGCCGGGCTGTTGAAACACATCTGGGGCGGAAACTTGGTGGGCTTCGGGCCCCAATCCGCGCGCCGGCCGGTACTTGGCTCTTGTTTCCAGTCTGCCGTCTCGATGTTGTCCGGACTGGACAAGAGATCCTTGCGTTCACCCCAAGACATGGAATCATCGATGTGAAAGGCGACGGCCACTTCGTTTTCGCGGGCGACCGCAAACGCATCGCGGATAAACTGTCGCGTCTCCTCGTCGGACATGTCAAAACAGAGGGGCCCGACGGTGAAGCCCAGTTTGTGTCGAGCGTCGCCCGTCGTTCCAATCGCCTTGACAACTTCGCGGGCAAACCCCTCCACTTGCGCCTTGCTGAGCGCAAAATGGCCGGCCGCCGGCTGAGGACCGGCGTAGCCGTGGATGCCTGTCATGAGTTGAAACGTTAGATACTTGGTTTCCGCGGCATTTGCGCTTTCGGGCCCTGCTGTCGAGGCCTTGTTGCAGCCGGTCAGCCAACGGATGGCCAGCGGCGGGAGTGTGATGCTCCCGGGCAGGCCCTGGTAATCCACTTCCCATCGTCCGGCGGGGACGGGCAGTTCCACGGTCGATTCCTTCGCGTTGCGATTAAACAGAAGGATACCGTCGTCGAAGAGTGAGGTGATTACGCCGTCCTGGCGAGCATCCAGGGGTGGCAGACCTGTCATCTGCCGATCGCGCGTGCGAACCGCTTCAGCGAGTCGTCCGAGACTACCCCCGGCGTCGACGACCCGTCCTTTGCCAACGAGCGTCGTGATACGGTTGCCCTCGACGGTGCGGACAGCCGCCAGGTCGCGTACCAGCAGGGTGCCCCCGTGCTCCACCCAGTTGCGGATCTTGTCCATGGTTCGAGACTCGACCCGGGTGCCAAACGGCCAGATCAGGAGCCGGTAGGTCCGTAGGGCCCCATCGTCGATCAGTCGCTCGTCCACGACGTCGTAGTCCAGGGTATCGCGCACGCTCTCCAGCCAAGGAGCCATCCCCTCGGGGTAGCCTCCCTGGAACCCGACGTGCCAGTTATCCCAGTTTTCCAGCCGGTGCGCCGTCGTGGAGAAGAAAACGGCGGCGTCGATGCGAGGATAGTCGTGACGCGGCAATGATCTCGCGTGCTGAAACGACTCGCGAGCCCGCTCCATGTTCTCCAGATAATCGAAGTGCCACGTAGCGCCGGTCGTGAGATCTTTGAACAGGGCCCCCGCAATTTCCCCGAGGGGCGCGGATCCGTCCACCGGTTCCGTCGAGAGCCTCGCCGGGCGGTAAAACCGCGCGGCCGTCGCAACTCGGCGCGTGTAGAGGTGCGTGACCATCGGGCCGGTGGGAGTGCGAACGATCATCCCTTTGGAGGCTAGCATTTTGACCAGCCCCGAAAGGTCCTGCCCCAAGACGATCTTCTCAAAGGGCCAGCCCACATTGACGCAAATCGGGGTCTTGGGGAAGTGCTTGCGGGCAACGTCGAAGAGCACGCCGAGCCGCTCGATGAGGGCCTCGTGATACCACTCGACGAAATCGAGCCAGCGCCGCGCCGAGGTCGGATCGCGCGGATAGTCAAACTCAAAACCAGGGAATTGCGTTCCCCACGCCGCGTTCAGTCGGGCGACGCTGCCGTATTTCTTTTCAACCCATCGCAGAAAATGTTGCCGTGCTTCCGGCTCGCCCGCCCACCAGCCCATGTGCGTGTGCGCGATGGGAAACGCCTGGTTGGCAGCACCGCCCGGGTAGTGCGTCTCGCCATAGTCGCAGGGAGAGCCGATCCGCAGAGCGTCGATCTGCGGCCCGACAGCTGCCTTGAGCTGGGCGAAGACCCGATCGTACGCCTCGACCGTCTTTGGGGAGAAAACCGACAGGAACTCGCTGGCCTTCCCATGCTCTAGACACGTCGCAAAGCGATAGTCCGCGTTGCGGCGGACCCAAGATGGGAGGTTTTGCACCCAGACATAGGGCACATACTTCAACCCTGCCTTTCGGACCTCCCGCGCGTTCTCCTGATAAACGCTCCAATCCCATTGACCGGATTTCGGTTCGACCGCGCCCCAGCCGACGTAGTCCTCCACGCCATCGGCGCCAGCGGCGCGAGCCCGCTCCAGGAAAGCACTGCGTTCTCGGGCTATCTCGGCCCCGCGGTCGTACTTGGGCAAGTCACCCCGTTGTCCCACGATCGCAAGCATCCGGTCGAGCGTGCGGCTGGCTTCCTCAAATCGCTGTGAATTCATCAGTTGCGTGAGCCGTCCGCCAAGCAATCCGAGTTCGCCTCGCTCCAGGACGTTGATATGCGCCTTCGGCAAGAGTTCCTGGAGGCGATTGGATTTCCGCTTCAGATCGACGATCGGCGAACCCCAGGCACGGACCAGCAAATCGACGCTCAGATTCCCCGGAGTGTACCAGACCGGCCCCGGATCGGACGTCCCCGTTGTGGGACGGAGTGCCTTTTCCCGGGCTTTGGCAATCGGCTGATCGAGTTGCTCGAGCACGCGGTCCAACTCCGCTTCCGCTTCGATGGGCTTGCCGGCATCGAGGAGGGGCCCGACCTTCTCTTGGATCGTCTTGAGGATGGCCGATAGATCGCGCCCACTGGCCGCCCATTTCTGCGCGCCCTGCTTGACACGTTCGACCTTATCAGTGATCCGTTGGCGCACGGCTTCGACGGGGTTAGTCGGCGACTGGGCGTTCACATTGCTGAGGAAGGCTGAAACGAGAAGGCAGATGAGAAGGATTGTTGTCCTCATAGTGTCTGTTTCTGTAGTGTGATGTGAGGGGAAAAGGGTGCACGGGTGGGAGATGCGATATTCGCGAAAGCTCATTTCGCCGGGAGTAACTTCAAGATCTCGTCGGCGACCTTTTCGCCTTCCATGATGTTATTGGCTTTCAGTGCCGCTCGCAGTCTCCCTTGTAGCTCATCGGCTTTTGCCTGGTCACCGGTCTTTTGAACCCAGGCGGGTAGCTCCAGTTGGATCCGGCGGATCTTCGCTGGGAGCCGTTCAAAAGGGGAAGAAATCTCAGAGACGGCCTCGGCAAGCCGCTGACCGTGGAGAAACTTGCGATAGGCGCGGAGGGCTTCTTCTCCCCCCGTCACGAGGCGAAAGCCCGTGTTCTCGTTTGCCTCGTTGCCGACAACCCACCCGAAGATATTTACCAAGGTCGCCCCGTGATTGAAATGGCGGGCCAGGTACGTTTCCATGTCCATGCCCGACTGGCCGGGAGCGGTTCCGAGTTGAAAATTCGTCCCTTCACAGGACGCCCACGCCGTATGACCATGTCGAGCCAGTTCTTCGTAGATTTGCTCGAAGAGGCCAGGTTGCGGATAGGTGCTGTACCCCGCACGATGGGACTTGCCAAAAGCGACCGAGGGGGGCGCAAAGCCGTTGGCCTGGGAATAGGAGAGCGTTGGCGGATGGTTCGCTTCGAATATCCGCTTGGAACCAGACCCGAGATGTGCGTAGATCTTGCTGGCCGGAACACCGCCGTCGGCCAAACCCTGGGTCCAGAGGCTGATGAACTCCTGCACGACCTTCTCGCGCTCAGCGTCCATGTCGCGAGGTGGGTGGCTTTCGCTAAAGCCGCGATTGACCAAGGCGTGATACCCTAGAGGGCGGCCGGTATCGAAGTCCCGCCCGATGTGCGTCTCCCATCCTGCGATCACGCCCGCGAAAAGCCGCTCTTGTCCCTGCCGCTTGAGCCCATCGATGCCCGCATGAATCGCTTTGCCAATGACCTCGGCGGCGCGCCGTCGCACCTCCTGTTGGATCGCCTTGCTGTTGAAGCACATCTGGGGCGCGAGTTTGGTGGGCTGCGGCCCCCAAGCAATGCCTCGTCCCGTGTTGGGAGTCCCGTTCCAGTCCAGCCACTCGACATTCTCGGGACCGCGCCAGAGGTCGTCTCGTCGCGCCCAGAACATCGAGTCATCGAGATGGAACCCGACGGCGATCTTCCGCTCCAGCGCCATGGCAAAGGCCGTCTTGACGAATCGTTCTATCTCCGCGTCGGAATGGTCAAATGCCAGGGGGCCGAAGATGACCGCCAGTTGCGTCTGTCCCTCGCCAACGATGCCGATCTTTCGGATGATATCCTGCACAAAGGCGTCCCGTTCGGGTTGTGCCGGTATGGAACTAAGCGGACGCACTCCCGAGTCGCCAATCGGCATCGCCGGCTCGTGCGATTGCGTGAACACTTGGAACCCCAGGTAGCGGACTTCTGTGGGCTCGCCGCGAAGGTCCGTGTCGGACCCGGCCGGGCGAACGTTCGAGCCGTCGCGGCCGGAAGAGAGCAGGTTCTTGCGGTCTTCGATCACACTCCAAGGGTTCGAGGGGACGACGGTGGGATCGACGTAGCGAGCGAGGTCGCGAAGGGCGACCACCCGGTAGCCGTTGTCGGCGAGGTACTTGACGTACGACGCGAATAAGGGCGCCGGCGTGTTGACCCAGGGGTGAGCCGTGTCGGGGACGCCGTGGAGTTGGATGACGGCGATCTTGCCGCCTTTGGCCTGGGAGACCGCTCGCTTGAAGTCGTCGAGTGTCCAGCCCGGGCGGGCGTCGCCCGCCGAGGGGATCAGCAGGGGGTGGTCGAGCCCCGGCTCGTAGGCGAAGCCCCGGCCCTTGTCGTAAGGATATTCGGGCGAGCCGCCTCGCCTGGCGAACCTGATCCCCAATCCGCGAAGGATGGGCAGGATGTCCTTATCCAGGGCGTTGCCGGGGTAGGAGAAGGTTACTGGCCTGGGGATGCCGTGAGCCCGGCACCGGGCGTTGATGGCTTCGAGTTGCTCGATGGTCCCCTTCGAGTCCTGTGCGCTGGGGGGCTTGTGGTCGCGGGTGTGGTTGCCGATCTCGAAGCCGTCTCGGTGGAGTTGGGCGATCTCGTCCCAGGTCATGTAGTCGCGCTTGTTCGTCGGGAAGTCGAACGCCTCGGTGACGAAGAAGGTCGCGCCGAAGCCGTGCTTCTTGAGCAACGGGGCCGCGACTGTTACGTGCGACCGGCTGGCGTCGTCGAATGTCAAGACGACAAGCTTGTCCGGTATCGGCTCAAGGGCGAGGGCGTGTGTGGCCGCGGTCAGAAACAGCGCAAGGGTGGTTTCAGTCAATGCTCTTCCGAAGTACCGGTTCATCATGCTTTCACCTATCCTGCTAATGGCTGCACGGGCTGACGAGATTCGGGCCGCAATTTGGATTCCCGCCGTATCGCCCTACGCACGAAACATCGCTTCAACGCACCCGACGTGGGTGAACGTTGCCGCCACACGATCCCCCAGCTCCACGGCAACGAGTTCCACGGCCGAACCCGGAATCACGATCTGCCCAGCCCGAAGGAACTCGCCCCGCCCAATCAAATGGTTGGCAAGCCATCGCAGCGATTTCAGCGGCCCGCCCATGATCTCGGCGCCGATCCCCGAGGCCGCCAGGTCGCCGTTCTTGAACAGCCCGACGCCCTCCATGTCGAGATCCATCGCCGCCGGTCGAGCCTTTTCGTCACCGACCACCAGACCGGCGTGGATGCCGTTGGAAGCAACGAGTTCCTGCAACGTGGGCTTGCCAAACCAGAACTTGTAGTTGTGAACCTCGATGCCGGGCGAGACGTACTCGATGGCCTCGACAAGCTTCCGCACATCGACCACTTCGTCAACGACGTCTTTGCCGATCCTGAGAACGAACTCGGGCTCCACGGCACACGAGACGTAATCGTGCCAATTTAGGACCGTATCTCCGTGGAACACGTGCGGAGCCATGACGTGTCCGTATATCGGTTCTTTCAAGCCAAATTGGCGACGAATGGCCCTACTGGTGCATCCCACCTTGTAACCGACGACCTTCTCGCCTCTTGCCACCCGAGAAGCGATCACACGGCGCTGAACCTCATAGGCGTCTTCCTTCGACATGGAAGCCATGTCGAAACTACGCTGGGGCTCGACGCTCTTGGTGAGTTGGATTTCCAGAAAGGTTTCAGCAATTTCCTCCAGATGGCTCATCAGCACCGGACTCCGGATCGTCTGGGAGGTCAGTGTCGGTCCCCTGCACCGACAGCCGCCGCCAGGAGTGGCCGCCGTCGCTGGTCTTGAACATACTGCCGTCGGTGCCGAACCACGCCGCCTCGCGGTTCGTCGGATGGAAGGCCACGGAAACACCACTGTATGCCCGGCCTTTCGGCAAGCTCGCGATGAAATCGCCCCACGTCTGGACCGATGTGCGGCCGCTCTGGGCCGGGCTGCTTGCCGGCCCGCAGCATGTCGCTAATCGTCGATGTGGGTTGTGCGCTGGCGGAGTTCTCCTCGGCCGATAAACTCGCAGGATGTACGCCCAAGCACGCCGTACTGGCGGCCACGGTCGTGGATTTGACGAAGCGACGTCGGTTCATCGATTCTAGGCTCAGCTCGGATTCGTCGTCCGTCGGATTCGCTACGAGCAACTATGGTCCTTCTATCGTACCGAAGTGGTTCGCGACCCGCCAGTTGGCTCGCCGATATCTCGATTCAGAAGGGAGTCCAACGGGTGCCTCCGATGCTCAACCGGACTTCCGCAGAGGCCAATGAGCGTGTTCCAAGAATGGTTCCTTTCTCGACGCCCGCCCCACGACTCCACGCTGCGCCCGAATTCCCCACCGTACGACTCCGAGATTGCCATCTCGGAAATCAAAGCGATGAGAACCCGTGCGAACATCGCTTTATGGAGTGCTCTCCATACCCATCGTTAGGTGGAGGCATGAATCACCCATCCTCACCTCACCTGAGGGTGAAGCGGCCAAGACTAACCCAGCGGCGTTTGCCGTACTGCCGACAGGTCGCCGCAGTCGTTCACAAAATCCGAATGGTTCATGGAAAGCTCCTTGTGCTTCTGTGCTTCCGGGACCTCGTTGTCCTTGCCACCCGCTGGTGGGTCCCGGAGTTTTTTGACGAAAAATGTTTGGGTTGGAAGATACGTTCACGTGCGAGGTCGTTGGGGGCCCTCCGGGGGCATACCCATAGGGTATTGCCACTAGGAGTTCACTCGACCGTAAGGTCGCGCTAACTCTCGTCCTTGCGCGCGCGTTCCGAACGCATGTCGCGCACTCCGCCAGTTAGGCATACCGCCCTCTCTGGTCGTTGCCTGCGCCCTCTGACCGCTGTATCTGGGTCCCAGGTGGTTCCCCTGCGCGCAGCCCGAGAATCGACGTAAGTTGTTTCTGCGACGGTTCTTACGAGAAACACGACCTTCCCTCGAACGGGTGGAAAGCACCCGAAAAACCCCCACCGCAGGTAGTATCCGCCGCAAGAGGGGAAAACCGATTTTTGGCGGATGCCGACGGGCTCCCACCGCGCGCTTGCACGCGCCCGCGTAAGGGTGCCGGCCCGTTTTTGCGGCCGCGCGGTTTTGCGACCGAAAACGCCCCTGTAACCTCTGAGTGGAGAACGAGTTATGTCAACCGCCAACGTCAGCCCCATCGTGAGCGTCGAGGAAATCCTGCGGGCCGTAGCCTCCGGCAAAATCACGCCGGAAAACGCCGCCGCCATGATCCCCTCGCGGAATCACCATTCCGTCGGCACCCTATCCTGCAAAGTCAGTCCCAAGGGGGCACTCAGTCTGTACGGTTTGCAGCGGATGCCGGTCACCCTCTACGCGGAGCAATGGGAGAGGCTCCTGGAGTTCGCTTCGCAGATCAAGGCGTTTATCCAGAACCACCGTGAGCTTGCCCGCAAGGTCAGGGGTTAGGGGTTTCCCTCGCTGCCGTGTGGGGCGGCCGGCAGCGCGATGACCCCCCTGACCCTTTGGCTCAAGGAGCACGCGATGAGATACGTGAGTCCCGAAGTTTTGGAGCGCTTGGTGCCACCTTGGGAGACACCCGATTGTCAACTGTGCGGGACACCGCTCCTGTCCCGGGAGAGTGGGCACCTCTGCACCCAATGCCGCGAGCTGGTCAATCTCACGCAGTCGTCCGATGAGAGAACCTCGCGGATGGCGGTGCTCCGTCTGCGGCGCCTTGGGGCGTCAGGCGGAGCGGACTGACGCCTCGGCGCGATCGGCGCCGAAGCTTGCCACGCCCTGCAAATCGCGGGGCGTTTTCGTTGGCGGGGCGGGGTCGATTTGGTCCGCGATCGGCCCGCCATCGCGGCCGTAGGCGGTTTGGTGGCGTTTTTCGGGAGGTATCTCGCGTGGTGCCGATTGTGACGCAAACCATCGCGGCGGCCCGTGCGGCGGCTGTCTTCTGGTCCTTCACCACGGGCAAACCCGCGGTGATTGTGCTTGAGCGCGACGGCTTATGCGTTCTCATTGGGCCGCACGCGGAACCGGAGTTCGTTGTTTGCCGCTATGACGACGGCGGTAAGGAGATTACTCGGTAGATCGTACACCCCATTCCCGTGGACTGCGGAGGCGGCCGCAGATTGGGATTCACCTAATGCCGCCAGAAATGCCGCCAGACGATATGCCGCCAGTAGACGCTATGCCGCCAGTTAAGGCCAAGCATGGAAACGGCGCTATGCCGCCAGCCGATTGTTCTGTTCCCTGACCGAAGGAGAATTGCCATGAGTCGTGTTGACTACCCCGTTTACGGGGCGATGATGTCCTGGAATCTTCAGGACACGGATCTGTATGCCGCCAGAGCGGCGTTTGGCGGCGTGACAAGCGGCGTGGCACTCGGCGTGGCACTCTCCTGCCTGCCCCTGCCGGGCCAGCGACTTATGGCCTGATTGCCTGCAAGGCAGGCCAGCGAGACGGAAAACCTGATTGCCGGGCAGGGGCGGCATGGAGAGTGTCGCGTATGCCGCCAGTCAGTCCCATTGGAAAGGAGTTGTCCCGTGCGAGCCCATAACCGCGGATGGCTGGTGTCGATCGTGGTCAGCCGAAGCGACTGTTGCCAGTTTAACGACCGCTGGCCGTGCTCCGCGCTGCCCGAGCAAGCCGCCCGGTTCGACTTCGACAGAAGGACCGGGGACCTCGTGG
>CAYGZA010000092.1:0-19062 GCA_964354135.1 uncultured Planctomycetaceae bacterium
TGAAGAGGATCGGCTCGTGCTCGTCGGCGCCGCCCAGCTTCCCGCCGGGGGCAAACGCGGTTGCCAGGACGGTGAGCTTCTTGGCAGGGCCGCGGAGCCAGCCGTAGAGCTCATCGGGAACCTGCATGAACTTCTCGGGCAGGCCCCGGGTGATCGGGTGGTCGGGCTCGCGGACGACGATCTGGAAGGGCTGCATGGGGCCGTGGCCGCCGCCCTTGCCCGGCGACTTGTCGCGGACGATCTTGCCCTCGCGCCAGCGGACGTACGGGCCCGACTTCTCATTGCGGCCGCCCCAGCCGCCCAGGCCGATCATCTCGTTGTACTCTTTCCAGTCGGGGAAGGCCGCGCAGGCGAAGTGGTAGATCACCAGCCCTCCGCCGCCCTGGACGTAGTCGACCAGCGCCTTCCTGGTTTCTTCGGGCCACGGGTCGCCCTGGTAGTTGCTCACCACGACGTTGTAGGCCGTGAAGTCCGGCTTGAAGCCGCTCATGTCCTGGCCCTTCGGCGGCGAGGCGGCCACGTCCACGGTGAACAGGCCGGTCTCTTCGAGCACTTGTTTCAGGACCGGCGTGGTCCCTTTCCAGTCGTGGCCGTTCTGGCCGGTCACGATCAGGGCCTTGTACTGCGGCGCCGCCATCGCGACGGCAGCCAGGACCATCCAAATCCCCAGCGCGGTAAGCCAGTGCTTGCGTCCCATCCGATGCTCCTTTCTCAAATCGAATAGCCTTACGTGGTTCCGCTACGGTTTTCCCAGCTTAGCAGACCGACTGGGCGGACGAAACCGTCCAGCCAGCGATACCCTTCATGCGGGGGGCAATAGCCTGTCATTGCTTGTCTGGGGTGGCTGCACCACTTAGACTGCCCCGCGCGTCGGTAGAGAGGCAACCGGAACCGATTGCCGCATTCATCGGGAGGAACGCATGTCGGCGACAAGAAGGAAACGGGAGCGCGGCCGATTTCTGCAATGCCGGGCACCGACCGAGCGTAGGACGCGGGCCGTTCCGCCAAGCTGGACCTGTCCCTGTTTTCTGATTCTGCTTCTCGGGTCGGCAAGGTGGCTCGTCGCGGCCGAACCGCCGGAAGCCGCAAGAACGGTTCCGCCGCCCCACGTCTTCCGCGCCGGGGCATTCGCCCTGGACATCACGCCCCAGAAGTTCCCCGTGGTCGTCAACGGGATGTTCCACGCCCGGATCGCCCGGCGGGCCTTCGACCCGCTCTTCGCCCGCGCCCTGGTCCTCGACGACGGCAGCACGCGACTGGCGATCGTGGTGGTGGATATCTGCGTCATGCCGCGGGAATTGCTCGACCAGGCGAAGCAGGCGGCACAGCAAAGAGCCGGGATCCCCGCGTCGAACATCTTGATCTCGGCCACCCACAACCATTCATCACCCTCGGTGATGCCGGCCCTGGGCAGCCCGATCGACGACAAGTACGCGCGGCTCCTGCCGGGCCTGATCGTCAACGCGATCCAGCAGGCGCAGAAGAACCTCCAGCCGGCGCGGGTCGGCTGGACCGTCGTGCAGGACTTCGAGCACACCCATAGCCGGCGGTGGATCCTGCGGACGGACCGCACGCGGAGGGATCCCTTCGGCGAGCACCCGCAGCGGGCCTGGATGTGCCCCGGGTACCAGTGTCCCGATGCCGTGGGGCCTTCGGGCCCGGTGGACCCCGACCTTTCGATCCTGGCGATCCAGACCCGCGGCGGCCGCCCACTGGCCCTCTTGGCCAATTACTCGATGCACTACTTTTCCGGCGACCCGTACTTGTCGGCCGATTGGTGCGGGCGGTTCAACGGGGGTATGGAAAAGCTGATTGCCCGGGACGGCGGGAAGCCGCCCTTCGTGGCCATGATGTCGCAAGGCACGAGCGGCGACCTGATGTGGATGGACTACCGGAAGCCGGGCGAGAACCTCACCGTCGATGCGTACACGGAAGGCATCGTCCGCCGGGCGCATGACGCGTACGGGAAGATCGAGTATCGCGACCGGGTGCCCCTGGCCATGGCGGAACGGGAACTCACGCTGCGGCGCCGCGTGCCCGATGAGCGGCGGCTCGCTTGGGCCCGGCGGGTCCTCGACGGGCTCCAAGGCCGCGAGCCCACAAGCCTCGAAGAGCTTTACGCCCGGGAGCAAATCTACCTCCACCAGGAGCCCCGGCGGACGCTGAAGCTCCAGGCGATCCGCGTCGGCGACCTTGGCATGACGGCGATTCCGTGCGAGGTTTACGGGCTGACGGGCCTGAAGATCAAGGCCCAAAGCCCGCTGGTGCCGGTGTTCAACATCTCGTTGGCCAACGGCGAGGAGGGCTACATCCCGCCGCCGGAACAGCACCGCTTGGGCGGCTACAGCACCTGGGACGCGCGGACGGCCGGCCTGGAAGTCGAGGCCGAGCCGAAGATCGTCGACGCGGTCCTCGGCCTCTTGGAGCAGGTTTCGGGTCGGCCGCGGCGGAAGATGATCGACCCCGGCGGCGAGTATGCCAAGGCGATCCTCGCCGCCAAGCCGCTCGCCTACTGGCGGATGAGCGACGCCTGGGGCCCGCGAGCAGTCGATGCCGGCGGCAGCGGCAACCACGGGACCTACGAGGACGGCGTGGCGTTTTACCTTGAGGGGCCGCAGTCGCCGCGGTTCTGCGGGGAGGGCCACATCAACCGTGCCGCTCATTTTGCCGGCGGGCGAATGAAGGCAGCGCTGCGGGACTTGGGTGACCGGTACAGCGTGGAGATGTGGATTTGGAACGGGATGCCCAACGACGCCCGGCCCGCGACCGGCTACTTCTTCTCCCGCGGCCAAGCCGGCCCGACGGGCGCGCCCGGCGACTCGCTCGGAATCGGCGGCACGGCGGCCTCACCCGGTCGGCTGATCCTCTCTAATGGGAACCGGCTCAACGAGCTTCTGACGGGCAAGAGCGAGATCACGCTGCGAGCGTGGAACCACGTCGTCCTGGTCCGTGACGGCAAGCGTGTGGCGGTCTATCTCAACGGCAACGCCGCCCCGGAGATCTCCGGCGAGATCGAGATCGGCCACGCGCCGGGCGAGCCGCAGGTCTTCGTCGGCGGCCGCAACGACAACTTCGCCAATTTCGAGGGCAAGATCGACGAAGTGGCGATCTTCAACCGGCCTCTGTCGGCCGGAGAAGCCGCGCGGCACTATGCGGCCTCCCAGTAGCGGCGAGCCGGGCGAACAGGGAGGGACTCGAAACCGGACCACGCGATTCGGTAGAATCCAGGGCGTATGTGCTTGGGCCCTGCGTCGCGAAAGGACCCACCCGGGGGGCGGAGCGGCAAGACGGGGATTCTGTTGACCCAAGCCGGCCCGGGACGTACAACCAAGGGCGCTGGCCAGACGGATGCCGCCTCCGCTAGTGCAAAGTGCCATGCCAAGCCCAAGCCCCAGCCAAAGGAGAGCGAACATGACCTGCCGGATGAATCGACGAGGACTGTTGAAGACCGTTGCATCGGGAAGTGCGGGCTGGCTGATTCTTCGCAGCAGCCGCTCGGCTTGGAGCTACCAGGCCAACGAGAAGCTGGGCATCGCCGTGGTGGGCGTCGGGGCGCGGGGGTCGTATCACGTCGGTATGGTCCCGAGAATCGGCCAGAACCTCGTGGCCGTTTGCGACGCGAATCGGACGCGCGTGACCGAGGTGCTCAAGAGGCTCTCTGGCGTCCGCGAGTTCCAGGACTTCCGCAAGATGCTTGACGAGTTGGACCGCCAGATCGACGGCGTCGTGGTGGCCACGCCCGAGCACACCCATGCCGTGATCGCCGCCAGGGCCATGAAGCGGGGCAAGCACGTCTACGTCGAGAAGCCCATGGCCCACGACGTCACCGAGGCCCGCACCCTGCGGCATATCGCCAAGGAGCGCAAGGTGGCCACGCAGCAGGGCAACCAGGGCATGGCCACCGACTCGTTCCGCCGCACCTTGGAGCTGCTCCGGGAGGGGATCATCGGCGAGATCCGCGAGGCCCACGTGTGGTACGTCTTCGGCGGCTCCGGGCCCATGGAGCGGCCCAAGGACACGCCGTCCGTGCCGCCGGGCCTCGACTGGGAAGTCTTTCTCGGTCCGGCGCCCTGGCGCCCGTATCACCCGAGGTATGCCAGCGGCTGGGGCGGCTGGCGCGAGTATAGTACCGGGTGCCTTGGGGGCGGCGGCTCGCACTCGATCAACCTGGCGTTTAAGGCCCTCAACCTGCGGGCCCTGTGGGACGGCGGAGATGCCCAGGGCAAGATCCGCGTCGAGGTGGAAGTCGGCGAGCGCTGCCCCGAGAACTTCCCGCGGGTGGAAGTCCTGCACTTCGACATCCCGGCGCGCGGGCCGCTGCCGCCGGCGCGGATCCATTGGTACAACGCCCCCGAGGCGGAACTCGTGCGGCTGGGCATCTGGGGGAAGCTAGAGAAGATCGCGGGCCGGCCGCTGGAGTGGAAGGACAATAGCTGGACGCCGCGATCCGGCACGCTGTTAGTGGGCTCCGAGGGCGTGGTCCACACCAACGCCCACAATTCAGTTTGTGCGCTGCTGCCCGAGGGCTTCCCCAAGGCGGGCGGGCCGCCGAAGACGATGCCGCACGTGCGGGGCCACGAGCCGGAGTGGGTCGCGGCCTGCAAGGGCGGGCCGGCACCGCTATCGAACTTCGAGCACTCGGGCCCGGCCATCGAGATGCTGCTTCTGGGGAACGTGGCCACGCTGGTGGGAAAGACGATTGAGTTCGACCCCGTGGCGTGCAAGATCGTGGACAACGAGGAGGCCGACCGGGCCCTGCGCCCCCCGCGCCGCGAAGGGTGGTCATTGTGAGGGTGGGTCGAGCGACGCGATACCCGCCGCACGACTCTCAGCGATCAGCTCTCAGCGATCAGCTTTCAGCAATCGGCTTTCAGCGGGCAGCTTCTCTGTAGTCTAGCATCAAATACGCCCCAGACCGGCCGCCTGAGGGCCGAAGACCGCTTCGCGCAGGTGCCCGAGTGCGGCACGGAGGTACGTCTTGTCCCCTTTTCCGTCACGAACCTGTTTCTGTCAGGAACCGTCCGGCGGCTCGTCCGAATCGGCAAGGGAGTTGATCGCCAGGGCCAGGAGCAAGCAAACGAGGTCAACCACCAGGAGCATGGCGGCCGCCAGGGCGATCCAACCGACGACCCGGCTGCCGGGAGCGTCGCCCATGCCGCCGAGAATTGCGGCGACCCCCTGGATCACGGCGACGCCGATCAAGAGGACCAGCGCTAAAGCGGTCAACAGGAAAAGGAGGGGATTCGCGACCGGTTTTCCACTCATTCCAGATTCTCCAACCGCACCAATTTTGCCGATCGCCAAAGTCAGCGTCAACAGGGCGGGCCGCAATCTCCCCTTATGGGGAACCCTGGCCCCGGCTTATTGGGTGCCGTTTTCTTGACTTGAGGGGGGCAGACGCCAGAATGGAACGAAGGGGGAGCAGCCGCCGTGGGTAGCGGACCCCGGCCGGCCTTGTCAACAGCATCGCCCGAAAGGCAGGCATGCCCTTGGGAGAAGAGGCCCCCGGTTGCCTTTTCTCTGGGTCGAAGAGAACCCGTCATGAGTCAATCCGTTGGGAAGACGTGGGCGCTGGCAATCGCCGTCTCGCTGTGGGCGGCCGCAGCGGACAGGGCGGCGGGCATCGAGGTGGTGATGAAGGACGGCCGGGTCCTCCGGGGCAAGCTCGCACTGCTCCCCGGATTGGCACAAATGCCCCAGGCGGACGCAAACGGGGGCGCCGGCGGATCGGTCGTGATGCTCGACGACGATCTCCGCCGCACCTTCGTCCCTTTCGCGCAGATCAAGGAGCGCCGGCAAGAGGAGAACGTCGAGGTATTGGAGAAGTTCCGTCTCCGGCAGCCCGTGTCGCGGAACGGTCCGGCGGTCAAGGGCGTCGGCTCGATGCGGTCGCTGGAGCCGTTCGACCAGTTCGGGCGGCGGACCGTCGCCATCTACACGGCCCGGGGGCAAGTCAACGTGATCCAAGGGATCACGGAACTCACGCCGGTCTGGACCAAGGTCGAGGGGATCAAGCACGTCTGGGACATGCGGATGGCCACGAGCAGCATCCCGCAAGAAGTGCTGGGCAAGATCCTCGACAAGATCGCGGAAGACGGCGAGCCGGACGAGCGGAGGAAGATCGCCCGCTTCTACGTGCAGTGCGAGCGGTTCACCGAGGCCTCCAAAGAAGTGGAGAAGATCCTGAAAGCGGCCCCCAACGACGCCGACCTCCAGAAACAACTGGAGCCGGTGCTCAAGGCCATCCGCGAGGCCCGGGCAAGGCAGTTGCTCACCGAGCTTTCGCTCCGCCGCGCGGCGGGGCAGCACCGCTTCGTCCTCGAGAAGCTCAAGAGTTTCCCTTCCGACGGCGCCGCGGGAGAAACGCTCCAGGCCGTCCGCGAGATGGTCGGCGAGCACGAGAGCCAGGAGGCCGCCCGGAGCAAGATCCTGAAGCAGATCGACGGGCTGATTGCGGCCGTGAGCGATGAGGCCCTCCGCAAGCAGGCGGCTGCGGTCCGCGCGGAGATCTCCAGGGAAATGACGCTCAACACCCTGGGGCGCATGGCCGCATTCCGCGAGATGGTCGACGACGGCAGCCTCCAGCCGCACGAGAAACTTGCCCTGGCGCTCTCCGGCTGGCTGGTGGACAGCCATGGGGCGACGACGAAGCTCTCGACGGCGGTCTCGCTCGTGGACGTCCGGGCCCTGATCCGCAAGTACTTCGCCGCCGCGGACAAGCCCGGCCGCGCCGAAGTGCTCAACAGCTTCCAGTCCCAGGAGGCCGCCAGCCCGCAATTGGTGGCGCGGCTGCTGGCGAACATGAAGCCGCCGGTGGAGACGCCGCAACCTTCGGCCGAGGAGGGACACCCCTGCGAGCTGGAAGTGCCCGGCGTCGCCGGCGCGCCCGCAGTCCGCTACCTGGTGCAGCTCCCGCCGGAGTACGATCCGTACCGCCGCTATCCGACGATCGTGACGCTGCACGGGGCGGGCATGACCCCGGCGCAGCAAGTCGACTGGTGGGCGGGCCCGCGGATGAAGGAGGGCGGGCGGTTCGGCCAGGCGACCCGCCACGGCTACCTCGTGGTCGCCCCCGCCTGGACGGCCGAGCACCAGAAGGAGTACCAGTATTCGGCCCGCGAGCACGCCGCCGTATTGGACAGCCTCCGCGACGCGTGCCGGCGGTTTTCGATCGACACGGATCGGGTGTTCCTGTCGGGGCACTTCATGGGGGGCAATGCCGCCTGGGACCTCGGGCTGGCGCATCCCGATCTCTGGGCCGGGGTGATTCCCATCGCCGCCAGGTCCGACCGCTATTGCATCCACTACACGGAAAACGCCGCTTTGGTGCCGTACTACTTCGTCATCGGCGAGCTCGACGGGGACCGGTTCGTCAACAACGCCCGCGACTGGGACCGCTACATGCTGCACCGCTACAACGTCACCGTGGTGCAGTACCTCGGCCGCGGCCACGAGAGCTTCGCCGACGAGATCCTCCGGCTGCTGGATTGGATGGGCCGCTTCCGCCGCGACTTCCACCCCAAGGAATTCGGCGCCGTGACGATGCGGCCGTGGGACAACTTCTTCTGGTGGGTCGACTTGGAGGAATTACCCCCTAAGGCGATGGTCGACCCGGGCGAGTGGCAGTCGCGGCACGGCTCGCAGAAGGTCGCGACCAAGGCCTCCTTGAAGAAGAGCAACACGATCTACGTGCAGACGGGCGCCGGCCGGGTGGTTCTCTGGCTCACCCCCGATCTGCTCGATTTGGGCCGCCGGCTGACGGTGGTGATCAACGGCCGCCGCATCAGCGGCAGCCAGACGTCGCCCGCGCCCGACCTGGCCACGATGCTGGAGGACGTCCGCACGCGGGGAGATCGCCTCCATCCCTTCTGGGCCAGGATCGACTCGTCCGGTGGACGCTAGGTTGCTCTGAGGGTGTCCGAGAAGGTGCGGGTCGCGTGCTTGCCGAATCGGCTTTCAGCAATCAGCCTTCAGCTTTCAGATCGCAATGGGCTTCCGGGGAACGAGTCATGGAGGATCTTACGCCACCCGCCAGGGTGTCAATCCCCGGCTGATTGCCGACTGCTGATAGCTGAAAGCCCTTCACTCCCACCGCACGAGCGTCGTGAGAGAATAGGAGAGACCCTCAAGGTCGAACTGCGCCTCGCCGAACAGGGCCACGTGGCCCTGCCGCGGCTTGGCCACCCGGCCGACCAGCCCGCCGGACTTCTCTTCCACCGGCTGCGGCCGCCATTTCGCGGGGCGGAAGTCCTTGGTCGGCGAGTGGGCGACCCACAGCCGCGCGGCGGCCGGCTTGGCGGACGACTTCATCGCAAGCACCAACTGGCCGTCGCCGTCCGAGTGCTTCCAATCCAATTGCGGCAGGGAGCCGCCGGCGGCGGTCTGGCGGAAGAACGCCGCCAGGGTGCGGAACGCCAGCTCGCGGCCGCCGTCCAGACCGTGCCCGGCATTGGGGATCTCCAGCACGTACTTCGGACCGACCAGGTCGTACCAGTAGAACTTCGCCGCGTCCACGACCCAATAGGGGTCGTTCGTGCCGTTGATCATCAGCTTGGGCAGGCTCAGCCTGTGGCGGTACGTGTACGGGTCCTGCATCACGCGGAGCTCGGCCTCGCGGGCGGGCTCCTCGCCGCTGTTGAAGAAGCCCTTGCGGGTGTAGTCGGCGATCTGCTCGCTGTGCCGGCCCCAGGTCTCGATCTGGTAGTCCATCTGCCGGCGGAAGTTGAGCGTGTCGATGACGATGGGGGCGGTGGCGATGATCCGCTTGTCGGCCACCGGCGCGAGCCAGCTCGTCCAGCCGCGCTTCGAGGCCCCGGTGGTGACGAAGCCCGCGACCGGGCCGTTCCACTGCGAGCGGGCGATGGCCTCCACGGCGTCCATCGCGCGGACGGCGCTCTTGACCATCGGAAAGAGCAACGGCCAACTGCTGTCTCCGGTCTCCATGTAGCGGAGCCAGGTCTCGGTGATGAGGTCGTCTTCCTTGCGGTCGCCCAAGAGCGGCTGGTTGGGGACCTGGTGGAGCATCGCGACGCGGGCGCCGCAGAGCTCCGCCAGCTTGAACCCGGTCTTGAGACTGTCGTCGCCGGGCCTGCGGTCGTTGGCGCCGCCGGTGATGAAGAGGAGGACGTGCCGCGGGTAGCGCACGTCCTTCGGCTCGTAGACGTGCAGGACGTGCTTCCAGACGATCCCTTGCCACTTCTGGGACGTAAGATCGACGTCGTAGAGCAATCCGCCGTCGAGCTGCCGCTTGTCCTTGATCTCCCAGGCGAACTCCGGATCGGGCCGCGAGACGTAGTCGAAAAGCGCGGAGGGGACCCGCTCGCCCGCCGGCTTCTCCTCGGCCGCCCTTGCCCCGACGACGGCGACGGCAACCGCCCAAAGGGTCGCCAACCCGACCCTTGACGACCGGCGGAGCATTCTCATGGGCGCCATCAGTTTCCTACTTCAGGTCCTCTACTTCGTGGTGAGTTCGATTTTCCCCAGATCGGTCGGCTTCCCTTTCTCGACCTTGATGCGGAACGTGGACTTCTTGGGATCGTTGTAGCGGTCCTTGAGCTTGTCGGGGCCGCCGTAAGTCATAGAAAGCAGGTTCATCTCGCCCCAGAAGAACGTGATCGCGTATTCCCCTTCGGGCACGCCGTCTGCCTGCTGGTATGTGGAGATCTTGAACTTCCCGTCCTTGTCGGTGAACGCTTGCGAGTACGTGGGATGTTCGGTATCTATCCCTTGAACGGCATGGCACGTGACGGCGAGTCTCTCTACAGACTTGCCGTCCACGGAGACCTCGCCGGTGACGGGAAACGTCTCCTTGCGGGGCTGCCCGCTGCGGCCGCAGGAACAGAGCAAAACGCAAAGGGTCAATCCCGCCATCCATCGTCTCGTTGAGGTTGACATCCTATACCTCGCATCCTGGTCAACAGAACCTGCTGGATCGTTCTCCCGGCGCACCCCGCGGGCGCGCCGGGCCCGACTTACGCGCGAGACCAACCGGCAAGCGAAGGCGGGAGCCGTCTTACTGCCAAGAGAAGAGTTCGCCCTTCTCGCGCGTGATCATCCCCGCCATCACATACGGCACGACGTTCTGGGCGACAAACCTCACGGAGCCGTCGCACATGGCGAACTGGCAGCCGTTGGGATGGAACCCGTAGAAGCCATCTCCGCGAACGCTGCTGCAGTTGATGGGGCACGGTCCGCCGTCAGGTCCGGGAGTGCCATCGAATAGCGCGCCCCGCATCCAATGCTCGCCGTTCAAGAAGTCGCCCCAGCCGCCGCCATTGACGCCGTGATACACCCCGCCCATGAAGTCGCGCGGAACCGCTTTTCCCGCCCACCACATGTCCGGGCCCCCGACGCGCTCGCCGAGCATGAACGTCTTGGTCGTGCCGTCCCGAA
The DNA here is from genome assembly GCA_964354135.1 of uncultured Planctomycetaceae bacterium. Taxonomy (GTDB): domain Bacteria; phylum Planctomycetota; class Planctomycetia; order Pirellulales; family Thermoguttaceae; genus CAYGZA01. Next base: position 10,393 of record CAYGZA010000092.1, read on the forward strand.
CGCTGGCCAGCAGGCTGTTCTTGTTGCCGAACCCCCCAGCGACCGGCTGGATCGCCCCGTGGCGGTCTCCCCCGGAACCGCCGTAGGCGGCGTACGCTATGTTCGAGAAATTTCCGCGGACGCCCGTGGTGATGCAGTAATCCGAAGCCGCCGCTTTCCAGGTTATGGTCAGGGGAGGAACGCCGCCGCCGGCCGACCCGGCCGGCATCGCGCCATCGTAAATCCTCTCCGTTCCCATTGTGGAAGGACAGATGAAGGCGGGCAACGGCGTCGAGATCAAGACAACGTTCTTGGCTGCCACGACGGGATTGAACCCGAGGGCGCCCGCTTCGTTGATCGCCGGGACCCTGCTGTCGTACTGGTTATAGATCGCCTCCCCTTCGATATAGGGCAGGACCCGCGTCCCCCACGTTTGGAGGTTCAGATTCCTCAGGTCGATCATGTAGGCAAAGGGAAACGTCTTGTGGGTTTGCTCGTAGTTCAGCATTCCGATGGCGAGCTGCCTCAAGTTGTTCGCGCACTGCGCCCGGCGCGCCGCCTCGCGAGCCGCCTGAACCGCGGGCAGCAACAGGGCAATCAAGATGCCGATGATGGCAATCACCACCAGCAATTCGACCAACGTGAAACCGCGTCTGCGGCGCCGACCCACTGCACATGTGCACATGACGTGATCTCCTGTGTCAGCATGAACCAGAATGGGAAAAGACCGGGGATACGGTAATCGCAACCGGTGACTACCAAAACCAGCCGACAAAAAACGCAATCACCCCGGTTCTCGAGCCGGATCGGTACGAAACACCGAAGTGTGCGGCCTCCAAGACAATAGCCTACTCCCACGCCCAGGGTGACTACGCCCTGAAGGGTGCAACCACCACTATTGCCAGTCTAACTAGAATCGAGGCTGCCCGCAAAGTCAAGCGCGGAAGCGCAAAAAAGGAATGCGGAAGGAGCCTCCGCCGCAGCAAGCGTTTCCCGGCTGCGGATGAGGGGAAAGCACCGCCTCCTCGGGCTCTCGCTACGATGGGGGGTGCAACAGGAAAGGCCGCCGGAAAGATGCCCAGACTTGAGGGTGCCGTACTATGATCTTCCGGGTGCAAAGGGGGCGAAATCGGGAAGGGCCAAGCTCCCGCCAAACCGAGCAACAGCGCCGGGCTCGCGGTCCCAAGTGCGGCTCGGCAGGAGCCTCGCCCTCCCGGCGCCGGCCCGCGAATCGTAATGCACCGACCCGCGGCTATAATGGCATTGTCGGGGGCGCAGTAATCCTCCGTGGACATGCCGGACAAGGCCGGGAGGGCGAGGCTCCTGCCGAGCCGGAAGCATCTCCTGCGGAAGCGCGGCTCGGCGGGAGCCTCGCCCTCCCCAGGTGCATATCCACGTCCAAAGCTGCGCCGCCAATCTCCTGCAAATCGCTTCATTATCGGCATTATCGCATGCGTGACTCAACGAGGTTCCCGGTTGCGTGAAGACGCGGGCTTCTTTGGGTTACACTCGTCAAGAGGAATTGTGTTTCTTTCCCATGTCATGCAGTTCGGGTATCGGAGAAACAGACCCGCTCCCGGCTGGCGGAAGCGGGCGTCGCACTGAAGGAGGCGTACTAAAGTAGCCGGAGACGGAGCGTCAACGGGCCGCGGGCCTGAGAAACCGGCGCCAACAACTGTGCGCGCCCGCGCAGGTGCTGAGCGTACCGCGCCGAAACGCGCGTGTCGGAAGTGTGGCAGGGCGATCGAGGCGGCCGACAAGTTCTGCCCACACTGCGGGAATCGCCAAGATCCTGGTGACGCCTGGTACTATCATCCGGTTTGGATCCTTGTGTTGGCCTTCGTCGCGCTTGGGCCCCTTGCCCTCTTCCTGGTCTGGAAGTCCCCCAAGATGGGCCGAACGTGGAAGATCCTTATGGCGGTATTGATCCTCGCGTATACAGGGTATTGCGGTTACTTCGCCTATCAGTTGATGTCGATTGAGTTAAGGCAACTGAATGAGCTTGGCGACATGATGCGGCAGCTTGAATCCCGCTGAGAGCATGGGACAGACCTTCAACTCTAATGCCGTGATCCGCCGTAGCGGCATCTTGCCGCGCAAGGGTGCGGATCTTGCCGCCGTCGCCGCCGCCTCGCTTGGCAAGAGGGGACGTTCGGAGGTAGAATGGATGGACTTGGCCGGCTAGGAGAACCGTGACATGCTGCGACAGCGACTCATTCATCCTGACATTCTCGGCGCCTTGGCGGGCGCCGGACACGGATCGAAGATCCTGATCTGCGATGGCAATTACCCCGCCAGTACTGTACTGGGGCAGAACGCCTCGCTCGTGTATCTGAACCTGGCGCCTGGAAAGCCCACGGTAACGGAAGTGCTGGGCATCCTGTTGACAGCCATCAAGGTTGAGGAAGCCTGCGTAATGGATCCAGACACGGGACGGGAACCGCAGGTTTTTCAGGAATTCCGCAGCTTGCTGCCTGATGTCGCCCTTACCACATACAGCCGCTTCGAGTTCTATGAAGAAGCCGCCGGACCCGATACGTGCCTTCAGATCGTGACGGGCGACCAACGACTCTACGCGAGTCTTCTTGTCACCGTTGGCGTGATGGCGCCTTGACATTCGCCGAGTAATCGCAGATTTAAGAGTATTATGCGCCGCCAGATGCGTCTGGAGGCACGGTCGTAGCCTGTTGCGTTTACTCTTTGTGCTCTTGAAGTTGCGTGGGCGCGAAAAGGGACTCAAGAGATGGGTTATTCCTTGACATGATATGGGGTACGTGCTAGAATGAAAGGACAGGGATAGACGCGCAAAGCACACTTGAAATCTCGATGTCGCTGCTGTGGTGTTCTTGCCGACGCGAGGGGAGATTTCCCTTTTCGGATCGCGTGGACGGGAATCCAGCAAATCCAACCGTTTCTGTTGTCTATTGGAGGTGGATCGCATGGCCAACGAGAAAGATCGCAACGGCTCTGGGAACGCTGACAAATCGAAACCGAAAGAGGAGGAGAGTAATTTGGGAAACCTTCCTCCCCTGAGCGATTTCGATTCTGAGAGTTTGCAGCCCGATATGCCGTTGCCACCGCTTGCATCTGCCGGTTCGGATGCCGGGAAGGGCGTATCCGGCGGGCTGCCGCCGCTCAGCGACCTTTCCGTCGAGACGCCCGTGCCTACAGGCGGGAACGTGAAGGCTTCGCCGGTGGGCTTTGAAATGGGGCCGACGGATTTCGAGTCGCCGGCTTTCGACACCCCTGCGCCCAAGGCGCGCCAAAGCAAAGGCTTCCAAGATCCGGCCGCGGATAGTGACTTCTCCCCTGAAACACCGGAGATCGGTCCCGGGCCGGATTCCGACATGGACACGCCCATGTTCGATAGTGCCTTCGGCGGCGCTGCGGGAGGAGGCTTCACGCCGGCATTCGATACGCCCGCCCCAACCCAAGCTATGGAAACACCGATGTTCGGCGGAGAGCGTCCGCCGCGTGGCGGCGCTGCCGTCGCCCCAGAGCAGCCCGGGTTCGATGAGGGCGCTTTTGGGCCGGGCGGGGCCTTTGAACCCGGCGGCACGCCTGCGCCCGATTTCTCACCGGACACGGGCCTGGGGGCCGCAAAACAACCCCCGCTCTCGCCGGAACCCGAGAAGAAGAAGAAACCGTTGGGCGCGGGCGCAGGCAAGGGCCCGCTCACGACCGTCCTTGCTGCCGTGATCTGCCTGGTAGTGGGCATTGCGGCGGGACCCTTTGTCAGCACGAAGTTAACATTCATCCCGAACCCGTTGAGATCTCAATTGGACAGCAAGCAAACTGATCTCGATGCCATGACGAGGCAGAGGGATGATGCACGTAAGGCAAGTGAAGGAAGCGGCGGTGCGCCCGTAAGTCCTAAAACGGTCGAGAAGCTTATCCAGCAGCAGAATGATCTAAACGCTCAGATCAAGCAGCTTGAGGGCGACCGGCAGGCGCGTCAGGCCGACTTGGACAAGACTACAAGCCAGGTCGAACAGGTTCGCGGCGACCTCGAGGCAAAGAACGAGGAGTTCGTGAAAACCCAGGACGCCTTCGAGGATCTGCAGAACCAGACGGCGATCGTTCAGGCGCGCCAGATGGGATTGGCGGCAGAGGTCGAGCGATTGAAGGGGCTGGTGGGCACGCTCGAGGCAGCCAGCGAGCGCAGCAAAGAGACGACGGACGCGTTGCGAGCCAGCGTTGACCGGCTGCTGGTCGAGGTCAAGGAAGGCATCCCACTTACGCCGGAGAAGTATTCGCGCGAGGCGCGCATCGCGGCGGCGGAGGAGCTGAAAGCGAAGGTGGACGCGGCTAAGTGGGTCACTCCGGATCTGCTCGACGCCTACACGACGCAGTATCTGAAAGAGCTCGACATCGCGTCTTTGACCGCGTACTTCTTCGCGCGGATTCCCGTAACGAACCGGATCGGCATCAAGGAGACCAAGTGGGCCGAGTGCCTCATGAAAGGCGACTGGGCCGTCTATTACCGCACGCTGGACGGCAAGAATATCGGCAGCTACGAAAACACCGCGCAACCCGGACAAACGCCGGAATACGCCTTCCGTGAAACGCTCCCATCGGATATTCAGAAACACATCGATCAGGAGATCGTGGCGTCACGGGGCCCGAATGCCGAATCTGATCTGAAGGCGCTCGCCGAGAAGCAGGACATCATGAAAGGCGACACCTCATCATTCCAGCGGGTGTTTAGTTCTCTCTGACGGTGGTGAGTTCCAGCAGGGCCGAGCCCGTTCAGCGGGCGTCGGCCCTTTTCTATCCCATTTGCGGTATGAGATGAAGATCTTACGGAGGAAAACCAATGCTGCCGGTCATGATGGTCTTGTTGACGTTCAATGCAAGCGCGCCTGAGCCGCTGTACAAGTCCGAGCTTATCTTCCTTGTCAACTCAAAGCACAACCACGGTTCGAGCATCGTTGAAGCGCCGAACGGCGATCTGCTTGCGTGCTGGTTCCACGGTTCCGGCGAGCGGACGTCGGATGACGTGCTCGTCCAGGGCGCAAGAAAGAGAAAGGGGGCGTCCACTTGGAGCGAACCGTACGTGATGGCCGATTCGCAGGACCTCCCCGACTGCAACCCGGTGCTCTTCATTGATCCGCGCGGGACCCTCTGGCTGTTCTGGATTGCGGTGCAGAACAACCAGTGGGGCGGGTCGCTGCTGAAGTTCCGCACGGCCACGGAATACACGCAGGACGGGCCGCCGAAATGGAATTGGCAGGATGTCATCCACTGCCGCCCGAAAGACCTCGAACCGAAATTCCTCGACGTGGTCGCCAAGGCCGAGACGCTGTTCGCTCCGATGCTTGCACAGAATGAGGGTCTGAAAAAGGAAGTTGAATCCGCCAAGGCCGCGGCCCAGGACAAACTGTCGCAGCGCCTGGGATGGATGACGCGGCTGCATCCCATCATGATCTCCCCGGACCGCATGATGCTCGGCCTGTACTCGGACGTGTTCAATTGCAGTCTTGCGGCGTTCACAAGCGATTGGGGCAAGACCTGGGAATTCAGCGAGCCGATCCTCGACGTGAATGTCGGCAACATCCAACCGAGCTTTGTCAAGAAGCGCGACGGAACCGTCGTAGCGATGATGCGCGACAACGGCATGCCGAAACGGATCCGCATTGCCGAGTCCGCCGACAACGGAACGACGTGGTCCGCGGTTCGCGCCTCCGACATCCCCAATCCCGGCTCGAGCGTCGAGAATATCGCGCTCAAGGACGGGAACTGGGTCCTGGTGTGCAACGACACGATTGAGGGACGCCATCAGTTGACGGCGTACCTTTCCGACGACGAGGGCGCCACCTGGAAATGGAACCGCAAACTCGAGAACTTCGAGAAGGATAAAGGCTCGGCATCCTATCCATCAGTCATCCAGGCCGCCGACGGGACCATCCACTGCACCTATTCTTACACGACGAAGGATGTGCCAGGCTCGAGCATCAAGCACGCCCGCTTCAACGAAGAATGGATCCGCGCCGGCGATAAATAGCGCACGGTTTGATCCGTTTTCAGGCATACGGCGCACATCGCGTTCTTGGCGGACGACTACCTCAAGTGACGAAAGAAAAACTCAGAACCGCTTCTTATACACGTGGCAGTAAGGGGCGTGTCCGTTCTTGTTGTAGTACTGCTGGTGGTAATCCTCGGCGGGCCAGAAAGTCTCGGCCGGAAGCACTCTGGCGACAACCGCGTAACCCTTGTCCTTGAGGATCCGGATCAGCTTCTCAGCCGTGGCCTTCTGTTCATCGTTGAGATAGAAAACGGCGGATCGGTATTGCTCGCCGACATCGGGCCCTTGACGGTCGACCTGCGTGGGATCGTGAATTTCAAAGAATAGCTTGGCGAGGGCCTCGTACGTGGTTTGCGCGGGATCGTAGGTGACCTCGACGGCCTCCAAGTGCCCCGTGCCGCCGCGGCAGACCTCCTCATACGTCGGATTGCTCTTGTGGCCGCCGATGTACCCGACGCGCGTTGCGATCACACCCTTCGCGCGCTCCAAGTAGTATTGAACGCCCCAGAAGCATCCGCCCGCGAAGATGGCCTCCTGCGGCTTGGGTGGGCTCGGTTCGGCCTCTGGCGAACCAGAAAAGGCCGCTTCTGCCTGTGCAGGGATGAATTTCAGCGAGATCGAATTGACGCAGTGCCGGGTGTCTTTGGGCGTGAAATGCTCCCCTACAAAGATGTGTCCCAAGTGGGCGCCGCATCGTGCGCAGACAATCTCAGTTCTCTGCCCGTCAGCGTCCGGCCGGCGGATCACGGCGCCGGAAATCTCATCATCGAAGCTCGGCCATCCGCAGTGCGAGTCGAACTTGTCCTCGGAGCGGAACAATGGCGCGCCACAACGCCGGCACACGTAAATGCCCTTTCCCTCAAAATTCCAGTACTCGCCTGTAAAGGGCCCTTCGGTCCCCTTATGCACAATGACGCGTTCTTCTTCGGGGGTAACCGGGTTCAAAGCTGCTCCTTCGGCCGTGGGCGGGGCCTGGGCCGCAGCGTACGGCTGCCCACATTCTGAAAGCACTAGCGCCAGACCGACACTTACCATTGTCCTCGCCAGCCGCATGGCAAAACCTCTTTCATAAAAGACAAAGATCCGGGCGCGCAGATTCCCGAACGGGTCACAACGATATAGCATCCTTCTGCACGCCCTTCAAAGACGAAAGGGACAAAAGTGACGCAAAGGTGTTCTCGCTGCGAATTTCCATCGAGAGAGTCGATGATCAACCGCAAACTGCCCGCTACTTGCCTCTCCTGCACTCGAGGTATTTCAGTAGGGATTCCGCATTCTTGCAGAACGCCCCTGATGTGATGATGGGCTGTTCGGGCAGCCCCATCTCTTTCAACTCTTTTGCCTGGTCAAAGTCGGGCGGTTCGAGCCACCATCCCTGCGGGGACAACTCACTGCATATTCTCGTGACCTCGGGTTCGAGTTCCTCGGATCTGGGTTGCGTTACGGGGGTGCCGATCTCTTTCGAATAGGCTTCGCGTCCGATAGCCTTGATCCGTTCGTGGGCCTCCTTTGCGTGGCGTGGAAACCATTGTCCCTGCCAGCCATAGCCTTTCCTCGCCTGGGCCACGTCATATACAGGCGCCGGCTCGGTCGGGTGGCCGTACACGGGGCGCTGCGTTCCGACTTCGTAGAAGCGCGCCCATAGTCCATTGGCCAGCCGGTGCGCGTCGTACCACGCGAACGCCTTCGGAAGCGGCTCAAGGAAGCGATCCTGCCCGGTTGCCATGTAGAGGTCGATCAGCACGTCACAGATCCCCATGCTCTCGAAGCTCGAATAGGACGGGGGCTCGAACTTGCGCGCCCACGCCGGCTTCAGCGTGTCCGGATTGTACTGTGCCGCCCAGATCTCCTCGCCGGGGCCGCCCTGGAGACGGATGATGCACTCGCCGCCCTTCAGAGCCGCATCGAGGTAACGCTCATCGTTAGTGAGATCGTGGAGCCTGAGCAATGCCCTGATGACGTCGGACACGGCGTTGTCGTTGAAAGTGATGTCCCGGATATACGTGCTCTTCAACGCCGGATATCGCTGAGGCCATCCGCCGCTGTCCGGGTATTGTGTCTTCAGGAGAAAGCCGCCCACGCTCTTCACGGCTTTCAGATCGGCGTCCGCCTTTGTGAATTGCCACAGCTCGATCAGGAAATTCAGGGCGCCCGTCGTGGTGTCGTCGTCGAACGTAGCTTGGTTGGGACGCTGTCCCGCCGGGTCAGCTTCGTAAGGGAACCCGCCGTCGGGCGTCTGGATGGCAAGCAATGCGTCGCGCGCCATGCACGCCCGCTTGATGTATTGCTGGTCGTTGAGCACAATCCCCGCATGCAGGAAGACTCGAGCGATCATCGGCGTAGCCGGGGGCTGCACCGTTATCCAGCCCGGCGGGATAATCCGGTACTCACCCCACATGAACCGGCCATCCTGCGTCCACGCATTACCCCACCCGCCGTTGTTCTGCAGCAATTCCATGGCCGCCAGCGCCGCGCGAAGCTGGGTCTCCGCGGTCTTTTCGAGCAAGTCGTCCGCGAACGCAACACATGGTGCGGACAACGCCATGAAAACAGCAAGACACCCAACAAGAAATGTGTTGCGCGAGAGACTCTTCCTCATGGACGGCCCTCCTGGGCTCACGGCTTTCAGTAGGGCCGGTTTCTCCGGAAACCGGTCCCAGGACGCT
>CAYGZA010000093.1:0-19033 GCA_964354135.1 uncultured Planctomycetaceae bacterium
ACCTTCTACCAAAACCGTCCATTCTACGGTAGATCATTTTCCGCTGGCTGCCTTAATGGGCGACTGGTGGATCGGTGCATCCCTGCCGCTGGGTTTAGCCATAGTGGTGCCAGGAAGGGGGGCTCCTCACAGCGCAACCTGAAGCTATCACAGTTCTTGCTTCAATTGGTCGGGCGGCGTTTCTCAGAAGTCTCCACCAGGAGCCGGGCGACAGGCGAGGGCGAGACGTTCGTACGAGGACCGGCCACAGCGGCGGCCGTCCCGGTGTAGGCGTTTTCGGGTGTGTCGGAAAACGGGTGCCGGATTGCTCAGGTCGGAGTGGCTCCACCCGCATCGGGAACGGCAACCTGACCGGGAACCACGGCCAGGACGCATCCCCCGGAGGAGTGTTTCACACGGGGTGGTTTTGCGAGAATCCGAGAAATGGGATGACTTGATCGGGCCTTGGCCGCGTCGGGCAGGGCGCAGATCGCCTGGGTCGCCTGGAGGCCGTCCATCTCCGGCATCTGGACGTCCGTCAAACCCTCACCTCCCCCGCCCTCACCGCCGGACTCGTCCCGGCGGTGACGAACAGCGGTCGGAACCTTACGGGATCTCGTGCCGCTCCGGCGGCTGGAAGGTGACCCGCACGCGGGTCGGCTGAGCCAACGCGCCTCGGCAGCCAAATTGGACCGGATACTCGCCCGGAGGAAGAACCATCGAGGCCGCGTTCTCCGAGGATCGCTCGGGCGCTTCGAGCGGCAGACGGTAGCGGGCGATCGGCTCGCCGGGCCAGATGAACACGTATTGCCCGGCCCCCAGCGATCCCTTCCATGCCCAGCGTTGGCCGCCGACCACCACAAACGGATCGGTGAGGGCCTGCACGTCGAGCGTGCGCAGGGCCTTCACGTCGTCGACGCCGCACGAGACCGTGGTCTTGCCCGGCAGCCCGTTGTAGTAGAACATGAGCGTGCGGACCTTTGCGTAATCGATCGGGTCCTTCTCCGGCCGGGCAACCTGCTGGTAGCGCCAGCCGGTGAAGTTGTTGTTGATGTAGTAGTCGGTTGCCCCGCGACCCCGGCAGGGGCAGCGGGAACGTCCCCGCGTCTGCGTCACTTAAGGGTGGTTTGATAGGACTCCTGCGGAACGGTTGGGTTCATGCGACATGGGAGGCACCGGAGTGTTGTGGAAACGGCCTTGAGCATCCTCGAAGGTCGGTTCACACTGCTGTTGGTTCATCCGCTCCATGTGAGCGAATCCACCCCCACCAACAGGTGAGGAAAGGGTGAAAGAAATCCCAAGAAGGGCGGTCGGACGGTTGCATCAGGGGCGGCGGGGGATCAAAATCCCTATCAGTAATCCTGCCGCACACACGTCCAACCGATTTGAGACAACCGGGGAGCAAGGAGATCTAGCGATGCTACACGGGCGGACGAATACTTGGGCAATCCTCGCGGTCACACTGGTGCTGGCGGGGCGAGTGACCGCGGGCGAGATGAACACGCTATCGAAAGAGGAAGTCGCCGACGGCTGGATTCTCCTCTTTGACGGTTCCACGACGTTCGGATGGGAGGCGCATGGCGGGGCCAAGTGGAAGGTAGCCGATGGCGCGCTCGTGAGCGACGAGGGTACGGGCTGGATCCTCACAAACACGGAATTCACGGACTTCACGCTCAAGGCCGAGTTCCGCGTCGGGGACGGCGGCAACAGCGGGATTGCCTTCCGCGCCGCAAAAGGGCCGAAGCCTTACGAGACAGGATTCGAGATGCAGATCGGTGACCATATGCCGAAAGAGCCGACGGGCAGCATCGAGCACGTGGCCGCGGGCAAGCCTGGAGCGCGCAAACCAAGCTCCTGGCAGAGCGCGGTCATCACGGCGGAGGGCGACCACCTGACGGTTGTCCTGGACGGCGAAAAGCTGGTGGATACCCACAGCCCGAAGTTCAGCCGCGGCGTCGTGGGATTCCAACGCGGCGAGCCTCAGAGGAAGGTCGAGTTCCGCAACGTCTACCTCAAGCCGCGCGCCCAGAAATCCCTCTTCAACGGCAAGGACCTCAGCGGCTGGCAGGTGCTCCCGGGCCACAAGTCAGTCTACAGCGTGACGCCAGCGGGCGAGTTGAATGTGAAGGATGGCAGCGGGGAGATTCAGACGGAGGGCCAGTGGGCTGACTTCTGCCTCCAACTCGACATCCTCTCGAATGGGAAGCACCTCAACAGCGGCGTGTTCTTCCGGGGCCTCCCCGGGCAGTTCTGGAGCGGGTACGAGTCCCAGATTCGCAATCAGTGGGAGGGCGACGACCGCACGAAGCCCGTGGATTTCGGGACCGGCGGCATCTACGGCCACCAGCCCGCTCGCAGGGTGGTCCCTAGCGACCACGAGTGGTTCAGCAAGACCATCGTCGCCCACGGCCGCCACATGGCCGTCTGGGTCAACGGCTACCAGGTGAGCGACTGGACTGACCCCCGCCCGCTGAACGATAGCCCGCGTCAGGGCTGCCGCCTCCAGGCGGGCATCATTAGCCTCCAGGGCCACGACCCCACCACAGATCTCTCGTTCCGCAACCTCAGGATCGTCGAGTACCCGAAGCGGGAGCCGAACAACTAGAATCGAGCGAGCCCCTGGGGTTAGGTCTTGCAGGGACGCAACGATGGCCCCGGATGACCGGACCAAGCCCCGCGTCGTTCGGTTCTCGCGGGATCGGCGAAGTCTCGGCGGTGCACGGGGGCAGGCACGCCGATTTCTCCAGATCGTGGGAAACGGCTCTGATTCGGTCTCATGTTCGGGCTCGCTATCGACGCAAGTGTCAGTCGAAATATCAGAAACCGTTGGGTTCTCGAAGCGCCCCGATGTGCGTTCTGACGGGGTCCTGACGTCAGGCCCCGGTCCGAGGAAACGTACGGAGACTCCGACACACGCACCCCGGCCACCTTCCCCCCAACAGTGTTGGCGCGGCCGTCCCTGCCTCAGTCCGAGCTTTGGGTGTTTTGATGAGAATCTGCCCGTTAACGCCCGAGCGAATCCGCCCGCCGGCCTTCTTGTGAGGTGGATCCTGTCGCTCGATGGCCTTCTTGCCATCGCCGTGTCCAGGGACGGCCCTGTGTTGGTCAAGCACCACCAGCCAGCCTACTGGATTGACTTCCCGTTGGCCGACCATTCAAATTCATGGCAGCGCCGTTTAGGCTGACGGTCCGGCGCGGACTGAACTTGAACGGCTGCGTGGCTCTTGGTACGTTCAGCCGCGGCTCCCCGAGCGAGAAGTGGGAGGCGGGTCATTGCGTAGGAGCTGTCTTATGAACCGGCGAGATTTCTTGGCAACGGGTCTGGGAACGGTCGTGGCAGGCGCTGCAACGGAGGGAATGCTCATCGCGGCGGAGTCGCCCGAGGACAGCGCGCGGGCCGGCGGAGCAGGCGACATCCCTCTCCACCCCCGCGACATCAGACTTTGCGTGAAACCCGTCATGGCGAACCTCATCCACACCGGCGTTTGGCAGGGCCCCTGCCGGTGGACGTCCGTGACGCCTGAAGTCGAGAGGGCCGATGCCGAGCGGCGCTTCGCCGATTGGTCCAAGCAACTTAAGACGAAGGGCCTTGGCCGCGCGGAGGACGTGCGCTTGCTGGAGCCCGTTCACGTAACGTTTGCCGAGGACTGGGTGCTCAAGCCCGACCAGATCGCAAAACTGGCCCCCGACAGCAGCCAGACGGATGTCTACTTCATCATCCCCTCGGGCAACTCACGCTCGTCGTACGAGATCGGCAACATGTTCGGCAAGCCGATCGTGCTGAACGGCCTCAGTTGCCGGAACATCGACATTGCTGCCTTGACGCTCGCCAAGGGAAACGAGGTCTATCTGGCGGGCGAAGACATGGATCTGCCGAAGCTGCTCTGGCTCCTGCGGGCGAGGAAGGTCTTTCGCCAGACGACAGTCCTCTATCCCACCAACGGCGTCGCGCCCTTCTCGGTGGGCAACGTCTGGGACTTCGAAGGCCTCCAGAAGCGGCTCGGCGTGGCCGTCAAGAAGATCACCTACCGTGAGCTCGCCGGCGAGATGGAACGGCTCCTCGGCGATCGGGCCGAGGGACAGCGGGCCGAGCACAACGCCGCGGAACTGCTTCGCAAAGCCGACAGGTCGTTCCTCGACAAGAGCTTCGTCACCCGCAGCATGCTCTTCGACCGCTGCGTCAGGAATCTCATGGCCCGGCACGGGTGCAACGCGTTCACCATCGACTGCTTCGAGTTCTGTCCCAGCAAACTGCCGCAGAAATGGTTGGTCGTGCCCTGCCTGCAACATGCTCTTTTCGGCAACGAGGGGATCGCCTCGTCGTGCGAGGCCGATTTCGGAATCCTCCTGGCGCTGCGGTTGCTGATGAGCGTGTCGAACAAGTCGTGCCACCAGGGCAACTCCGACCCGAGACCCGGAGGCACTTTCCGCATCAACCACAGCGCCCCGAGCATGAAAATGAACGGGCTGGACCAGCCCGGCTTGCCCCATCAATTGGGCCGGTTCGTCGAGCAGGGCTGGGGGACCAAGGCGGTCATCGATTTCATGAACAACAAGGAGAAGACGGTCACGGTCGCCCGGGTCGATCCGACCGCCACGAAGCTGCTCGTGCTCAAAGGGACGCTGGTCGGGTCAAGCGGTTGGAACGAGGACCTGCTCGGGTGTTCGGTCGAGGCCGTCATCAAGCCCCCTCCGGGCCGGGCCGACGAGTTCTTGCGGAGGCGAATGGTCTACGGCAACCACCTCCAGTGGGTCTACGGCGACTACACGAAGGAACTCAAGACCCTCGGCGAGATGCTCGGCTTGAGCGTGGACGTGTTCTCCTGATGCTAATCATTGCGAACTGCCACAGCGCGACGCAGCGCAGAACTCCCATGACGGGCGCAGCGGATACGATCACAACCTGCATCCGTGCGTTCACGTACTTTCACTCGTATCGAATGGAGCCGCCCCTTTGGACCCGAGGATTGCCGCCGGACGGCGAGCGCGCTACTGAGGTGGCCGCGGCCGGGGAACCTCCGTATCTCGAAAGACGTTGGGTTCTCGACGCACTTCCAGCCCTGACTGGACCGGTTTCGCCCGCCGTGTCCCGGGCGACGGGTTTCTGGGGTTCTCAGGGGTGCGCCGGAAAACATGTGCCGGATGTGGCTTGTCAGAAGCGTCGTCGCTACAAGTGTAGGATCGCCTGGATTCCCGGCACCTCGGCGATTCATACTCACCGGCCAGAGTTGCCAGCCCGTCCGGAGCGAGTTGGATGGGTTTCGGTTCCGGCGGCGGCTTCTCGCCGAGTGTCGCCTCGACGAGAATCGCGAGGGCCGCGTTGGTCAGCTTTCCGATCGGTCCGGTAACGCCGTCCTCGTTGCTGAGCACGGCGACGCCGAGCTTCGGGTCGGGGAGGGAAGCTAGCGACGATGTGCGGCCCCTTACGGCTCCCACGTGGTCCAGGAGCTTGTGTTTCCGGCACTTCTACACCAAGATACCCCGGCCAAAGCCGGCCCCTTGTGCCACTCCTCGGACCTTGGTACAAGGAAGCTGCCCGTGCACAATGGCCAGTCTACCATCCCCGGAACAGGGGCCGAAGATTCCTGCTACAAAGTGCTGCGGAAGTAGAGAAGATGCGAATCTTGCGGAGCTAACGACGTGTTCGTGCGCAACGTCCTGCAAGTCCTCGTCCTCTTGGCTGTCGCGGCCCCACGATACGGCGCGGCGAACTGGCCGCAGTTCCGCGGGCCGGGCGCGCGGGGCGTGGCCGCCAACCGAGACCTGCCCGATCGCTGGTCCGCCACCGAGAATGTCGCCTGGCGAACGGAGATCGCGGGACGCGGCTGGTCGTCGCCGATTGTTTGGGACGATCGCGTGTTTCTCACGACGGTCGCAGGCGAAGATGATTCCAGTCCTCCCAAGGGCAAGGTGGAAGGGGGGACCGCTTTTTCCAATCACCGGCAGCAAACGACGTCCCAGCGCCGGTGGAAGGTCCTTTGCCTCGATCTCGACTCCGGCAAGGTGCGGTGGGAGCGGCTCGCGCACCGGGGCCCGCCGCCGGCCCCGACTCACGTCAAGAACAGCTACGCCACGGAAACGCCCGTCGCCGACGGCGAGCGCGTGTACGCCTTCTTCGGCAACGTGGGCGTGTTCTGCCTCGACTTCGACGGCCGCCCCGTGTGGTCCCAGACGATCGAGCCGCACGCCATGCAGTACGATGCGGGCACCGCCGCGTCGCCGGTGCTGCACGGCGACCGCCTCTACCTCGTCAACGACAATCAGGAGAAATCGTACCTGCTGGCGCTGGACAAGCGCACGGGCCAACAGATATGGCGCGTCGAGCGCGACGAGAAGAGCAACTGGTCTACGCCTTACGTGTGGGAAGACGCGAAGCGGACCGAGATCATCACGCCGGGCAGCGGCAAGGTCCGCTCCTACGACCTCGACGGGAAGCTCCTTTGGTGGTTCACGGGGATGTCGGGCATCACCATCGCCACGCCGTATGCGGACCAGGGGCTGTTGTACGTGAGCTCAGGTTTTCTCCAGGACAAGCGGCGGCCGCTTTATGCCATCCGATCCGGCGCCGCCGGCGACATTTCCCTCCAGCCGGGCCAGACCCGCAGCGCATCCATCGCGTGGTGCCTGCCGACCGCGGCGCCCTATCACCCCACGACGCTGGCCTGCGACGGACGGCTCTACGTGCTCTATGACCGCGGGCGGCTGAGCGCGTTCCATTCCCGGACAGGCGCCTCGCTGTTCGAAAACCAGCGGCTGTCGAAAGAAACGATGCAATGTTGGGCCTCGCCGTGGGCCTACAAGGGCCGCGTATTCTGCCTGAACGAGGACGGCGTGACGTTCGTGGTCCGGGCGGGCGACCGGTTCGAGCTCTTGCACGCGAACAAGCTGGCCGACGACGACATGTGTTTCGCCACGCCCGCGGTGGCCAGCGACCGCCTGCTCATCCGCACCTCGGCCCGCATCTACTGCATTCGCGACAAAAGCGCAGGGCAAGGGGCGGTCGGGAAGAGGTGAGATTCTGGAAAATGCGGTGGACCATTTCCTGAACCAAAAAGGGATGCAGGGGCTGATCTCTCGAAAAGGCGGGAACAACGAGTTGCGTACCCTTTCCACGCCCTGGACAATGCTGAGGCCCTTCGCTAGGATGACGGCAGGATAAATCGTTGGTCCGCGGAGGGTGATCCGATGAGTCAGATCGTTGCAGCGACGTTTGAGAACGGCGTTTTCAAGCCACACGATGACCTCCGTCTCGCTCCAGGCACGACGGTTCGCCTGATCGTCGATCGTCTGGAGGACATTCAGGCGCCGGCGCAGCAGGCCTGTGCCGAACTGGATAGCTTATGTGGTGAGTTGCCTATCGACTCGGGCGGCATCCGGCTGACGCGAGACCAGCTCCATGAACGCAGTTGACACGAATGTCTTCGTCTACGTCCCGAAGAGACGACGGTATGGACAAGGACGAGGCGAGATTGGTATAATGGTGAAGGTTGCGGTCCAGTTTCGGTTTTCCGTTTGCGCAAGGTGCGCCCATGACAAGAGTGGTTATTGATGCTGAAACCTGGTCCAAGCTGAGCGACCCACACGAATTGCTCGAATTGTGCGACCCGTCCGGGCAGACGCTCGGGTATTATCAGCCGGCGTTCCGGGTTGGCGCCGTCGATGGTGGCAAGATCTGCTCACCATACACGGATGAGGAAATCGAGGAGCGGCGCCGGCAGGCCGGCGGCGAAACCTTGTCCGAGTTCTGGAAGGCTCTCGCTCAGCAGTGAAATACACCGTGACTTGGACCCTCGCCGCGCTGGAGGAACTGGCCAGGAGGAGGACCGAACGGTTCGCGTGCTGACGGTCTGGCGCGTGAAAGCGATTCGCTAATCCTGCTGACGCTGCAGCCGCAGGTTCCACCTCCATTCCACCACCGCAGGGCAAGGCGCTTCAGTTCAGCCGCCATCCGCCTGGCCCTCTTGCACCCCCGGGGCGTTTCGATCATCATGCGGCGATGCAGCAGCAAGCGTATCGAGTTCCGCCGAGCGGGCCAGCCCGGTCGTCCAGCGGCTGCGTAGCCAGGCTTAACCGTCGATCGACGGGTGGGAAGAGGAGACCTGCAGTCGGTGCGGGGAGACCTGCGCTCGGCGCGGTGGCAGGCCACACCCGCGGACACGCCGTTGGCATAGCTGACGCTCTCGCGGGCGGCTATAATCGCGTGTCGTACCGCAACAAGGAGGGGTGAGGTTGTGGCTTCCACCAAACCAACGATCCACGAAGTAGACTTCTGCGGACAAGTCGCCTCCACCGTCAATGGCCTCATAACCCAGAATCCCGGTGTCTTCCCATTCCGCGACGCCCGGGTAGAGGGGTTTGGAACCGGTCCGGGCCGCCGGAAGCGCAAGGACCTCCGCTTCTTCGACCGCAACGGCAAGGTGGTGCTTTGCGGAGAAGTGAAGCTACCCGGAAAACCGGAAGGCCGCTCTGCCTTTGCGGACAAGCTCATGCAGGATGCCTTCGCCAAGGCAGATGAGGCGGGTACTCAATTCTTCTTCACCTGGAACGTCAACGAATTCGCGCTCTTCGATCGGAGTCTTTGGGAGCGGCCGCTGATTGATCGGCGTGTACGGGTCTGGCGGCTCGCCCGGACGCTGTCCAGTCCTGAAGACGTTGCCCGCGAAGACAACCTAAGCTTCATCAAGACGCATTTCCTGCCTGATCTCTTGCGGGATTTGGGCGACTTCGTTTCCGGCCGCCGGCGCGACTGGCTGCCCCCCGATGACATCTTCATTCGCTCCCTGGAAAGCCACCTGGACTGGCCCGTGCAACTGGCCAGCGCGTACATTCTGGAACACGCCAACAAGAGCAAACCGTTTGGCCTGCGTGTCCAGCGCTGGATGACCGACCAAGACTGGACCTTTGTTCGCACGCCGCACGAGGAGTGGGCCAAGGCCGTGGACAACATGGCGAAGACCTTGGCCTACGTTTGGGCGAACCGGCTGATCTTCTATAAGGCCCTGCGGAGCCGGTTCCCCGACCTGCCACGACTGGAACTGCGCCGATCGGTCACGAAGGCGGACGAGGCGGTGGCCGCGTTCAACCGCTTCTTCCAGCACGCTGTCGAGCGAAGCGGCGACTATGAACCGCTGCTGATGCCCGAAGCGCGAGATTGGGCAACGGAGCTTGTCTTCCGTCCCGCCAACGCGCTGGATGCGTGGCGCGGGATGCTCCGAGGTATCGAATCGGTGGACTTCCGTGAAGTCTCGTCCGACGTAGTGGGTCGGATCTTCCAAAAGCTCATCGGTCCAGAGGAGCGACACCGCTACGGCCAACATTTCACCGGCGATGACGTGGTAGACCTCATTAACGGCTTCTGTGTGCGAAACGCCAGCGACGCGATACTTGACCCGGCGTGCGGATCGGGAAGCTTCCTTGTTCGTGCGTACTATCGCAAGCGTTACCTGGACCCCTCGCGCAAGCACCTGGACGTGATTGGTGAGCTGTTTGGCTGCGACATTGCCCTTTACCCGGCACACCTCGCGACGCTCAATTTGGCTGCGCGCGAAATCACCGACGAAGCTAACTATCCGCGCATCAGGCGTCGCAACTTCTTCGACTTCGTCCCCGAGCAGCCCTTTTCTGAAATCCCCGACAACGTGGGCGCACAGCAGCCCGTGCCGCTGCCTCCGCTGGATGCCGTAGTAGGAAACCCGCCCTACGTCCGCCAAGAGAAGATCGAAAAGGCAGACAAGACGCGATTCGGCGAGATTGTTGGCAGCGCATGGCGCGACTTGCGTCTGAGCGGGCGAAGCGATCTGCATTGTTACTTCTGGCCCGCCGCAACCCGGCTTCTCAAGCCCGACGGCTACTTCGGCTTTCTGACAAGCTCATCGTGGCTGGATGTTGAGTACGGCTTTGCCCTCCAAGGCTGGATACTGGGACATTTCCGCATCTTGGCGATCATGGAAAGCGCGACCGAGCCGTGGTTCCCCGACGCCCGCGTAAAGACCTGCGTGACGATCCTGCAACGCTGCGATGAGGAAGCGCAACGCATGGCCAATCTTGTCCGCTTCGTGCGATTCAACGGCAAGCTGGCGGACATCATCGGGATTCCACCCGGCCAAGACGAAAACGACCGGCAAGCTGCGATTGAGGCGCTGCGCAATCAGATTCTCAACACCATCGCAGACTGCCAGGACCAGGACTTGCGGATCATCGTCAAGGCGCAGAAGGACCTTTGGGCCGACGGTGTTCGGGCCGGCGCAATCCTGGTTGACGTCCAAGCCGCTGAAATGCCGGAGGAGGGCCAAGAGGAGGAATCGCCCGAAGTAACGGCGATGAACTCTATCGGTCGCGACCCGAACGGCGTCTACCGCGCCGGGAAATGGGGCCGGTATGTTCGCGCGCCCGACCTGTACTTCGACATCATGCGCCGGTTTGGTGGCCGCTTTGTCGCGCTGGGCGAGATTGCCAACATCCGGCGGGGCATTACGAGCGGCTGCGATGCCTTCTTCATGCCCAAGGATATTACCGCCGAGATGCTTGCCAGACATAAGAACGACCGCGAGTTCCGGCGCCACGCGGGCGGGGCGCCCCGGAATGATGCTCAATCTGGCAAGTTGCGGATAGTCGAAGCCGGCGACGGAAGCGTCCATCCGGTCGAAGCGAAGTACGTGCGTCCAGAGCTGCACAGCCCGATGGAGGTTGATCGGCCGATTGTACGCGCGGTGGCCCTCAGACGCGTCGTCCTTCTCGTTGGGCAGCCCATGGACAAGCTGAAGGCGAAAGCGCCTTGGCTGTCGCGCTACTTACGCTATGGCATGACGGCGACGTTTGCATCCAGCAAGTCGAAGCCCGTCCCTGTACCGGAGCGTTCAACCTGCGCTAACCGCGATCCGTGGTACGACTTGACCAAGCTTGTGCGACCGGGTATTGCATTTTGGCCTTTGGCCCAGCAATATCGCCACATCATCCCGGGGAACCCTGAACGTTTGGTGTGCAATAAGAGATTCTTCGACGTTGCTCCACTCACGCTGTCTTCCGCCGAGTGTGACGCACTTGTAGCTATCCTCAATTCAACGCTCGTTGGTTTCTGGAAAAACTTCTACGGGCGCTACACGGGAACCGAAGGGTCCCTTGATACCGAAGTCATTGATGCGAAGATGATGGAGGTCCCGAACCCTCAGGGGGTTTCTGCGCACCTAGCGCGCCGCTTGACCGATGCCTTGGCGCGAATGGGCACGCGTGAAGTGGGCCGACTGGTGGAAGAGCAACTGATGGACTGCCATACGCCCGAGCGCGCCCGGAGGTTGGCGGCCGGTCCGCTGCTGTTCTCGCATGAGCTTCAGCAACCCGACCGCCGCGACTTGGACGATGCCGTCTTTGAATTGCTGGGAGTTTCGGACCCAAAGGAACGCGATGAGCTGATTGATCGCCTGTATGAAGCGACGGCCCGCCACTTCCGCGAGATCCGCGTAGTCGAAATCCAAAAGATGCAGCAACGGGCGAAGTCCGACAACAGGCGTTTCAGTGTTCACGACTTGGTGGCTGATATTTGGGACGCGGCCGAGCTTGAGGACGCCACGCCGCTGGCCGAGTGGATCGGCCAGCTCCCGGAATCGAACTCCCTGGCGATCATTCCTGAAGGGCGGCCGGCGGCCGTGTCCAGTGACGTGATGTTCTCACCCAACACAGTGTACTTCGGCAAGGCCCGCAAGAGTTCCATTGATTGTCAGTCCCGTGGACAGGCGGAACTGGTTGTCCGTCTGGCGAATCTGGGCATCGCCGGTGAAATCACGTTGCCGCGGGATTTCGGCCCGTGCATCAAGTTGCTGGAGCGAGTGAACCGGCGCATCGAGAGCGCCGCGAGACGCTTCAAGGAGCTGGCCGAAAGCCGGACAGGCGATGAGCGCGTCCAACAGCAACTCATGGAACTGCTGGAGCGCTGGTTTGTGTTAGGCCGGGAATCGCCTGAGCTTGGATTGACGAGCGAACCGTCCGATGAGCGGAATGACATGGACAGCGAAAGCGAATCGGACGCGCAGGGAGGCCCCGGGACTCCAGAAGAAGGAGAACCATCGTGACAAGCCACAAGATGACTCGCCGTTGTTTCTTGGGGGGTGCCGGTGCGGCGATCGCGGGTCCGTATGTGGTTGCTTCGACGGCCTTGGGCGGACAGGGCCGGGCGCCGGCCAGCCAACGGATTGTCATGGGAGCGATCGGGATCGGCGGGCGCGCGATCGGCCAACAGGTTCTGCAGAACTTCCTGGCCGAGCCCGAGGTGCAAATGGTCGCCGTCTGCGACGTCCAGCGCCAACGGCGCGAGGCCGGCCAGACGGTCGTGAACGACACCTACGGCAACCGGGATTGCGCAGCCTACCGCGATCTGCGCGAGCTGTTGGCCCGCAGCGACATCAACGCCGTGCTGATCGCCACCGGCGATCGCTGGCATGCGCTCGCCTCGGTGATGGCGGCGAAGGCCGGCAAGGACGTCTACTGCGAGAAACCCATGTCTTTGACAATCGCGGAGGGCCGAACGGTGGCCGGCACGATGCGCACCCTCGGCAGGGTGTACCAGGGAGGCACGCAACGGCGAAGCGTCCCGAAGTTCCTCTACGCCGCCGAGGCCGCCCGCAGCGGGAAGCTGGGTCGGTTGCGGACCGTCTACGGATATACGCCGGACTTCGTTCCCAACATCGGGGCCTTCCAGGCGCGGCCGCCGCAGCCCGAGCCGCCCCGAGAGGTCGTCGACTGGGACTTGTGGCTGGGGCCTGTCGTATGGCGTCCCTACAACTCCGATTACATTGGCGGCCTGGGTGGTTGGAGCCACATCCCGGATCTCGGCGGGGGAGGCATCACCGATTGGGGAACGCACCAGGCCGATCTGGCACAGTATGCCAACGACGCAGAGATGTCCTCACCCGTCGAGTACGAGCAACCAAGCGGCAACGAAGTCGCGGCCAAGTATGCCAACGGGGTCCGGCTGGTGTTTCACGCGGGAATCCCGGACGGGGCTTGCCTCATGGCGCGATTCGAAGGGACGGAGGGCTGGATCTCCGTGGACGACAACCTGGGGTTCGAGGCCGATCCGCCGTCCCTGCTGGGACCCTACAAGCCGAGGGAAAGAGGCACCTACGAGAAGGCGGCCAATCACATCCAGGATTTCCTGAAGTGCATCAAGACGCGCCGGCAGCCCGTCTGCAATGCAGAGGTGGCCCATCGGGCGACCACGGCGTGCCATGCCGCCAACATCTGTGTGTGTCTCGGCCGGCCGCTGAAGTGGGACCCGGCGAAGGAAGAGTTCGTCGGCGACGACGTGGCAAACCGGATGCGCAGCCGCGCCTCGCGCGAACCGTGGCGATTCTGAACTCGTGGAATCCCGGAGCCTTTTCCAGAAAGGAGCATCGCCGTGTTCCGGCAGCGAATGACAACCTGGTGTCTGGCGGCGGTCTTGACGGGATGGGGCGCTTTGGCGCTCGCGGGGCTTGACGAGGACTCTTTAATAAAGGCCCTGGCCGCGTACGAGTGGGGCCAATCGGACGCGGCCCTGAGGTCGATCGACAAGGCGGTCGTGGCCGCGATGAAGAATGAGGCCGCGCGGAAGGACCTGGAAACGCGCCTGTCGCAACTCCTCAAGGCGACGGCGACGCGGCCCGCAAAGTGCTACGCGTGCCAGAAGCTCGCGCTAGTCGGCACGAAGGACTGCGTGCCCGCGTTGGCAGGCCTGTTGGCCGACAAGGACCTCTCGCACATGGCTCGCTACGCACTGGAGGCCATTCCGGATGCGGCGGCCGCGGCGGCGCTGCGCGACGCGATGCCGAATCTGAAGGGCGCGGCCAAGGTGGGCGTGATCAACTCCCTTGGTGTCCGCCGCGATGCCGCGAGCGTTGCGCCGCTTGCAGCCGTGCTGGGCGACGCCGATAGCCAGATCGTCGCGGCGGCGGCCTCGGCGCTGGCGAGGATCGGCACGGCCGAGGCGGTCCGCACCCTGTTCGATTCTCGCGTCAAGGCGCCCGCCGCCATCCGCGTCCCTGTGTCGGTCGCCTGCGTCGAGGCGGCGGAAGCCCTCTCGCAAGCCGGGGACAAGGGCGAAGCTGCGAAGCGCTTTCAGGAGTTGATCGCGCCCGCCGAGCCCCCTTGGGTCCAAGCGGCCGCATTCCGGGGACTCATCGCGGCGCAGCCCGACCAGGCCTTCCAGCGGGTCATGAAGGCCCTCCAGGGCGACGATGCGCTCCGCCGGGCCGTGGCGGGTGAGACGATCCGCGCGGCGAACGACCCGAAACCCTATGCCGATGCGCTGGGCACCCTCCCGCCGGCCACCCAGGTGATTGTGCTGAACGTTCTGGGGCAGCGCGGGTACGTGGCAGCACGCGGCGCCGTCGTGGCGGCCCTCGGGAGTCCCGATGAGGCGGTGCGGGCTGCCGCGCTGGGGGCGTTGGGCCACGTCGGCACGGTCGAGGACGTGCCGCGGTTGGCTGCGGCCGCCGGAAAGCCCGGGGCCGAAGGGGACGCCGCGCGAGCGGCCCTCGTGCGGATCAAGGCGCCCGGCGCCAATAAGGCGATGGTGGCCGCCATGTCGCAGACGGCGGCGGCAAGAGCGGCCCTCGTGGGCGCGCTGGCGGCCCGCTGGGCGGTCGATGAGTTGCCCGCCGTGGTGCGGTGCACTGAAGATCCGCAACCCGAGGTTCGCAGCGCCGCCGTGGCGGCCATCGCCACCATCGGCCAACGGCAGCAGGCCGGCGATCTCGTGAGGCTCCTTCGGAAAACGCAAGTCCCCAACGAGCGTGCGGCCATCGCCAGCGCCCTTCTAGCGGTCTGCGGCCGCTACGGGGCGGCCTGTGCTCCGCACGTGACGCCGCTGGCGCAAAGCGGCGACGGCGGCCTGCGCGTGATCGCGATTCATGCGCTTGTTTCCTGCGGTGGCCAGAGCGCGCTGGCCGCGGTCAGGTCCGCGATCGAGGACCCGGAGGAGACGGTCCGGGACGAGGCGATACGGACTTTGTCTTCCTGGCCGAACAGGTGGCCGGATGACGCCGGCGCAAGGGAACCGCTTCTGGCGCTGGCCAGGTCGGCCAGGAAGGCGTCGCACCAGGTCTTGGCCCTGCGCGGTTTCCTGCAATGCGTCGAGAACGACAAGAGTCTCCCCAGCCAACAGAAGGGAGCCGAGGTGAGCAAGGTGCTGCCGCTGGTGACGCGGGCCGAAGAGAAGCGGCTCGCGATCGCCACGATCGGCTCTCTCCCCACCGCCGGCGCGCTGGAGATGTTGGCCCGCTTCGCGGCGGACCCCGCGGTTTCCGAGGAAGCGTGCTCGGCCATCGTCACCCTCGCCGAGAGAAGCGACCTAAAGGACGTTTCCAACCAACAGCGTCAGAAAGCCCTGCGCACGGCGGCCGAGAACTCGAAGGCCGACGCAACAAAGAAGAGGGCCGAAGACGCCCTGAGGGCAGTCAAGTAGCATCGGGTTCTTCAGGAAGGGCCCAAAGAGCGATGCGAGGATCCTGATGTTGCAGAACACGCCGAGGATTCGACAGTCTCTGACATGGGCCCTGCTCTCGGTCTGCGCCATGACGGTTGTGGTGTTGGCCGATGTCGGTGATTTGCCTCACCCTAACCCTCTTCCACAGGGAGAGGGGACACGCAGCCAGAGCCGTTCCGGAGGGACTCTCAGCGGGAGCCCCACGAGCCTGCGGCTGGCGATCGAGGACCTGATCGCGACGTTCGGCGGGCGGTATCGCGAGGGCCGCGAGTATCTGCGGCGGCTGGAGGATCTCAAGAAAGGTGGTGCCGCGGACGCACCGGCGAAGTTCGCGGCACTCCAGCGCGACGCCCTGCTGGCCAACCCGCTATTAGGGTTCGACAAGCTCTTGCTGGTGCGGCGGGCCGACGGCAACCTCGGGATGACGCCCAACTGGGGAGGCAAGACCGATATCGCCAAGGCCGGGTACGACAACGAAATCGTCGTCCTCTCGCCCGTCAGCCCCGACGGCGCGCTTCGGACGGTGTACCGGCCGGCAGCCGGGGAGTTCGTCGGCGACGTCGACCTGCACTGGAACGCGGACCGGCTTCTGTTCTCCATGCCCGGCGCCAAGGGCGCCGGCGAGTGGAATGTCTATGAGCTGACGCTGGACGCATCGACCGGGCAGCCGAGCGGGCCCCCGCGCCAAGTCACCAAGGATTGGCCCGAAGTGGACAGTTACGAAGGCAGCTACCTGCCCGATGGGCGGATCATCTTCTCCTCCACCGCGGCCCAAAGCGTTTGTCCCTGCTGGGGCCGCTCGTCGTCGCACTCGGCCGGGCACTTGTACTTGCTGGAGCCTCGCGACCAGCGGGTGCGCCAGCTCTGCTTCGATCAGGACCACAACTGGTGTCCGACGGTGATGAACGACGGGAAGGTCCTCTACCTGAGGTGGGAGTACGCCGACGCGCCGCACTTCTTCACGCGGCTGTTGTTCACGATGAACCCGGACGGCACGAGCCAGATCGCGTGTTACGGCAGCAATTCCTACTGGCCCAACGCCGTGTTCAATGCCCGGCCCATTCCCGGCCATCGGTCGCTGCTGGTGGGCGTGGTCGGGGGCCACCACGGCAGCGCTCGGGCCGGCGAGCTCGTGGTGTTCGACGTCGGAAAGGGCCAGGCGGAGGCCGATGGCGTGGTCCAGCGAATCCCCGGTTACGGCAAGAAGGTCGATCCGGTCATCCGTGACGCCCTGGTGGACGCCAGTTGGCCGAAGTTCCTGCACCCGTACCCGCTGGGCGACCAGGCCAGCGGGGCCGGCGGAGGCAAATACTTCCTGGTGTCGTGCCAGCGGGATCCCTCGGCGCCGTGGGTGCTGTGCCTGGCCGACGTTTTCGACAACATCGTGCCGATCCGCAGCGTGCCCGGTTCGGCACTCTTGGAGCCTTTTCCGCTGGTCCGCCGGCCCGCGCCGCCGGCCATTCCCGACCGGGTCCAGCTCGACCGCAAGGACGCCACCGTCACGGTCAGCGACATCTATGCTGGCCCGGGGCTCCAAGGCGTCCCGCGCGGCACCGTGAAGAACCTGCGCGTGTTCGCCTACCACTACGGCTACCGGGGCACCGGGGGGCACTGTGCCGTGGGCACCGACGGGAGCTGGGACGTGAAGCGCATCCTGGGCACGGTGCCGGTCCGCGAGGATGGTTCGGCCCATTTCGTTGTGCCTGCCAACACGCCCATCTCGGTCCAGCCGCTGGACGCCGAGGGCAAGGCCCTCCAACTCATGCGGAGTTGGTTCACGGCAATGCCGGGCGAGAACGTCAGTTGCGTTGGCTGCCATGAGCGGCGTGCGGAGACGCTGAGCGTGAAGGCCACTGCCGCGCTAAAGGACTCGCCCTCCCCCATCATGCCCTGGCGTGGCCCGGTGCGAGGGTTCAGCTTCGCACGCGAGGTCCAGCCCGTGCTCGACAGGTACTGCGTCGGGTGTCACAACGATCAGCCCCGGCCTGACGGCCCACCGATTTCGGACCTTCGCGGCGGACGGATCGCCGGGCCGGACTCCCGGGATCCTGCCCTGGGCGCGGTGCATCCCGACACGTCAGGGTGCTGTATATGGCATCTCTGGCCGATCAACCGGAGCGTCTCCTACGAGATCCTCCATCGCTACGTCCGCCGGCCGGGAGCTGAAAGCGACTACCATCTGCTGCCCCCGCTGGAATATCACGCCGACACCAGCGAGCTGGTCCAGATGCTCAAGAAAGGACATCACGGCGTCCAGCTCGATGCCGAGGCGTGGGACCGCCTGGTCACCTGGATCGATCTGAATGTGCCGTACCACGGCAACTGGGGCGAATACAACATCGGTCAGCCGGGGGCGCACCAGCGCCGCCGCGAGTATGCCCGGTTGTTCGCCAATCTCGATGAAGATCCCGAGCTGCTCCCGACGCTCCCCCGCGGGCCCGTCAATCCCGTGATGCCGCCGCCAGGGGCGAAGCCGGCCTCGTCGGACGTCAAGGTTCCGGGCTGGCCCTTCACCGGCGACGAGGCGAAGCGTCGCCAGCAGAGTGCGGCGCGGGATTCCGGCCCCGGCAGCCCTGGACCGACCGACCTGCAGCTCGACCTCGGTAACGGCGTGGCGATGCACCTGGTGCTCATTCCCGCGGGCGAGTTCCTGATGGGCGATGCAGCCGGCTGTGACGACGAGCAGCCGGCGTCGCGGGTGTGCATCGAGCGACCTTTCTGGATGGGCAAGTTCGAGGTGATAAACGAACAGTACGCCCTGTTTGATCCGCGGCACGACAGCCGCTACATCAGCGTCTACGGCAAGGACGTCACCGCCCGCGGCTTGCCGGTGAACCGGCCCAAGCAGCCCGTGGTCCGCGTGCCGTGGACGCGGGCGATGGAGTTCTGCCGCTGGTTGTCGGACAAGACGCACCGGCGTTTCTCCCTGCCCACGGAAGCCCAGTGGGAGTGGGCCTGCCGCAGCGGCAGCGCGGCGGCAATGTCGTACGGCCACCTCGACGCCGATTTCGGCAGACGGGCCAATCTGGCCGATAAGCGGCTCGTCCTGGCCTCGGTCTTCTCCGGACAGCCCTTCGACTGGATGCCGAAGGTGGCTGCGGTAGACGACGGGGCCTGCGTGACGGCCGAGGTGGGCAACTACGCCCCCAATGCCTGGGGCCTGCACGACATGCACGGCAACGCGGCCGAGTGGACGCGGTCGCTCGACCGCCCGTATCCCTACCAGGACCATGACGGGCGCAACGATCCGGTGGCCGCGGGCAACCGGGTCGTGCGCGGCGGGTCGTTCCACGACCGTCCGCATCGCGCCCGCTCGGCGTTCCGCCTCTCCTATGCGGCTTGGTCGGGCGTCTATAACGTGGGCTTCCGCGTAGTCTGCGGAGTGGCCCGACCGTAGGCCAAGTCCGGATGTCAAGGCAACGTCCGCTGAAACGTTGCCTGAGGTTGCGCGTGCGAGACTGAGGCCAGACGGTCGAGTCAAGTTCTCGTGTCCCGATAATGGTTCCTTTTCTGATGCGTCCACGCTGGCGGCGCCGACCCCTAAACCCATCTTCGACACTTGGAAGGGCTGCTTACCCATCTTGCCGTTGAAAATCA
>CAYGZA010000094.1:0-18934 GCA_964354135.1 uncultured Planctomycetaceae bacterium
GATGCTCGGGTCGGTCTCCTTGGTCAATCGCGACAGTTGCTCGATGGGGAAGACGACGCCGGTCTCGTTGTTGGCGTGCATGATCGTGACCAGGGCCGTGTCGCGGTCCAGCGCGCGGATGAAATCGCGGACGTCCAGGTTGCCGCGGCCATCGACGGGGAGGAAGGTCACCCGGCAGCCATGGCGCTGGAGTTCCTTGCACACCTCCAGCACGGCGGGGTGCTCCACCGCCGTGGTCACGACGTGGCGGCGCTCGGGATTGGCCTTCACCGTGCCGAAGATCGCCGCGTTGTTGCTCTCGGTCGCGCAGCCGGTGAAGATGATCTCGCGCGGGTCGATCTCGCCAAAGCAGCCGGCAATCGTCTTGCGTGCCCGGGCAATGGCCTGGGCGGCGGTCCGGGCCGGCTCGTACATCGAGCTGGGGTTGAAGTACGTATCCCTGAGCAACGGCAGCATCGCCTCGACGACTTCCGGGGCGACCTGGGTGGTGGCGTTGTTGTCGGCGTAGATGATGTTCATGGGGGCTATGAGCAGTCAGCTATCGGCTTTCAGGTTTCGGCTTTCAGCACTCGGCACTCAGCAAGCCTCGCCCGATCCGCCGATCGCTGAAGGCTGATCGCTGAAAGCTCTTCAGACTGTCATACCTGGACCACTCGGATGCGCTCGTCGACCAGGTCCTTGAGGGTCTTCTCCACCATGAGCCGGAGGGTTTGGCCGGCGCTGGCGCACCCGGCGCAGGCCCCTTCCAAACGGCAGAAGACCAGGTTGTCCTTGATGTCCACGATCTCCAGGTTCCCGCCGTCCGCGGCCAGCATCGGCCGGACCACTTCCTCGACCGTCTTCTCCACCGTCTTCATGTACCGGTACGGGGAGAGGGCCGCCGGCTCGGCGGGCTTTGGGGGCTCGGAGATCTTCGGGACGCTGGGGACGATCCGCAGCGTCTTGGCCCCTTTGCCCCAAACCTCGTCCAACAGGTCCTGCAGCCCACCGGGCGCGTGATGACAGGAGGCGCACGCCCCGCCGGCCTTGGTGGCGTTGGTGACCTCGGCGATGGTCCGCAGGTTGAGCTCCTCGATCTTCCGCCGCAGGTACGGCTCGCTCAGCCCAAAACATTTGCAGACGATGCGGCCCTCCTTGGACTCGTCGGCATGGATCCGGATTCCCAGCTTGTCCAGGTCCACGCCCCGCTTCTGCGCCCAGTTGAAGACCGCCGACTCCAGGGCCTCGGCCCCCATCACCGAACAGTGGATCTTCTGCTGCGGGAGCCCTTCGAGGAACTCGACGATTTCCTTGTTCTGGACCTTGAGGGCCTCAATGGGCGTGAAGCCGCCCCGCTCGATGAGCGTGCAAAGGGCCTCCGACGCCGCGATCGCCGACGTGCAGCCGAACGTGAGGTAGCGGGCCTCGGTGATTACGTCCTTCGTGGGGTCCGTGGGATGACGCCGCACCCGGAAGGTGAACCGCAGCGCATCGCCGCAGGCGATCGACCCGTGCTCGCCGAAGCCGTCGGGGTCTTCGATCTCCCCGAGGTGCGTCCCCGGCTTGCCGTGGACGGCGTCCATGAACAGTTGCTTGGTCTTCTCGCTGTACTCCCAGGCCATGGGCACCCTCCGACGGATATTATACCTACCGATGCTGTCACAAATGACAACATCCCTCCAGCATGGCGTATGGCCCGGTCGGAAACAAGGGGACAGGAGCGCGGGACGAGGGGGAGGAGCGAGAGTTGAGGGGCGGGGGACGAGGGGGGGCGTGAGCGTTCGGGGTTCAGAGCCGGGCCGTGTCGGCCCGGCAGTGGGCGAGCGAAGACTTCCGAAGTCTTCGAGACTTCGGAAGTCTTGGCAGGGTGATTATTCATGGTCCCGGGCGGGCGTGAAGGACCTAACCTGCCACAGATTGTTTGGCTACCCTCGGAGGTGTAGAATCGGTCCTGTGAGCGGGCGCACGGTTCACGGAGACCCCGCGCTCGCCGACAGTCGTCCCTCTCGTTGACAATCGTGGTGACAAGACCGCCGCTGGCCAGCCACCTGGGAGCGGCGCCGTAGACCGTGCAATCCCCATGCGCACTCGCACCAAGGTACTTCTGACCGTTGCAGTGCTGCTCGTCGTTGGTGGCTATTCGTTTTATCGTTGGCACCGCTATACGTATCCGTATGGGTGGTCCCACTGCTGCGACTTCAGCGTCTGGTTTTGCCTGCGCGAGTACGCCGAAGCGCATGGTGGCCGTTTTCCTGTCGGCGAAGTGACACCGGAGGCCTCGCTCAGTCTTCTGTATCGCGCCGGCCTGGGGCATCCGGGGATGCTGTGCGGCAAGACAGTGCCGGAGGCCGTTGTCCGCGAGATACTCGAACGGGGCGAACTGCTGGGGCCGGAGACTTGCGGGTGGCACTATGTCGAAGGGCTGACCCTCGCGGACGATCCGCGTTTGGCGCTCTTCTGGGACAAGGCCGGACTCGGCCATAACGGCCAGCGCCTCCCCAATGGAGACCACTACGTGGGCTTCATCGGCCAGGTGAGCGAGAGAATCCCGGGCGAGAAATGGGCCGAGTTCCTGCAGGAGCAAGAGAAGTTGCGCCAATCGCGCTCGAAGGAGGCCATCCAGGCGATTCCTCTTCTCAGCGCCAAGGTGCGGTTACCGTCAGGGCAAGTGGTCGATCAATACGACGCTCCCGGAGCGATTCATGACACAAATGAATACGATTCCGGCTCGGGTTCGTCCAGCTCGGGGTCGGGGATGCAGGGGCTAAGCTCGTTGACCCCCGCGGCCCTTCGTTGGTGGAGTCTGGCAGAGCTTGGTATGGGACGCGTGGGCGAGGGGACCCTCACGCTCACCTTGACTCTGGGTGAGTGGCAATCGAAAGCAGTCCGGATCAAGGTATCCAATGGCGTGGTGGTCCCGCGATCGTTCATCTTTGAAATGTCGGCGCCCAGCACCGATCAGCCGCAAGGCCCGGCTGCCCCGGGTCAGCTTCGCTGACGGCTTGATCGAACCGCTGGCCGCCCCGATGAGTTCGCGTCCAATTGACTCACTACGCTAGAACCTTAGCGGCAGCTTGTCCTTGAGCTTCTTCCCGAGGTCGGCGGGGAGCCTCTTGTCGAGAATGTCGTCCGGCAGCTTGTCGCGCAAGTTGTCCGGCAGTCGGACCCGCTGGGCGACCAGTTGCCGCAACTGGTTGACGTCCAGGCCGCTCTCTTCCAGCTTCGCCAGGACCGCCCGCTCCTTGGCAAAGAGGACCTGCTCAAAGCGGGCCAGCTCGGCATCGACTCTCTTTTCGACCAGCTCGGCCAGTTGGTCGCGCCGGAACTCAAGCTCGCGCTGGACGGCCCAGTTGACCGCCTCCGCCAACTGCGGCCCGAGGTTGGAGCGGAGCTTGCACTCCGGCTTGTGGAGCGTGCCGCCCAGATCGACCGTCACGTCGATCGAGCGGATGCGGCGGAGCCCGTCCGCGAGCTCGGCGGCCAGTCGCGGGCCGCCGTAGCGGGGAGCCAACGCCGGTGCAAGCTCCACCGGCCCCTGACGCCAGTGGACCTTGCCCGAGAGATCATCGCCCTTCAACTCCGGGTTCATCGCCAGGCGGATGCTGCCGGGCGAGACCGACAGGGCCAGGCGGTCGGGCCGGCCCAGGACCCGCTGCGGTTGGCGCAAGTTCGGGCATTCGATCACGAGGCGCTCATGGGGGGTTTCTTGCGTGTGGTCGAGGGTTGCGGCAACCGTCATTTCGGCCGCCCCGCGGAGCTCCAGCTTCAAGACCGCAGGCTGACCATAGACGGCGGGCTGGGAGGTCAGCCCCTCGGCGGACCCGGTGAACTGGAAGGGCCGGCCGCCGCTCTGCCCTTCGCCTTCCAGGAGCAGGCGGCGGACGAGGAAATCGGGCCGCGGGCGGGTCCCGGCAAAGAGCACGTCCACGCCGCGGGAGCGGGCCGGCCGGAGCGACTGTCCCTTCTTGGGCAGGTGCTTGCGGCCCCAGTCGATCCAGGAGACGAGCGTCCGCAGCCGCTGGCTCCACTCCGTCCCCAGCAGATACTCGGAGAGGTTCTCGCCGTTGAGCTCCTCCAGACGAAACCGCTCCTGGAGGGTCCGGAGGTCCTTCCGGCGTGCGGCGGCGATGGCGTCCTTGTCGCTCTGGGCCTGGCGCCGGAGCCGGTCGAGTTGGCCATGAAACTCGCCGGTATCCCGCTAAAGTTCCTCGGCGTCGGCCGCGGCCGTGCGCACGGCGTCGATGTCCCGCACGAGGTCCTTGACGCCGCCCTTGGCGAGCCCCTGGAGTTCCTCGACCCGCGATCTGAGCGCATCGACCCGGGCCTCCATCTGCTCGTATTCGGCTGGCCAGCGGCGCAGGAGCTCCCGGGCAAGCTCGACGGAGTGGAGCTGCTCGACTTCCTCGCGGACCTCTTGCTGGAGTAGGGCGGCGAGGCGTTCCATCCACAGCTCCCCGAACTCGACGAGCTTCTTCTCCAGCAGGCTCGGCCCTTGGTTCTCATGCGGCGCGCGGTGCGGCCGCTTCTCCAAGGCCCCGGAGGTCGTCCGCGGCGTATTGAAGCGCAGGCCGCCGATCCGCCCCTCACGGACGATGAGCTTCCGCCGCAAGAACGAGTCGCTTTCGAGGCTGACCGTCAGCTCCCGGGCCTCGAAGAGGTTCTCCATCGGCGAGTCGGGATCGGCCACTTGCAGGTCCTGGAGCGCCAGTTCCGTGCGGGCGAGCGACGCGCTGAGCTCGCCGATCTCCACCTTCGCCCCCGTAATCCGCTGGCCGAGCGACACCAACGACCGTCGCGCCAGCGGATTGAGCCCAAGCCATAGGGCCAGAAGCGCTGCCCCCAGGATCGCCAGCCGCCAACGCAAGTAGGACCAGCGGGTCATTGTGGCCTCCACTGCGTTGCGGGCTCGGACTTCTCGGGCAGCACGGCCGCCCTGTACCGCCGGAGCTTCCCGGCGATCCGATCCCGATGCCGGTCGAAGAACAAGTAGCTCAGGTGGTACACCGGGTAGAACAAGACAAGCCCCAAGAGCAGGCTCCCCAAGACCACCGTGTTGTTCAGGGCGGTCCAGGGCGCCAGCGGCACGTCGTAGAGCCAGGCCCCGACGGGCTGGACCGGCCCGGCCTTGAGCACCGCCAGGCCCACCAGGTGCGCAAGCCGATCGGTCCACATCCCGACCCATGAGAAGAGCGCGGCCGCCGCCAACCCCGCCGCCAGGTTCGCGTGGGTGGCGAGGAGGACCAGCAAGAGAAGGAGCGCCGTCATATTCCCCTTGGGCACCAGGCCGATCATCATCCCGAGGGCCACGCCGAAGGCAATCTGCCGGGGCGACCCCGCGGCGGTGAAAAGCGCCTTAGCGCTCCGCAATAATCTGAAGACTCGCGAGACCATCGGGATTTCCAGGGTGATGGGATAGTCGGCCGGCGAAGGGCAGAAGACCGAGCGGCGATCCCGAGACCCGTCCAGAGAGGAGAAACGATCCGCTTAAAGGACGGGATCCTGGCCCACATTCCCCTCGCGGGGATGGGGCGTCTCAGTCCATGCCGCGTCGCGAAACCGCCGGGCCGGGGAAATAGCATTTTTCCCCCCCGACGGCAAGAGCGATGCGGTTGTGTGCGGCAAGGTCGCAAGGTCTCTGGGCACGACGGGACTGGCACCTGCCGAGCCAACGCCCGTTGTTCGTTCGCGGGATGCCCCACCGCCATGTGGGTTGCGCCGCGGCCGAGCGTACGCACGGGCACGGCTGGGAACAACGCGCCCCACCGCGTCACGGGTCACCGGATGCCAAAGAGCCGCATCACGGCGTGATCCACCCGCTTTTCAAGCGGGCCGATCTTCATGGGTTCGCCTTTCTGCTTCAGGTCGTGTAGGGCGTGAGAAAGGTGCGCGAGGCCACGGTGGAGCTTGTTGTGCGGGTCGAACCTGGGGATGCCGACGTGCTGCATGACGGAGGGGGAGCCGAAGCCCCGGCCCGCCGAGGAGTACGTCTTGATGAACTCGCGGACTGGCGTCGAATTCAGGATCGCGCACAGGTAGTGGGCCTCAGCCTCATCCTCGGTCGCTATGAGCGACGTCGTATCCGTCGGAATGATCGTCTTGAAGCCGTAAGGGGTCTTTGCCTGTGAGGCGACAGCGGCCACCAGGTCGCTCGCCATCCGCTTCCAGACAACCTTGTACCGCGCAAATGTGTACTGGGCGATATTGAACTGGCTGTAAAATGGGTGCCCCGAGTCAGCGTGGTACTTCCGGAACGCTGCGCGTGCCAGCAACTCGTCTTTGAACCTGAGGAGATATCCATAGGTTCTCGGGTAGTCGTCCTGCATCTTCGCCACGGAGTAGCCAGCCCTCGATTCGCGGTCCTGGGCAATCAGCACATGGATTGCTGGCTTGCATCGCCAGCGCTCTACGTCCGACCCACGAAGCGCAGGATAGAGAAGGTCGGTCTCGACGAGTTCTTCGACTGGCTCGATCGACCGCTTGCCGGTCTCGACCATGTTCCTGACGACGGCCCGTCCCTCCGTTATGACTTCCTTGACCTCAAGGCAGTAAACCCCGTAGGGCTCTACCCTCGCTCCCAGGCGCGCTTGGTAGGCGTTGTCGCCTTGGATCACCGCGAGGCCCTCTTGGGCGCGGCTCAGGGTTTGCCAGGAGCCGGTGGGCTTGCCCATGGGTTGGGCGAGGAGGCGTTTTCTCTCAAGGAGGGGCTTCGCCTGAGCCAGGGACGCATCGGTGGGGATGCGACCGATGCCCTTCTTGCGCGTCCAGACGGTGTAGGGCACGGGATAGCGCGTGGCCTCGCCTTTCCTGGCGACGATGAGAGCGGTCTTGTTGGCCGCGCCCTCGAATGGCTGAACGGCGACAAAATCGTGGGCCTTGGTGACCCGGAAAGGGGCACCGTCGCCGAGGCGGAAGCGGCGGAAGCCCTCGCCGGCGCCCTTGGACTTGAAGACCTCCTGGGTGATGAGAAAGGCAAGCTTGCCCTTCGGCGCGACGTAGAAGTCCAGCGCGGCATAGGCGAAGAGCATCGAGAAATCCTTTTCTCCGCCGCCCAGCCGCGCGGCCATGCCCTTGAGTGAGAATAATCCGTAGTCCGTCCAGAGAGGGAGCGTCGCCTCGCGGTATGCCTGCGCCAGATAGCCCCAGCGGATCCACGGCGGGTTGCCGACGACGTAGTCGAACTTCTCGGCGACCATGGGGGCGAATGCATTCTTGAGGAAGCGGGCCCAAATGCCGTTCTTCTTTTCCTTCTCGAGGGCTAACACTTGGCGGTAGAAGCTCGTGACGACCTCCTCGTGGGGCGGGAATACCAACCCCTCTCGCTTCAGCCGCTTCAGGGCGGCGTCGGCGGAATAGCGTTGTTTGGCCATGGACTCCACTAGGGGAGCGGCCCGCCTCATCAGGAAGCCGTTGTGCTTAACCCAGATGGCGGGAACCCGGAAGGTCTCGACCGCGGTGGGTACGCTCACGCAATCCCCCGCGGCAAGGTCCATCTGCCCTGCCCGTTGCGGCCAGAGGACCGAGTCGGCGAGGTAAACGGGGATCTCGGGGCTTTCAACCTGGTAGATGAGGTCCCCGAGAGCGAAGAGGTAGTTGGTTCGCGCGGCAATAACGGCGAGGGGGTTCAGGTCGAAGCCCCAAATGTTGGCGAGGATGCGCTTAGCGGTCTCCCGAGGGCGCTCTCCGTGGCGTGCCGCGTGTTGCTTGGCCCTCTGGATCGCTAGGACCAAAAACGTGCCAGAGCCGCAGGCCGGGTCCAGGAGGCGCTTGCGAGGGTCGCCATCGTAGCCCGCCTCGTCGAGAGTCATCTCGGCAAGCCAGTCGGGGGTGTAGTACTCGCCCAGGTGGTGCCGCACGTCCTGGGGAACGAGGTACTGGTAAAGCTTCTTCAGCAGGTCCCGTTGCGCGTGAGGGGCGATGACCGTGGTTGCCGGCTCGAATTCGGCCAGTCCGCGCGCCAGCTCCCTCAGCTTATCCCGCAGGTCGGGGGACAAGGCGTCCAGATACCACCGAAAGAAGTCGCCTTCCAGGAAGTTTGTGATGCCTCGCCGGGCAAACAGCCCCCCGTCTTCCACTCCCCGCAGCTTGCGGGCCAGGGCCGCGTCGTCCGCGTTCGCCAGGTCGTGGGAGAACGAGGACATGAACGAGGTTTCCGACAGACTCACCAACTCCGCCGCGATCAGCTTCATCAGGAGCACGAAGTACGTGTGGAGGCAGAAGAGGAGTTGCGGGAAGTCCACATTGCGCGATTGGCCATACACCCGGCACAGGCTCTCGCCCTCATCCCCCTCGACAGCGCTGAACTGCTCGCCGTAGACGATCCCGAAAAGCCGGCGCCATTCGTCGTAAAACGCGCGTACGCGTGAACTCGCGGCCCAATCGACCAGTGCTTTCTTGAGCGCGTGCAGGAGTTCGGCAGCGATAGGCGTCCGAGGGCCGAAGACGCGGGCCAGCTCCTCCGCCGTGAGCAAGCGGCGGTTGAGTGCCCGCATATAGGCCAGCAGCGTCGTCGCGCTCTCTCGGTTGAAGGGATAAGGTCCGCGCCGGACGAAGTCATTCCTATCCAGTTCAGTCTTCGCCCGTTCCACGTCGCCTCCGTAGTGGACGAAGAAGATCTGCTCCCCATCGAAGCCGACGCCGACAAGCTTCGGGTCAAAGATGAAGAGGGCGTCTTTGCGGCTGCGGGCCTCGCCGCCGATGTACCCGACCAACTGGTCGAAGGCGTGCTCGACCGCTCTTTCGGAGCGCAACGCGCGGGGCGCTTCGTATTCGAAGATCACCTGGCCGTGGACGGCGTCCGCCCGGCCGCTGCGGTAGATCGCCTTCTCGTAGCGAGGGTCTCGCACCAGACCCAAGTCGCGCAACAGGGGATCGATTCCCTTCTCAAACCCAACGCGGAGATCCTCTTCCGTCCTCGCAGTGCGCATCAGGCGGGACGTATACGCGACCAGCTTCTCGGCAACGCCAGGGATCGAGTCGCGGCGATCAGCGTGAACCCACAGGGTAGTCTGCTTCGCGGCCATATTCCCCCCGTTCTCTATTTCCGGTGACCGTCGACAGGCGGAATGATACTCCCGCGAAACCGGATATGCAACTGGACTCGCCAAGACACCGGATTATGCGAGCTGCCGGGACCAGTGGCAGCCAGTGATGCTCACGCCGCGTTCTCGTTCAGAGGGACATTCAGTGAACAGGTGCGGCCGGGCTGGATCTGAAGGGTGATCCGGCGTCTGCCGAGTACTCAGTACCGGGTACCCGGCCGCTTGGGTTGTGATTCTGCGCACGACCAGACCGCCCGCACCCCGTCGGCACAGCCTACTTGGCGTCCAATCCGAGCGCCGCCCGCGCGCCGGCCGCCGAAGCCCTGAAGCTCGAACACCAAGTCAGCGACCTGGAATGCCCTCCTGCGATTGTCACACTGGACGCGCTTGATTTTCATAGACGCCCCTGCTCTTGGAGCTCGGCGATAAGCCCGAGAATCTACGGCGCGCTCACGTCGTACGCGTAGAGGTTCGGCCCGTGGCGGACGTACAGCCTGCCGCCGCAGATCACGGGATGGGCCAGGACCATGTCGTCCCCCTTGGGGAGGTCGAACTGGCTCACGGCGCGGAATCCGCCGCCGGGGAGGATCGCCAGGAGCAGCATTCTGCCCTTGTCGGTCACGCCGTAGAGCATACGATCGGCGCAGGTGAGCGACAGCTTGCCCAGGGTCGTGTCGGTCTGCCTGGTCCGGCCGGTGAGGAAGTCGGCGCAGAAGAACGACTTCCCGCCGCTGCGGCAGGCGCTGCCGTAGAGGTGCCCGTCGAGGAGAATCACGCCGCCGTGGCAATTGTCGAGTTCCCGCCGGGACCATACCTCCGCGACGGTGCGGCTGTCCGGGCCGATTTTGAGGAGCGTGCTCCCGCCCAAGTGGCCGCTGGTGACGAACACGTGCCCGTCGCGGAAGATGGGGGTAGTGATGTTCTGGTCGTGCGGCGTGACGTGGGGATGGGACCAGAGGAGCTTTCCGGTCCGCACGTCGACCGCGGCGACGGACCGCTGCATGAGCGTGATCAACTGGCGCACGCCCCGGTGTGCCACGACGACCGGCGAGCAGTACGCGGCGATGTCTTTCAGCTCGGTATTGGCCCAGAGCGTCTTTCCCGTGCGCTTGTCCAAGGCGACGACGCGGCCTTTGTCGCCGCCCGGCACGCAGAGCACCCGATCGCCGTCGACGACGAGGTTCTCGGCCATGGCCCACGTGCCGTGCCGGGCCCCGAACTCGGATTGCAGCTCCACGGACCATAGGGGCTCGCCCGACGCCGCCCGATAAGCCGCCAGCCTGCCGGTGGGATTCATGTGGTACAGGGCGCCGTCGTCGTAGGTGGGCGTGGTGCGGGAGCCGGGGTACGGCCCGTTCCAGCTTGCGCCGTTTCGGGCCTTCCACGCCAATTTGCCGCTCAGGTCCAGGGCGATGACCCACTCCTCATCGCCGAAGTCGCCCGCCGTGAAGATCCTCCCGCCGGCGATGGAGACCATCGAGTACCCGCTGCCGCACTCGGACGATCTCCAGATCAGCCGTGGCCCGCGTTCGGGCCACTCCTTCAGCAGGCCCTTCTCCGACGAGATGTTGTCCCGGTTCGGCCCGTGGAACTGCGGCCACCAGGGGTCGCCGCCGGTTTGCGGAAACGCCGGGAGCGAGACGCCGAGGAGCGTCCCCGCGAGCAGAACCGCCTGAGCCGCGCTTGCCGTCATTCTTGCCATCATGCACTTTTCCTTGGGCGAAAGGTCGGACCGTCGTGGAGATTGCGTGCAGGCCGCCGGTGGATCTCCTTCCCTTGTTGTATTCTCCATAAAGGAGCAACGCAAGACGCAGCTCCAGCCAGAAGAGGGCGAGGCTCTTGCCGAGCCGGAGTGGGAGGGCAAGCTTTCACGATGGCCCCAGATCGGCACGTTCCACCGCCAAAGCGATGAGTTCCGCCAACGCTTCCAGAAGGTGCAATTGCTCGGGATCGACCATCCGCCGAGTGTCCGGGGGCAGGACACCAAGTACGCCGACCGTGCCGCAGGAAACGGCAAGGGGCAAGTAGATCCCCTCCGCTCCGGGAAGCGTAGCCGTTCCCCGGCCGGCCGTTTGCCCGTGCTCAAGCACCCATTTCGCAACCGCCTCGTCGTGCGCGCTGGGCAGGAAGCCGTCCACGTCGGCTCCCAACGGACGCAGACGGCGCTCTCCGTCGGGCAGGAGAACCACTGCTCGGGCGTCCGAAGCGGCGATGACGTGGCGGACCGCGATCCGGGCGATCTGCTCGCGGCTGTGGGTGGCCGTCAGCTCCCGGCTGATGGCGTAAAGCGCCGCCGTGCGCCGCTCGCGCTGCCGCGCCGATTCCGCCTGGAACCGCACTCTGGCCGTCAGGGTGCTGATTGTCAAGCCGGTCAGCAACATGACGAGGAACGTCAGCAGGTACTGCGTGTCCTCGACCGCGAAACTGAGCTTGGGCTCGACGAAAAAGAAATCGAACGCAGCCACGCCGAGGATCGATCCGAGGATCGATGGGCCGTGGCCGAACCGCAGGGCCACGGCAACCACGCCCAAGAGGTAGATCATCACCAGATTGGTCGGCGCGAGGTACGGCGACACCATCGCACCCAGCGCCGTGCAGCCGACTACCACGGCCAATGCCCAGAAGTAGTCCAGGCGCGAGCGCGGCGGCGAGCGAGGCCGCAGCGCCGACGCGGAAGCCGGCTGCGGATCGCCGCTGATCACGTACACGTCGATGTCCCCGCACTTGCGCGCAAGCTCGTACACGAGGGAGCCGCCAAGGAACTCCCTCCACCTGGGCCGTTGGGGCTTGCCCACCACGATCTTGGTGACGTTTCGGCTGCGGGCGTAATGGATCAACTCGTCGGCCACGTCGTGCCCGCTGAACGTGGCCGTCTCGCCCCCGAGCTGCTCGGCCAGGTGGAGCGATTGCGCCAACTCGTCCCGGTCTCCGTCGGAGAGCCTCGCGTCGGCCGGCGTCTCCACGTGGACCGCGACCCAAGGAGCCTTCAGACCGGCCGCCATGCGGCGCGTTGCGCGGATGAGCCGGGCGGCAAACGGGCTTGGCCCGACGCAGACCAAGAGCCGCTCGCGGGCCGGCCACGTCCCGGAGACGGCGTGCTCCTCGCGATATACCTCCATTTGCTCTCCGACGCGCTCGGCGGTCCGCCGTAGAGCGAGTTCCCGAAGCGCAATGAGGTTTCCCTTAGTGAAGAAGTGGGCCATCGCCCGTTCGGCTTCCTGCGGGATGTATACCTTCCCTTCCCGCAAGCGCTCCAGCAGGTCGTCCGGAGCCAAGTCGACCAGCTCCACCTCGTCGGCTTC
Source organism: uncultured Planctomycetaceae bacterium (assembly GCA_964354135.1). Lineage (GTDB taxonomy): Bacteria > Planctomycetota > Planctomycetia > Pirellulales > Thermoguttaceae > CAYGZA01. The sequence continues at coordinate 12,320 of CAYGZA010000094.1, forward strand.
CTCAAAGATGGAATCGGGCACCGTTTCGCGGACGATCACCCCGGTGATCTGGGCAATCACGTCGTTGAGGCTTTCCAGGTGCTGGACGTTCAGGGTCGTATAAACGTCGATCCCCGCGTCGAGCAAGGGCATCACGTCCTGCCACCTTCGGGTGTGCGTCAGCCCCGGCACGTTCGTATGGGCCAACTCGTCCACGAGGATCAACTGGGGATGACGGGCCAAGGCAGCGTCGAGATTGAACTCCAGGAGCTTCGTGCCCCGGTAGATAACCTCCAGGCGAGGCAGGACGTCGAGCCCCAGCACGAGGGCCTGGGTTTCGGGGCGGCAGTGCGGCTCGATGTAGCCGACCACGACGTCGACCCCTTCCTTGGCCACCTTGCGGGCGGCTTCGAGCATGGAATAGGTCTTCCCCACACCTGGTGCCGCACCGAAGAAGACCTTCAGCTTGCCGCGTGCCCGTTTTGCATCTTCGGCTTGTAGACGAGCCAATAGGGTATCGGGATCCGGGCGCTCGTCAGTCATGCCGAAAACCCCTACGGAATGCCAGGCGGGATTGCCGAAGCCCGGTCATCGCGGGAGCCGGTCAAGGTCGAGATTCAATTGTACGACATTCACCCGTGGCTCGCCCAACACTTGCAGGGTCCGTCCTTCCGTGTTCTCCTTGACCCGCTGCCGGACGGTCTCCTCGTCCAGACCGCGGGCCTTCGCCACCCGTCTCACCTGGTACTCTGCCGCGGCCGGGCTGATGTGCGGGTCAAGCCCGCTGCCGGATGCGGTAACCAAGTCCACAGGAATCGGTGCCCGGTTCTCAGGGTCCACAGCCCGCAAGGCCGCGATCCGCGAGCGGACCACTTCTGTCAGGGCCGGATTGGTCGGCCCCAGGTTGGACCCTCCCGAGGCTTGCGCGTTGTAAGGCATTAGCAGAGTCCCTGAAGGCCGGCTCCAGAAGTATTTGGGATCGTCAAAGCTCTGACCGAGAAGGGCGGACGCCACCGCCCTGCCGTCCCGGTACATCAAGCTGCCGTTTGCCTGATGCGGCAAGAGCGCCTGAGCCACGCCGGTGACCACAAGCGGGTAGATCACGCCCGTCAGGAGGCTGAAGACAGCGAGGATCAGAAGTGCGGGCCTCAACTGACTGAGCATGGCAGCTTCCCTTAGACCAAGTGCAGTCCCACCAGGATCAGGTCGATCAGCTTAATCCCGATGAACGGCACAATCAGGCCTCCCAGGCCGAAAACGAGGAGGTTGGCGCGGAGGAGGGCTGCCGCGCCGATCGGACGGTACTTCACTCCCCGCAGGGCAAGCGGGATGAGGGCCACGATAATCAGCGCGTTGAACACGACCGCCGCGAGGATGGCGCTGGCCGGCGTCGCCAATCGCATGACGTTGAGCTCGTCGAGCACCGGATACGTCCCAGCAAACGCGGCGGGGATGATCGCGAAGTACTTCGACACGTCGTTGGCCAGACTGAAGGTGGTGAGCGCTCCGCGGGTCATCAACAGTTGCTTGCCGATTTCGACGATTTCGATGAGCTTCGTCGGGTTGGAATCGAGATCGACCATGTTGCCGGCCTCTTTGGCCGCCTGCGTGCCGGTGTTCATGGCTACCGCTACGTCCGCCTGGGCCAGGGCGGGCGAATCGTTGGTGCCGTCGCCGGTCATGGCTACCAGGTGCCCGGTGGCCTGATAATTGCGGATCAGGCTTAGCTTGGCTTCGGGCGTGGCCTGGGCGAGAAAATCGTCCACCCCCGCTTCCGCGGCGATGGCGGCCGCCGTGAGCGGATTGTCGCCGGTAATCATGATCGTCCGGATTCCCATCTGCCGCATCCGGGCGAACCGGTCTCGGATGCCGCCCTTGACGATGTCCTTCAGGTGAATCACCCCCAGGGCCTTGGAGCCTTCGGCCACCACGAGCGGCGTTCCGCCTTGCTTGGAGATTCGTTTCACCTGCTCAGCAACGTCCGAGGGGAACGCTCCGCCGCGCTGACGCACGTAGGCTTCCATGGCGTCGGCAGCGCCCTTGCGTATCTGCCGCCCCTCGAGGTTTACGCCGCTCGTGCGCGTCTGGGCGGTGAAGGGGATGAAGGTGGCGCGGAGTCGATGCACCTCGCGGCCGCGCAGTCCATGTTTCTCCTTGGCCAGTATCACGATGCTGCGACCCTCCGGAGTCTCGTCGGCCAGTGAAGCAAGCTGAGCGGCATCGGCCAGGGACGACACCTCGACCCCGGCAGCAGGCAGGAATTCCACGGCCTGACGGTTCCCCAGGGTGATGGTGCCGGTCTTGTCCAACAGCAGCACGTCCACGTCGCCCGCGGCCTCGACCGCCCGGCCGGAGAGTGCAATTACGTTGGCCTGAACCATCCGATCCATGCCGGCAATGCCGATGGCCGAGAGCAGCCCGCCGATCGTGGTGGGAATGAGGCAGACCAGCAGCGCGACCAGCACGGTCACGCTGACCGGCGTGCCGCCGGGAAGGCCGCTCGCCTTGGCCGCCTCGACGCTGAAGAGCGAGAACGGCAACAGGGTCGCACAGACCAGAAGGAAGATGATCGTCATGCCCGCGAGCAGAATGTCCAGGGCGATTTCGTTGGGAGTCTTCTTCCGTTTGGCCCCTTCGACCAGGGCGATCATGCGGTCGAGGAAGGTCTCGCCGGGGTTTGCGGAGACGCGCACCACGAGCCAATCGGACAAGACCCGCGTGCCGCCGGTCACGCCGCTCCGGTCGCCGCCGCTCTCGCGGATGACCGGGGCGCTCTCGCCGGTGATCGCGCTTTCGTCCACGGAGGCAACGCCGTCGATCACCTCGCCGTCGCCCGGGATATAGTCCCCCGCTTCGACGAAAATCACGTCGCCCAAGCGCAAGTCCGGGGCCGGGACCACCGTGACCTCGCCCCGCTGGAACATCATCTGGAAGAGCGGCTCGTGAAGCGGCTCCGAGGGGGGAAGAAGGAACTTCTTCGCGGGGACCTCGTGGCGAGCCCGGCGCAGGGCCTCTGCCTGAGCCTTGCCCCGCCCTTCCGCCATGGCTTCCGCGAAGTTGGCAAACAGCACGGTGAACCAAAGGCACGCCGACACGGCCAGAATGAACCGCGGGGGCGCCTCACCCGTGCCGAAAAGCGATTGAGCATAGAAGCCCGTGGTGAGGATGCTGCCCACGTACACCGTGAACATCACCGGATTGCGCAACTGCCGCCGTGGATCGAGCTTCAAGAAGGAATCGACGATCGCGCGGCGCACGATCTTCGGATCCAACAGCAGCGTCGCTTTGGTCCCTCGTGCCATGGCTCACTCCACCATCATCAGGTGTTCCACGATGGGACCAAGGGCCAAGGCCGGCACGAAAGTCAGGGCACCAACCAGGACGACGACCCCCACCAACAGAACCACAAACAGCGGAGTGTGCGTCGGCAGCGTGCCCGTGCTCACGGGCGTGGCCTTCTTCCGGGCCAGCGAGCCGGCGATCGCCAGCGTGGGAATGGCGAGCCAGTACCGGGCTGCCAGCATCACCAGGCCCAGGGCGATATTGTAGAATGGCGTATTTGCGTTCAGGCCGGCAAACGCACTGCCGTTGTTGTTTCCCGCTGAGGAAAATGCGTACAGAACTTGGCTGAAGCCGTGCGGGCCAGGGTTGGAAATGCCCGGTTTCCCCCAGTCGGTTGCGACCGCTACGGCTGTCCCAACCAGCACGACCAGGGGCGGAATCAAGATCACCAGGGCGGCCATCTTCATCTCAAAGGCTTCAATCTTCTTCCCAAGGTATTCGGGGGTTCGGCCGACCATCAGCCCGGCCACGAAGACCGCGATGATGGCGAACACGATCATTCCGTACAGGCCGCTTCCGACGCCGCCGAAAACGACTTCGCCCAGTTGCATCAGCCACATCGGCACCAGCCCGCCCAGCGGGGTGTAGGAGTCGTGCATGGAATTGACGCTCCCGTTGGACGCCGCCGTGGTGGCCGTGGCCCAAATCGCTGACTGCGCGATCCCGAAGCGGACCTCCTTGCCCTCCATGGCGCCGCCCGGCTGCCCGCCGGTTGCCCGCTGATCGACCCCGAGCGCGGCCAGCTTGGGACTGCCGGTCTGTTCAGCCCAGTAGTCAAGGGCCACCAGCGGCACGAAGATCACCAACATGGCCGCCAAAATGGCCCACCCCTGGCGCGTGTCGCCGATCATCCGCCCGAAGGTATAGCAGAGCGCCGCGCCGATCAGCAGGATCGACAGCATCTCGATGAAGCCGCTTAGCGGCGTGGGATTCTCCAACGGATGCGCAGAATTCGCGTTGAAGAACCCCCCGCCATTGGTCCCCAGTTGCTTGATCGCGACCTGCGAGGCGGCCGGGCCCACTGCGATGGTCTGGTCGGTTACCGCCTTGCCGTCGGCGTCCTTCATCGGCTGGATCAGCGTTACGGTCTGGTACGGCCGGAGCGTCTGGACCACGCCTTGCGACACGAGCACGACCGCGCCGGCCAAAGACAGCGGCAGCAGGATGTACAGAATGCTCCGCGTCAGGTCGTACCAGAAGTTGCCGATGGTCTGCGACGAGCGCCGCGCGAACCCGCGGATCAGCGCCACCAGGACCGCCATGCCGGTCGCCGCAGACGCGAAGTTCTGCACCGTCAGACCGAGCATTTGCGTCAGGTAGCTCAACGTCGTCTCGCCGCTGTAACTCTGCCAGTTGGTATTCGTGGCGAAGCTGACGGCGGTGTTCATCGCCAGATCGGGCGCGACGGCAGGCAGGTGCTGCGGATTGAGCGGCAGAAGGTGCTGAATCCGCTGCAAACCGTACACGGCCAATAGACCCAAGAGATTGAATATCAGCATCGCCCGGGCGTAGGTCACCCAGGACATCTCTTCCGCCGGATCGATCCCGCACACGCGATAGATAAGGCGTTCAAGGCGACCGAAGGCCCTGTCCAGGCCGCAAGGCTTGCCTTCATAGACCCGCGCCATGTACCAGCCCAGCGGTTTCACCAACGCGACGAGAACCGCGAGAAAAAGGCCGATCTGCAGCAGAGAGTGAGGGCTCACGCGAACCACTCCGGCTTCAGCAGCGCCAACGTGAGATACACCAGCAGAAGCGCCGCCACGACGCCCCCAACCAGGTAGAGTCCCGCGCTCACGGTCGACCTCCTAGAGCCGTTCAAAGAGCCGAATCATCCCGAAGGATAGACCGAAGAACACAAACACGATCGCCAGACACAGCAGTTCCATAACGACATTCCTCCACGGCAGGAACCGTTGGCTATTGTACCAAGCAGGGTACGCCCGGGTAGTGCCGGCGGCAAGTCATTGCCACTGCGGTACATAGCACAGCGTGCGAGGATCGCGGTCTATTGCCGACTGCGCACAAAGCATTAGCCCCGCTAATGCTTTGAAAAGAGAACGCGTCCCTCGCGGCTGAGAAGACCCAGCCGCGTCCCCGACCGTGAGCAGCGAGCGCGCTTGTGTCGGTGTGCCCTTTTCCCGAACACTCGTCGGGCCGATCGCGAATTCTTGTCGCGATGGAGCACCTTCCAGGAGGCGGCCCAGGGCCTCCGCGTCCCCCTGCCGTGCCAAGCGGAGCAAGACTTCGCAGTGCGCCGGATCGCCGGTGTCCACGGCCCCTATTCTCCAAGACGTAAAGCCGCAACGGAAACCGCCGCGGAAAACCAGATTTTCGCCCGCTCGGGCCCGTAGAACAAGCCGCCACAATGCCCCTGTGGCGGGGTCCGGGCGACGGAGGGCTTGTCAGATAATGGGGACAGGCACCTCGCGGCGAGCGGTTTTCACCGAGAAATCATGGCTTTCGCTCGGAGCCTGTCCCCTTTTTCACGCTAAGGAGCTTCCCGCTTGTCGTTGATGAGGTACTTGGCCACCACCGCGTCGAGCGTGCAGGGGGCGGGCACGCCGCGGACGAAGCACCGTAGCGCGTCCAGGTCCGACGTCCAGGCCGTGTCCCCCGGGCTGAGGAAGCACTTGCTTCCCGGCTCGTGGGTCGTGAACAGCTTGCCGTCCACGAAGTAGTAGTGGTCCTCGCACGTCTCGGTGGGGAAGGCGTGCATGTACGGCATGACGTCGTTGGGCTTGAACCAAAGCTTGATCTCGCGCTCGGCCTCAGGGTCGGAGGCGGAGGCGTGGACCAGATTGTCCATCCGCTCGCCGACGACGTTCCCCGCCGCGTCCTTGACGGGAACGACCGTGCCCAGGGCCCGGATGGTTCCCGGGGCGCTGTCCCGCGCCACGTGAGGATTCGTCGGCCCCGCGAGTTCCCGTACCTTCTTGACCGCCCCCGGACCGCAGTAGACGAAGGCGATCACGCGGCGCTTGTGGGGCGTATCGGCGTAGTGGACGCGCCCGGTGATGTAGTCGATGATCGAGGCGTGAAAGGGCTTGCCTTTGTGCTCGGCGTAGTGCTCTTCGGCGAGCATCCGGCTCACGTGAACGATCTTCGCCGCGGCGAACCGGAGGCCGGTGTGGAATTCGGAGAATTGCGAGAGGATGTACCCGGTCAAGGAGACCTTCAGCGCATCCGGCTTGATCAGCACGAGCGTCTGCTCGAGTCCCTTGACCTCCATCTGATGATCTCCTGATCCGAAACAGGGTTTCACGATTCCGGAAGGGCAAGGCTCCCGCCGAG
>CAYGZA010000095.1:0-18861 GCA_964354135.1 uncultured Planctomycetaceae bacterium
CGGCGGAACGCTCGAAGGCACGGTCTTCGTTTTCGACGTGGCCGGCGGCGCGGAGATCCGCCGCTACAAGCCGCCCACCCGCAGCGTGCGGGGCCTTGCTGTGGCGCCGGACGGGCGATTGGCCGCGTATGCGGGCGGGTTCGGGACCCGCTTGTACCCGGACGATCCGGAAAGGCACCCCCTTCACTTGTGGGACCTGGAAAGCGGCCGGAAGGTCCGCGCGCTTGGGGTGGCGCCGGGCGGCGTGAACAGCGTCGCCTTTTCAGCGGACGGCGGCCGCCTGATCGCAGGCGGAGACCACGGGATCTGGATGTTCGACGTGCCAACCGGGCAAGAGATGCGGCGCGTCGACCCGGGCGAACAGATCTCCTCCGTGGCTTCTTCGCGCGAGGGTCGCCGGGCGTTGTCCGGCAGTCTCAACGGCAGCGTTCGCTTGTGGGACGTCGACACCGGCAAAGAGATGCTGCGGTTTGATGGGCATACCGACCGCGTGACGTGCGTGGCCCTTTCGCCGGACGGGCGATACGCCCTCTCAGGCAGCTACGACTATACCGTTCGCCTGTGGGCGCTCCCGCGGCCCGACGCGGTCCGCAATTGAGGTTTGGCAAGTGCTCCCAGGCACATAGCACGCATGGGCGAAGGAAAGCCTCGCCTGTGCGGCAAGAGTGCGCGACGGTTTCGCGTTTGCGGCAGCCCTCGCCCTCGTTCTTCAAGACTCCGTGGACGCGCGGGACGTTCTTCCGCCTTGGGGCCTCGACGATCGCGTCGGGCCGGTGGCCGCCGACGGCGTGCTCTACATCTCCTTGAACATTAAGTTTGGGCCGTCAAGGAGCAGCGTGCGTCGGAGTGAAACCACGGATGAGGCGGATGATTCGTGGTCTTTTGTCCCCCACCCGCTTGACGCCCCGCTCCTTCTCGGCGAGGATATTATCTTGGGTTACGCCTGCTCGAAGATACGGAGGAGCTACGAATGCCATCGGAAATGAACCGACGCACCTTGCTCGCAGGAAGTCTCGGCGCGGCTGCGGTCTTGGCCGGCGCCGGGCGGGGTTGGAGACGGGCCGCGACCCGGGCTGCACCGCCAACCCGCGACCGCTCCCAAGAGGCCCCGGCCACGCCGGTCGGCATCCAGCGGTGCGAATCGTTCGAGCCGCAGCTCCTGCGGCGCAAGCTGGATGCGCTCCTGGACTCGATCGGCGGCATCAGGAGCCTGGTCCCGAACAAGACGGTCACGATCAAAATCAACCTGACGGGTCTCCAGTGGAAGCCCTTCGGCGGAATGCCGGCCTACGAGACCTACCAGACGCACCCGAACACCGTGGCCGCCCTCTGCGCCGCCCTGAGCGACGCGGGGGCGCGGCGGATCGTGGTCGTCGAGAACATGTACTGGGACGAGCCGTTCGAGAAGATCCTCCGTGACGCCGGCTGGGACGTGGCCGCAATCCAGTCGGCCGGCGGGAATCGCGTCACCTTCGAGGACACTCGCAACCGCGGGCAATTCCCCGCGTACAGCCGCTTCAAGGTTCCCTGGGGCGGGTTCATCTATCCGGCCTTCGATCTGAACCAGCGGTTCGAGAAGACCGACATGCTGGTCTCCCTGGCCAAGCTTAAGCAGCATGCCTGCGCCGGCGTGACCGGGGCGGTGAAGAACTTCTTCGGCATTGCCCCGTGCTCGCTCTACGGCAATGACGCGCCGAGCGAGAACCCCAAGGACCACCGCACCTCGATGTTCCACGACGGGCGCAAACGCGTGCCCGCCGGCGTGCCCGCCGAGTTGCCCAACGACGTCCACGACGCGCGGTACCGCGTCCCGCGGATCGTCGCCGACATCTTCGGGGCCCGGCCGGCGGAACTCAACATCGTGGACGGCATCCGCACGATCAGCGGCGGCGAGGGGTATTGGAACCGGGGCGTGGCGATCGTCGAGCCGAAAGTGCTCCTGGCCGGGCGCAACGGCGTCTGCACCGACGCGGTCTCGACGGCCGTCATGGGCTTCGATCCCCAGGCCCCGCACGGCAAGTCCCCCTTCCAGGGCGACAATCACCTGAAGCTGCTGGCCTCGGTCGGCGTGGGCTCCAACAACCTCGCGCGGATCGAGATTGCCGGCCTGCCGCTGAAGGAGGCCGTGTATCCGTTCCAGCCCAAGCGTCGTGCGAAGGCCGTCACGCTGCGCGCTACATAGCCTTGCGCGATTCCGGGAGGGCGAGGCTCCGGCTACGCAAAGAGCACGTATTGGCGGAGGAAGGCTTCCACCGTGCGGTAGAAGTGCTCGATCGTCTCGCGCTTGCGCCAGCCGTGCCCTTCGCCCTCATAGACGTGGTAGACGTGCGGGGTGCTGTTGCGCTTCAGCGCCTCGACGATCGCATCCGACTGATGCCGAGGCACCACCCGGTCGATCTCCCCCTGGAAAACCGCCAGCGGGCGGCGGATGCGGTCGGCAAACCAGAGCGGCGACCGCTCGCGGTAGATCGGTGCGGCCCCCGGCAGCGGGCCCAGGAGCGAATCGAGATAGCGGGCCTCGAACTTGTGCGTCTCGGACGCCAGGTGGAACTGGTCGGCCACGCCATACAGACAAACCCCCGCGGCAAAGGCCTCCGGCTGCCGGGTCATCGCCTGGAGCACGGTGAAGCCGCCGGCGCTGCCGCCCATGATCGCCGTCCGCTCCGGATCCACCTTGCCCGAGTCGGCTAGGTGGCGGGCGCCGCCCAGGGCATCCTCGACGTCGCAAACGCCCCAGTTGCCGCGGAGCTTGAGCATGTACGGGCGCCCGTAGCCGGTGCTGCCGCGGTAGTTCACCAAGAGCACGGCATAACCGCGGGTGGCGAAGAACTGGGCCTGCGGGCTGTAGCCCGCCTTGGCCTGCGCGGTGGGCCCGCCGTGGACCAGCACCACCAACGGCGGCTTGCCGATGCCGGTGGAGCGTTCGCTGGCCGGGGCATAGTACAGCCCGTGGGCCATCTCGCCGTCGGCCGAGAGCCACGAGACCGGCTCGCAGCGGGCCAGCGACTGGGTGGGCACCGTTTCCGCGGAGGCCCGGGCGACGACCCGCGTCTTCCCGCTTGCGAAATCGTGGACCACGATCCGCGGCGGCGTCGTGGGCCCGCTGCCGACGAAGACTACCCGGTCTCCGTCGGGCGAAGGCGCGATCTGCGACAGCTCCGCGTACTCGGCCAGAGTTTCGACGGCCGCGCTCCGCCCGGTGGCCAGCTCGATCCGCTCCAGGCGATGGAAGCCGCGGCGGCTGGCTGCCGCCACGACAAAGCGGCCGTCGGCACCGACCGCGTAGGTCCGCATGCCCTGCATCCAAGCCGGGGCGCCGCACTCGACCTCGTCTTCCGTCAACCAGCGGCACTCGCGGGACTGGAGGTCGCAGGCGGCGATCCGCCCCCAGCCGGTCTCGTCGGAGACAAAAAGAATGGTGCCGCCGTCGGGCGTGAACTCGGGCTGGAAAACGGCCGTCTCGGGGCCGCCGGCGATCGCCTCGGGGCGGCCGACCCGCGGAAGTCTCCCGTCCCCCGTCACCAGCGGCGCGACCGAGAGCTGCGTTCCGTCCCAGGGCATGTTCGGGTGATCCCAGGCGATCCACGCCAGATGCCGCCCGTCGGGGCTCAGCCGCGGCTGCATGAAGAAATCGCGGCCGTCCACGAGCACCTGCGGCCAGCACTCGCCTGCCGCGTCGACCACGGCGATGCGGTCCACGTCGTCGTCATCGTGATGGACGTAAACGACCCAGCGGCCGTCGGGCGAGACTACCGGCGACGCAGCCTTGCCGAAGGGCGGCGTAATCGGTCTGGCCGGGCCGCCGGCAAGCGGCTGGCGATAGATCCGGCCGGTCTTGTGGACCACGAAGTAGACGTACCCGCCGTGGACCGTGAAATCCCCGCCGCCGTAGCCCACCTCCGCGCGGACGTCCAGCTCCGGCGTCAAGTCGCGGGGGGCGTCTCCGTCGGCGCCTTGGGCCACCAGCACGCCCACTCCGGAGCGGCCTTCCAGCCAGACGAGCGTCCGCCCGTCGGAGTCCCAGCGGGCGGCCTCCAGCCGGCGCTCTTCGGCCAGGCTCTTGGGGGTGATCATGCTAGTCCACAGTCCGTATTGTCGAGCGGTCTTCTCGGTCATGGGTCGCATCGTGCGTTGGCACTACGGTAGGCGTGGCATCCTGGGGCACGCTTCGCTTTGCCCCAGCCACCCGTCGGTACGCCTGCCGGGCCGACACGGCCCGGCTCTGAACACTCACCCCTCGTCCCTCGCCCCTGAACCCTCACAACTGCCGGATATGGAAGCCGCCGTCCACGTCGATCCGCTGGCCCGTGCTGAAGGGAAAGTAATCGAGCACAATGGCCGCCACGGCCTTGGCGACGTCCTCGGGCCGGCCCCAGCGGCGGATCGGCCAGAGCCCCTCGGCGATCAGCCGGTCGTACTTTTCCTGGACGGGGGCGGTCATGTCGCTTTCCACAACGCCCGGGCAGATCTCAAAGACCTGGATTCCTTCGTCGGCAAGGCGCTGGGCGAAGAGCCAGGTCATCGTCCCGACCGCGGCCTTGGTCATGCAGTAGTCGGCCCGGTTCGTCGAGACGGCGTACGCCGAGATCGAAGAGACGTTGACGATCTTGGCCGAAGGGATCGTCTTCGCGCGGATCTGGCGGACCATCTCGTTGGCGGCCAATTGCGAAAGGAAGAAGGGACCCTTGAGGTTCGTGTTGAACACCGCGTCCCAACCCTCTTCCGTGGCTTCGAGGATGTCCTTGCGGCCCACGGAGGTAATGCCGGCGTTGTTGACCAAGAGGTCCAGCCGGCCGAACTTCTCCAGGGCCGTGCGGACCAGTCCTGCGCGGTCCTCCGCCGAGCCGACGTCGCCGCGGACCGCCGCGGCCATGCCGCCTTCGCCGTTGATGCGGGCCGCCACCTCCGCGGCCGCATCGGGCCGGGTGGCGTAGTTGACGACCACGGCGTAACCGAGCCGATTCAATTCCAGGGCGATCGCGCGACCGATGCCGCGCGATCCGCCTGTCACTATTGCGCCGCGCATGAGGGAAATACTCTACAATCAGCTATCAGCCGTCAGCTATCAGCCGTAGGTTATGCTTCAGCATAACACCCGTGCCGAGTAACTTCGCTCGGGGCGTCCCGAGGCGAACCATGTTATGCTCAAGCATAACCTACGCTCTTGCCAGTCGGCCGCATCAGGCGTCAGTAGAGCAGAGAAGCCCACCGGGTGCAACGGGCGGGCTTTGCGATGTGCGGCACGCGGCGGCTGCCGGCGATCGGGCATGGTCCCGATGACGGTGTGCCTTTGCGCAAGACGAGCTACTGCTGCCGCGTGACGATGAAATCGGTCAGCTCGGCCAGGGCCTCGCAGGCGGGCGTCGCCGGCACCGGGTCGAGGATCTGCCTGGCGCGGCGGGTGTGTACCATCGCCCTCTGCTGGGCATAGGAGATGGAGTCGAACCGCTGGAACCAGGGCCGCAAGGCCTCCACGTGCTGTCCGTCGGCGCGGGCAAGGACCGCCAGCAGCTCGTCGCGCTGCCGGCCGTCGACCTGGTTCAGAAGGCGGATCAGCGGGAGCGTCGCCTTCTGCTTGAGCAGGTCGGTGCCCAAGGATTTCCCGGCCACGGCCTCGCTTCCCTTCACGTCGAGCACGTCGTCGGTGATCTGAAAGGCAATGCCCAGCTCGCGGCCGTACTCGGCCAGCACGTCCTGCAACTCGGCGTCCCCGCCGGCAAGATGCGCCCCGAGCCGGCAGCAGCACGCGCAGAGAGCGGCGGTCTTGGCGGCAACGATCTCCAGGTACTCCTCTTCCGTCAAGTCGTAATCGCCGCGGCTTCCCTCCTGCCGCAGTTCCCCCTCGCACATCCGCTGGCACGCCTCGGCAATGGCCTGGCAGACGAAGATGTCGCCCAACGAGGTGACCAGGCAGATGGCCCGGGCAAACAAGTAGTCCCCCAAGAGCACGCTCGCCTCGTTGTCCCAGCGGGCATTGACGGTTTCGAGGTGGCGGCGCAGGGTCGCCTCGTCGAGCACGTCGTCGTGGATCAGCGTGGCGGTGTGGATCATCTCGATCGCGGCCGCCAGAATGCGATGCCCGGCGTGCAGCTCACCGCAGGCCTGCCCCGAAAGGAGCACCAGCGCGGGACGAAGCCGTTTGCCCCCGAGACGGAACCCATGCTTGACCAGGCGATCGACGAACGGGAAATCGCTGGACAGCTCGTCGCGCAACACCTCCTCCACCGCGTCGAGCTCTCCACGGATCACGCGGTAGAGCCCGCGGAGCCGCTCCGGAGTGGTCTCGCACCAACTGGTCGCTTGCGTCATCGATCCATTCCTGACCGCCCGGAGGCTTCCCCTAAGGGAAGGATTATCCCCAATCGCGTTTGTAAAAGGCAATGCCCAGGTGTCATGTCCCCCGGACGAAACGGCCGCTTCGGCCGCCGGACTTCTCTTCCAACCGAATCCGTTCGACCACCATGCCCCGATCCACCGCCTTGCACATATCGTAAATCGTCAGCGCGGCGACGCTCACCGCCACGAGGGCCTCCATCTCCACGCCGGTTCGCGCGGTGGCCCGGGCCTCCGCTTCGATCGCCACGCTCGTGGCGTCCGGGAACTGAAAGGAGACGGAAACCGCGTCGAGCGGCAGGTCGTGGCACAAAGGGATCAACCGGCCGGTCCGCTTGGCGGCCATGATCCCTGCGAGCCGGGCCACTTCCAGCACGTCTCCCTTGGCAATCCCCCGATCGCGGATGAGTCGGAGCGTCGCGCCCTCCATCCGCACGACGCCGCTTGCCCGGGCTCTCCGCAGGGTGACCTCCTTGTCGCCGACATCCACCATCCGGCTGGCCCCCTCCGCGTCGAAATGGCTGAACTCGGTCATCCGCTCTAACGGCATCGAGAGAGGGCATCAGGACCGGAAAGGGGTGATATATTTTAACCGCCCGGCGTGGTCCGTCGAGGGGGTGCCGGTTGCCGCTCCTCGTTTCGGAATGGGGGCCCAAAACGTCCGGCCCCACTGGGGGATAGCCACCCTTTTGGCAGGGCCACCAACCGTGCCGCCCAAACTCCCATAACTCCTACCTCCGCGACAACCTCCCCGTCGAGGAGTGCCTTGGGAACATCCGCCAGATTCGCCTTCCGCCGGTAAACAATGCCGTACCGGCAACCGGTTACCAAAGCGGGCTGCATCTTATTCCACCCCACAAGCTCCACCTGACCGTCTATCAACGACGGAGAACTGCCCCCCACGAAGGGCACCTGCCACGGGGCCAGATCAGGCGCAAGAACCACCCGCTCCCCGGCGGCTCGGCTGGCCACCTCCCGCAACAAGGATTCTGAGACGGAGTCGCCCCAGTAGTTCACCTCAAAGCCCAGCCTCTCGGCGCCAGCCAGGCCCCCGACCAGGAGGCTGTAGTGACTCAAATAGAGCGGGTGGTATAGAACCAGACCCGTAGCCTGCAAGAGGACCAGGCCGCCGATCACACCCACCCGCAGGCGAGGAGACCAAGAGCTGACGCCCCCGTGCTCGAAAAGCCATTTCGCCCCGATCCCGACCGACACGGCCCACAGCGGGAAGACCATCAGGAAGAGCCGGACCCCATCGTAGACGGGTGCCCGCGGCAAGGAAAACGCCGCCAGGGCGAAGACCAGCGACCCCATCGCCAGCCAGTAGCCGGGCCATCCTCGACTGACCCGCCGCCGGGCCCACAATCCCAAGAGCCCCAGCGCCAAGAGCCCCAACGGCAGGGTCGCAGCGAACATCACCACGGCGTAGCTCCGAGGGGCGCCGATATCGGGCCATGCCTTGCCGGCAAAGAACACTTCAATAGACTGCCGGTCGGTGGCCGTGCCCAGGAACTGCTGGAGACGGCCGATCGGGTCCAGCCACAGCCACGGCCAGCCGGCAAAAAGGGTAGCCAATCCCGCGAGGCACCAGACCACCAGCGGCAACAGCACCCGGCGCCGCAGGCGCCACACCATCCAAACGACCACCGGCGGCAACACCAAGAGCCCGTGGATCCGCGTCAGCATCGCCAATCCCCAAACGACGCCCGCGATCGCGTAGTCCCGCAGCCGGTTCCCGCGGGCATCGGCCCTTGCCACGGCCAGGACCGCGGCCACGAAACTGAGGGCCGTCAGCATGTCCAGTGCGGCCATGTGGGCGTCGCCGAACGCGCGGGGGACAAAGAACACGGCCGCCGCCGCCACGGTACCCGCCAGAGGCCCTTCCGCCCGCGCCGTTGACGCGCCGATCAAGAACACGAGCAGCCCGAACGCCAGCGCGGGGGCAAACCGGGCCGAGACAATCGAGAATATCAGCGGATCGTCCGGGGCCGGGTCAAACACGTGGTGGACCCAGCCGAGGACCCAGTTGCCCAACGGCGGGTGTACCGGCGGGCCGCCGGGCCTCCAATCGAAGTTTCGCTCGATGTTGGCCGGCGAAAAGAACCGCGGTCCCTGCTTGTGCAAGGCCGTGACGAGTCGCTTCCCGTAGGCCACGTGGTATGGCTCATCGCATCCCAAGCCCGGCCCCCCCTGCTCCGGCGTAAGTGTCGCCACGGCGGCGAACGTTGCCACGAGGGCGACGCACAGCGGCCCTGCCAGAACCCGTTGGACGGATTGCGATCGGGCCGCGGTCTTCGGCACCTCCGGCGGCGGGGGCTTTCTCTGGGACATCGGTCCGTTCCACAGTTCTTTCGGGCGGCCGGGAGCTTGACGGCACCCTATGGTATCACGAGGTCGGGCGGGATGACAGCGAAGAAACGTTTCGCGGAAGCGCGGCGCGCGGGCGCTATCTTGCGCTGGGTCATACAGCCTTGCGCGATCCCGGGATCGTGAAAACCCGTTTAGATCTTCTTCCTTGCCTTCTTTCGTTCTTTCGGGATGCCGAGTTCCGACTTCTTGGGACCGGGAAGGTCCTGAAGGGTCTTCTCGAATCTTGCCCGCGCGGCGACGACTTCCGGGTCACTGGAGCCAGTCACCTCGCGGTAGCCGGCGCCGTCGCGGCGGTCGCCGCAGTCGAAGAAACGGCCGTCGCCCTCCAGGAGCCAGCGGCGGTCGCGGAGCATGCGTTTCTCCTCAAGGTAGCTGAAGACCCACTCCCGATGCGTGCCTTGTTGCCCGCGGAGCGTGGGGACCAGGCTGCGGCCGTCGATCGTGCGGTCTGGCGGGAGCGGGGCGCCGGCCAGCTCGGCAAGGGTCGGGAACACGTCCGTCAGGTTGACCAACTCCTTGCTGACCGCGCCGGCCGGCACCGTGCCCGGGCGGCTGACGATCAACGGGACGCGGACGCCCAGCTCCGTGACCGTGCCCTTGCCCGACCGGCCGGTGCCGTTGTCGCCGGTAAAGAGGATCCACGTCTTCTCGCGGAGGCCAAGCTCGTCCACCGCCTTGACGATCCGGCCCAAGAGGTGGTCCATATACTCGACGTTGCTCCGCAGCCCGCCCTGGCGCTTCTGGCCCGGCCGCTTCGGGTCCGGAGTGGGGTCCCAGGGCGCGTGGACGTTGCACATCGGGTAATAGACCAGGAATGGCCGCTGGCGGTTCCGCCTCATGAAGTCGATCAAGAACTCCGTGAACAGGTCGGGGCCGTAGTCCTCGGGCTTCGTCGGCAGGTACTTGCCGTCTTGCACGATGCTCGGATGCCAGTACCGCGCGGTCTTGCCGGGGGTCTCCCAACCGCCGGTGTGGACCACGCCGGGCGGGAGGTTCTCCTTGTAGGCCCACATGCGATACTCGTCGAAGCCGCACTCGTGAATCAGCGCGGGGACCTTGCCGGTAAGCTGCCACTTGCCGGCCAGCGCCGTGACGTAGCCCTTCGTCCTGAGGAGCTGGGCGAAGGTGATCTCCGCCTTCGCAAGGCTGTAGGCCGGATTGACACGCGTGGGGGAGCCGGGGAGTCCGATGAGGTTGTACCAGCCGGTGCGGAAGCCGTAGCGCCCGGTCATGAGCATGACCCGGGTCGGCGAGCAGAGCGGCGTGGCGTAGCAGGTTTCGAATCGCATCCCCTCGCGGGCAAGGCGATCGAGGTTGGGCGTTTCGTGGACCGTGTGGCCGTAGCAGCCGAGCTCCTTGGCCCCGAGGTCGTCGGCCAGGATGACAACGAGATTCGGCGGTCTCGCGGTTTCGGCGGCAGGCGTCTGACTACAGGACACAGCCGCCAGAAAGAGCGTCGGTAACAAAGTGCAGTACGGCGTTTTCATGGAATCGATCCATTAGGGCACACTGGGCTTGCCGGCGTACTTCTCGATCAGCTCGGCGCTGATTCCCTGGAGTTCCGCGGGAGCGTCGAAGAGCTTCCACTGTTGCTGCGGGACGCCCTGCATCGCCTTGCGGAAGCGGGGGCCGTCGGCGGTCTCTCGCGTGACGTTGCGGATGAAGATTGCCGCCACCCGGCCGGCGTGGTCGCGGGCGATGCGGCCGTAGATCTCGGGGTCCTGCTCGCCGGAATCCCCGATCATCACGAAACGGCGGGCCGGAAGGGCAAGGAGGATCTCCTCGATCGCCTGAGTCTTGTGCTCCTCCTGCGAGCCGAAGAGGTTCAAGACGCTGGAGTCCGTCAGGCGGAAGTGCTTCATAGAAAATGAGCCCGGTGGAAACCCCTCCTTGTCGCAGAACTCCTGGAGCGGCTCGTACAGTTGCCACGGACTGGCCGACACGTAGTGGAACGTGGCCTTCGCCCGAGCGAAGCGGCCGTACAGGTCCGCCATCCCGGGCACCGGCTTGAACGGGCGCAGGAACGTATTAGCCAGGGTGGCCATGCGGCTGCGCACGTCGGTCACCTTGATCGTGTCGTCGATGTCGGAGATGATCGCAAGTCCGCCGGGCTCGGCAAGGAGCACGCGGCCGGCGAAACGGCGATCGTCCCCTTGGCGCATGATCGCCTCGAAAGAAAGCCAGCCGTCCCGGACGCGCCCGCTCCGGGAAAGGCCCTCGACATCATCGGCGGTAAGACGGACTTCTGAGCCAAAATGGCCGTCGGGGCCGGACGTGCCGACCTCGTGAACACCCTCGCCGATGCGGACCCGGATCGTCTTGCCGCGCTCGTGATCGACCAGGAACAGCCGCAGGCGGCGCTCGAACATCGCACTCTCCTCCGCGGTCCATTGCGAGCCGAGAGAGCGCCGAAGATCCGAAACCAGAAGGCCACGCTTGACCGACTTCGCTTCCGGCTCGGAGATCATCCCGCGGACGGGGATCGTCCACGAGGTGCCGTCCGGGTCCAACCGGGCGAAGGTCGGATAGAAGAGCACGACTTCGTCGGACTTGATCTGCGAAACCACGGGATCCGACGTCGCCGAGCGGTGCGCGCAAGCGCCGCAGAGCAATCCAACCGCGGTGAGCAACACAAACCATCGCACAGGTTGCCGCGCTCCATTCACAGGCTGGATGCCCTCAGCCGGCGCAGTCATCGGTCGCCAACCGCGTAATCGGAATGGGAACCCCCTTCGGGCAAGTACAGCAGCCGGCCGCACGACTTGCAGGCGATGGGCCGGGAGAGGAGGAGGTCGTTGATCATCTTCAGCGGGACGTGCTGGTTGCAGCCGCCGCAGAACTCGCCGAACAGGGGCGCCAGGGCGTCGCCCCCTTTGGCCCGCACCAGTCGCCGGTAAAACTCGAGGAAATCGGCCGGCAGTTCCGCCTCCAACCCCTTGCGCTCCGTTTCCAGGCGTTGGAGGTCGCCTCGGATGAGGGGCATCTGGCGGTCGCACTCGTTGCGGGCCTTCTCGGCTTCTTCGCGGCCTTTGGCAAGTGTCTCTTCGGCGGCGACCCGCTTCTTGTTCGCCTCGTCGAGCTTCTCCATCAACTCCAGGGCTTCGTCGGCCAGGACGCTGTTGGTCATTTCGTCGGCGGCGATCTGATCCAACAGGGCCTGGTACTCGCGGTTGTCGTGGGCTTCGCGCAACTGGCGGCGGCGCTTCTCGACGGTCGCCTCGCCGGCTTGCAGTTGCACCTGCCTGGCGTCGCTCGCGACCCGCAACGCCTTGGCCTTCGCGCGGATTTCCGTCAACTCCGCCTCCAGGCGAACGACATTCGCCTGGTGCGCTTGGGCCATGCGCGGCCCGCGCTGCAAACGTTCCTGTAGATCGCGAAGCTGCTGCTGGATGCAGTGCAGCCTGCGGAGGGTTTCGGCGCTTACACCGGTCTGTGATGGCATGGTGGCAGTAGACTAATGTGAGAACAGGCTCGATCGACAAAAAAAGCCGCTGACCCGCAGGTCAGCGGCTGGAAGGCACAAGAGGCCTCAGCCCGCGATTCGTTCCAGGAATCCTTCGAGCTGCCGGCTCCGCACGGGGTGCTGCAGCTTGCGGACCGCCTTGGCCTCGATCTGCCGCACCCGCTCTCGGGTGACCTTAAAGATCCTCCCCACCTCTTCCAGGGTATACGTATACCCGTCGCCCAGACCGTACCGGAGGCGGATAATCTCCCTCTCGCGGTAGGTGAGCGTCTTGAGCAGGGCATCGATCCTCTCCCGCAGCAGTTCGTTGTTGGCTGCCTTATCGGGCCTGGCGGTGCTGTCGTCTTCGATGAATTCCCCGAAACAACTATCTTCGCTCTCGCCGACCGGGCGGTCAAGGCTTGCGGGATGCCGCCCCATGTTGAGCACGCGGCGGGTCTCGTCGACCGTCAACTCGGCCGCCCCGGCCGTCTCCTCTGTTGTCGGCTCCCGGCCCAGGTCCTGCAAGAGCCTTTTCGACGTATTCCGAAGTTTGCTGAGCACGTCGATCATGTGTACGGGAATGCGGATCGTCCGCGCCTGGTCGGCAATTGCCCGGGTGATCGCTTGACGGATCCACCACGTGGCGTACGTGGAGAACTTGTAGCCGCGGCGGTATTCGTACTTGTCTACCGCCCGCATGAGGCCCGTGTTCCCCTCCTGGATGAGGTCCAGGAAGCTGAGCCCCCGGTTGCGGTACTTCTTGGCGATCGACACCACAAGCCGCAGGTTCCCGCCGGAGAGCTGTCGCTTGGCCTCTTCGTAGTGCTGGTACTGACTCCGCATTTTCTCGCAGCGTCTTCGCAGCCCGCGAGGGCTTTCCTGGGCAGCCGTCATCAGCTCGCGGAGCTCTTTGCGGACATTAGCCCGCTCCAGCTCGGCCCCGGGCCGGCCGGCAAGCCTGCGGATGCGGTCCCGCAGATCGTGCATCCGCTGGCAGATCTCCTCCATCTGCCGCATCATCGCCTGGACGCGCCGGGTCCGCAGGCTTAGCTCCTCCACGAGGATCAGCGTCTTGCGGCGGCGGCGGATGAACCGCTTGCGGCACTGCGCCCGCTCTTGCGGCGGGGTCCGCTTGTCGATCAGCCGGGAGAAGTCCCGTCTGTTCTCTTCCGCCAAGTGGGCCAACGTCTTCAGGTTGTGCGGCATCCGCGCGAGGATTTGCTCCTTGGTGAGCCGCTCGGTGAGCGAGACCTTCACGGTGCGATCGAACGGCAGTATCCCGCCGTGGACCTTCGTCAGGGTGCTGACCGTCGCCCGCATCGCCAGAGCGCAGCCGACGACGGATCGGCGGAACCGCTTCCGGGCGACTTCAATCTTCTTGGCCAGCGAGATCTCTTGCTCCCGCGTCAGGAGCGGGATCTCGGCCATCTGGGCGAGATACAGCCGGATCGGATCGCTGCTCCAGCGGGGAATCTCGTCCGGCCGGACGAGCCGCAGCCCGTTGATGCCCGTCTCTACCACCTCCGCTCCTGGAACCTCTTCCGCAGGGGCTTGTTCGAGAACGGACGGGTTCGGATCGGGGGCCTCATAGAAATCGGGTTCGGGGGGCTGGTTGACCAGCTCGATCCCTTGTTCGTCCAAGGCGATCAGGAGATTGTCCAGCTTCTCCGGGTCGACGGCCTCGTCGGGCAAATAGCGATTCACCTGGTCATAGGTCAGGTAGCCTTGCGACTTGCCCTGGGCGACCAATTCCTGCAATTCCTTGTCGAAATGGTCCACCGCAACACTCCTTTTGCGCCCGCCTGGCGCACTGAAGTGGAAAAGAAATCGCGATCGCAGACCGGCGGGAATGCCCGCGGGCGAGGATCGGCTGCGATCGACCCGGCCAGGGTCCTACCCATCCGTGGGCTCGGAAATGCCTTGGCGGGCCCGTTCCAGACGCACGATCTGCCGGAGCAGATCGGTGTCTTCGTTTTCTTCCAGCCTCCCTTCACGGAGCTTTCCCGCCGCGGCGGGAAGCCTTTGGCTGGTCTCGCGTCGCTTGTAGCTCTCGATCAGCTCCTCCAATAGGGCCTGGGGGTCCGCGATCTTCTTGGCGGACCCCGTTTCGTCCAGATCGACCAACAGGCTCTGGATCGCCGGGTCGTCGAACTCCAACATCAACCGCTCGAACGAAGGCAGAACGTCCGCGTCCGAAAGGTTGCAGAACACTTGATAAACCTCGCGGCCGGGACCCGGGGCAAGCTGCTCCGGCCCCAAAACGGCCCGGGCAGCCGGCAGGCACTTCGGATGGCAGATGAGCAGTTCCAAGAACTCCCGCTCCCAGGGATCGATGCCCGCGCCGGTCGCCGGCGCGGCTTCTCCCGCCGGCGCAGCCTCCGCCGACCGGGCCGGTGCCGCACGCCGCTGCCCGGCCCGCCGCAGGGCGGTCAGCCGGTCCCGCACGTCCTTCTCCGGGATGCGAAAACTCGCCGCCAGCCGCTGGAGGATCTTCTCCTCGCGGAAGCGGTCGTCCCGGGTAGTGTCCCACCGCAGCCGCGGGGCCTTGGCCACGATCGCGATCAGCCGCTCCAGGGCCTCGCTTGCCGCGTGGATGTCCCGCTCCAGGTCGACGCCCCGCGTGAAGGCCCGGAAGGCGTGCTCCAGGGCGTCGACGGCCCGGAGTTGCAGCATCTCGCGGAACGCCTCGGCCCCGTGCTGGAAGAGGAAATCGCACGGGTCCAGCCCTTCCGGCAGGGTGACGATCCGCAAATCGACGTTCTCGCCGACAAACAGCTCCAGGACCTCGTTGGTGCGGCGCTGCCCGGCCTCGTCCCCGTCCAGCACCAGGACAATCCGGTCGGCAAATCGCTTCAGGACCTGGATGTGGCGGCCGCCCAGGGCCGTGCCCAGCACCGCCACGGCGTTCTCGAAGCCGAACTGATGGGCCACGATGCAGTCGGTATACCCCTCCATGACCAGGGCGGTCTTGCTTTTGCGCACGGCGTTTTGCGCCAGGTCCAGGCCGTAAAGCTGTTCGTTCTTCCGGAACAGGGGCGTCTCGGGCGAATTGATGTACTTGGCGGGGCTGGTGGAGCCGGACTCCGGCAGCACTCGGCCTCCCAGGGCGATCGGCCGGCCCTGCACGTCGCGGATGGGAAAGAGGACCCGCCCGCGGAACCGGTCGTAGAGGCTCTCTCCCTCGCCCCCTCGCGCCAAAAGGCCGATTGCCTCCAGGACCTGGGTGCTTGGTCCACCTTGCTGCGCCCGGCGGAGGATCCACTCCCAACGGTTCGGGGAGAATCCGAGGTGGAACTTCGCAATACTCTCCGCTGTGATTCGCCGCTCTTGGAGGTACCTGCGGGCCGGCTCTGCTTCCGCGTCGTTCAATAGACACGCGTGATACTGCTTTTCGGCCCACGCCATGGCCTGGTAGAGGTCCCGCTTGTCGAAAGGGGCCGATCCGCGGGATTCCTCCCGGGCAGGCTTCAGGGGGATGCCGGCGCGGTCGGCCAGGGTCGCCAGGGCCTCGGGAAACGTCACCCCGTCCATCTTCATCACGAAGCTGAAGACGTCCCCCCCGACGTCGCAGACCCAACACTTGAAGGACTGCCGTTCGGGGTTGACCTGGAGGCTAGGGCGGGTGTCGTCGTGCCAAGGACAGAGGGCGACGAAGTTACGCCCCTGGCGGCGCAACGAGACGTACTTCCCGACCAGCTCGACGATGTCGATCGCTTGCTTGACGCGGTCCTTGGAGTCCAGCGAGGATCGAAACGACACCGTCAACTCCTGCTGGGTGGCACGATGCGTGAATTCCATTCCACGTTCCGAGCTTCCGGCCGGCAATTCCCTTTGCGGCGATGCCCACCCCGAGAAGGGCACTGGCAAGCGGCGGCGCGCTCTTGCCCCGAGTGACGATGATTATATCCCGACCCCAAATCCGGTCAACACCGCGGCCGCCGCGCAGCACAGGCTTCCGGCCTGTGGATTGGAAAAGGCAGGCAAGTAGCACAGGCTTCCAGCCTGCGGATTAGAAAAGGCAGGCAAGATGCCCGCCCTACTTTCGGACCTACCGGCCGAACTGCGGTTGACGCTCCCCGATCGTGACTGGCACCTCCTGCTTCTGGCCGCCTCGGTAGATTACCAGTTTGACCTGAGAACCGGCCTTGGCTGAAGCGACGAGGAATCGCAGGTCCTGCATATTGTTCACCGCTTTGCCGTCCCACTGGACAATCACGTCCCCCGGCTGGATGCCGGCCTTCTGGGCGGGGGAATCGGGGATTACGTCGGCGACCAGGGCCCCTCGGGCCTGTTCCAGGCCAAGCTGCTCGGCCACCCGATCGGTAAGCTCGTCCATCTGAATCCCTAGCCAGCCGCGGAGGACTTGCTTGCCGGCCTTGAGGCGGCTGTACACGTCCTGGGCAAGGCGGCTGGGAATGGCGAAAGCGATCCCCTGGTATCTCGTGCCGTAAATCGCCGTATTGATTCCTATGACCTCCCCCTTGAGATTTACCAAGGGCCCGCCGCTATTACCGGGATTGACGGCCGCGTCGGTTTGCAGGAAGTCGTTCAGATCGAGCTGCTGGTCGGCCAATCGGCGGTTCTTGGCGCTGACGATCCCCGAGGTCACCGTCTGCGCTAGCTGGAAGGGGCTGCCAACGGCAAGAACCGCATCCCCAACCTCCAGCTTTTCGCTGTCACCCCAGTTTGCCGCGACCAGCTTCCTTGCCCCGGGGTTGATCTTGAGGACCGCCAGGTCGGCCGCCGGGTCTGCCCCAACGAAACTCACGTTGCGGATCACTTCCCCCTCGGCGAGGGTCACGTGAATCTCGCTGGCACCGTTGATCACGTGAAAGTTCGTGACGACGTATCCCTCCTTGTCGACGATCACGCCGGACCCTTGCCCGTAAGCCCCCAAAGGGGGCTGGAACAACGAGGACAACTCGTCCCCGAAACGGCGTCCGCGGACAATTCGCGCCGTCTCCACGCCCACCACGCTCGGCTCAATGGCCTTTGCCGCCAGGCGGAAGCGGTTGATCGCGTCCGGCAATTGGGCCAGCTCCTCCAGGGCGACCTCTGCCTCCGCCCGGGCCCTCCCCCGGTTGATGGCGTAGACGATCTGCTCGGCCAGGTACGGCAGGGCCAGGAGGAAAACCAGGCCAAACAGCAGCAGAACCAGCACCGACAGTCGCGGACTTCGGAGCCGGGCGGGTCGCAACGGGTCGCCCCTTTCAGGCATGGGAGACGGTTCGTAGTCCTGCATGGGAGTGCGAGCTCCTCAAACTGGGGACGCGCGGGATGGTCAACTCATTATAGGGCCGCCGATTCCCCCGCGATAGTTTCCCCTCTCGCCCCTCGTCTATCGCCTCTCGCCCCTCCCCTCTCGTCTCTCGCCCCCCGCCCCTGTTCCCTGGCCCCCGGCCCCTGACCCCTGCTACAATGCCCCCATGTTCGGCCTCCCGTTCGGCAGCCCGCGGATCTCGACGAAGCACCTGGCCGGCCTTTGTCGGCGGGTGGGCATGTCGTTGGAGGCGGGGATCGATGTGCGGAAGATCTGGGACCGCGAGGCCCGGCAGGCCCCCGGGCGGCGGGCCCGGGCCTGCTTGTCATCCGTCAGCGAGGCGATCCAACAAGGAGAGAGCCTCCGCGCCGCTCTGGCCGAGGCCGGCGGGTTCTTTCCGCCCCTGTTCCGCGAAATCGTCGAGGTCGGCGACCAGAGCGGCCGGCTCGGCGAGACCTTCGCCCAGTTGGCCGATCACTACGAAGGTCAGCTCCAGATCCGCCGCACGTTCCTGGCCGCGCTCACGTGGCCGCTCATTGAGCTGGCATTCACCCTGGCCGTGATCGCCGTCCTGATTTGGCTCCCTTCCACCATCGCCAAGGCCCGCGGGATGGAGCTGGACTTGCTCGGGCTGGGGCTCACCGGCAACCGGGGTTTGGCGATCTATCTCGCGTTCCTGGCAGCGGTCGCGGGCTTGTTCTTCTACTTCCTGCAGGCGTGCCGCCGAGGGCTGCTCTGGACGCGGCCGGTCCAGCGGCTCTTCTGGCGGATTCCCGGGCTGAGCGGCCCGCTGCGGACGCTCTCCTTGGCCCGGCTCGCGTGGTCGCTGAACTTGACGTTCAACACCGGGATGGACGTCCGGCAGGCGCTCCGGATGAGTCTCCGGAGCACGCACAACGCCCGCATTACGGACCATATCGAGGCCATCGAAAGGGCGGTCGTTGCCGGAGACAGCCTCTTCGAGGCGTTTCAGGAGACGGGGGCATTCCCGCCCGAGTTCCTGCAAACGCTCAACGTGGGCGAAGAAAGCGGCAAGCTGGTCGAGGCGATGGGCCGGCTGTCGGTCCAGTACCGCAGCCAGGCCGAGGCCGCGCTGAAGGTGTCTTCCACCGCGGGGGCCTTTGCCGTCTGGGCAGTGATCGCCCTCGTGATGGTCGCCGTGATCTTCCGGGTGTTCTCCAGCTACATCGGAATGATCCAGGGGGCGATGCCGCCCTAAGGGGGCAGTAGGCTCGGAGACGAGTCAGCTCTCGTCCGGGGAGTCGCCGTTGCCGGGACTGCTGTCGGGCGGAGGGATGACAACGGGCCGGTCCAAGAAGCCGGAGAGTCGCCGCGATCGCACCGGATGCTGAAGCTTGCGCACCGCCTTGGCCTCGATCTGCCGCACCCGCTCCCGCGTCACCGAGAAGATCTTGCCGACCTCCTCCAAGGTGTACGAATAGCCGTCGGCCAG
>CAYGZA010000096.1:0-18827 GCA_964354135.1 uncultured Planctomycetaceae bacterium
TTCTGTAAAATCTATCGCGGCGGACGTGGGTAAAACTAAGGCGTCTCGCCGGTCCCGGGGCTTAACATCGCCAGTAGGACCGGCGTCTCGCCGGTCCCGGCGCGCCTTGCCGGTGCCCAACGGGGTGGCTGGGGCTGAGCGAAGTGAAGCCCCGTTTAGGTCTCCATCCGCAGCTCCGCCTTCTGGCTGAGAAGGAGCTTCTGCAGGGCCTTCACGTCCAGTTTTCGCGGAGAGACGCTCCCCTTGGCCGTCAGGGCCGCCGCGCAGCCCGAGGCATGGCCGATGGCCATCGCCGGGGCCATCGAGCGGGCCGACTGAAACGGGGCCTGCTCGCACGAGATGCAGCGGCCCGTGAGCACCAGGCCGTCGATCTTCTGCGGCACCAGCGAGCGGTAGGGGATGTCGAACCCCTCGTGGCTGAAGAAGAAGCGGCGGCCGCGGTAGCTGGGCATCGGGTTGGAGCTGATGGCGATCGCGTCGGGGAAGCGCCGCCCCTGGATGGCGTCCTGCTCCGTGACCGTGTACTCTCCGAGAATCCGCCGCGTCTCGCGCACGCCGATTCCCGTCGCGGTCCGGGCCAGGTAGATCGACTCTCGCCCGGGCTGCTTGCGCATCGCCTGGACCTCTTCCCAGAGCTTTCGCCGGCCCTCGACTTCCGCCCGGGTGAGGTTCTCCACGTCGAGGCCGTCGCCGCCGAAACCGGGCCCCCACCGCACGACCCGGTTGCCGATGCGAATCCCGCCGAGCGACCCCACGCTCTGGGGCACGCCGCCGATCTGGTACATCAGGCTCATGCCCATGCGGTCGCCACGGGTTGCCGGCTGCATGAAGGGGGCCCCAGCGCGGGCGGCCACGTCGCCATCGCCGGTGGCGTCGATCACCGCGTCCGCGGCGATCGCCTGGCGGCCGGATTTCGACTCGACGATCACGCCGGTCACGCGGTTGCCGTCCAGCATCGGGCCGACAACCCAACTGTGCAGTCGGAGCTTGACGCCCTCTTTGGCGAGCAGATTCAGTGCGGCGACCTTGGCGGCCTCCGGATCAAAGCCGATCGAGTACGGCAAATCGCCGCCGCGGACGTCGCGTTTCGCCTTAGGGTAGGGATCCTCCTCGGCAATCCCGCCGAGCCGCACCAACTCCGCGATGTACTCCGCGGGAATGCCCTTGACGGTCTGGAGCGCGTCGGGGGGCCGCTGGTTGCGGAAGCCGTTGTAGCAGGTCATCAGGCCGGCCGTGCCGTTGCCGCCCAAGAATGGGTAGCGCTCGATCAAGAGCGTGTCGGCGCCGCTGCGTGCCGCGGCCAATGCAGCGATCACGCCGCTGGGGCCGCCGCCCGCCACGATCACCTGATGCCGGCCGACGACCGGCGTTTGCAGCTCTTCGCGGTAGGTCTTCGCGGCGGTTTCTGCGGCGGCCGATGCGGTCGGCGAGTTCGCGGCGACGGCCGCGGCCAGCGCGGCGCCCAGGAACTCCCGGCGGCCCACGCCCTGGTGGTCCGCAGATCGCCGGTCGCCGGAACTCTCGTGGGCCGATTCTCTCATGCTCGTTCTCCCATTCCAGGCAGACTCAAATGTGATACATGGACGCCGGCGCAAGGGCCTTCCGCTTTTTCCTTTGCACAAGGTCCTGGATGGTCGTCCGCTCCAGCACCCCCTGGATGGCCTCGTTCAACTCGACCCACGTCTCCCGGGTGGGACAACCATCGTGCATCGGGCACGAGTCGGGATGGTCCACGCAATGAACCAGCGCCACGGGCCCCACGAGGCTTTCGTAGAGTTCCTTTAGGGTGATGCTTCCGGGCGGCTTGGCCAAGGCATACCCGCCGTTCATGCCGCGAACGGCTCGGACCAGGCCGGCCGCCTTCAAGGCTTTCAGAATGTGCTCCAGGTATTTTGGAGAGATGCTCTGCGCTTCCGCAACCTCCCGTACCGACACGGCGCGGTCGGGATCGGCGGAGGCCAGTTCCGTCATAGCCCTGGCACCGTACCGAACCGTCGTCGAGAGCCTCATGGGATCACGGACCCTAGTAGTGAGAGTCTAATACTGGGAATTTCACCCCTTTGGGGTTTCCTGTCAAGGAAGCGCCGAAACTAGGCCGGCTTCTCCGCCCCCCAGCCCCCCCGAAAGGGCGGTCGCGGCAGCCATCGGCGTCGTTGGGGATTGAAGGTGCTCCGAATGCCCTATCCGGCGGTCCGACCATGCCTCTCATGAACGAACGGTGCGTGATGGCCGCAAGTGTTGCACGGCGGTGTCTTTGGTTTGCCGTGGGCGGGTTTTCGGATAGACTGACCCATGTTGCCGCGTCGCGTGTCTCCAGGGTAGGTCATGCCGCTGTGGGAGCGCTGGTGTAAACGCTTTTCCATGAATAGTTTGCGCCCGTAGCTCAAGGGATAGAGCATCGGTAGCACGGTCGGCCACCCTGTTTCGCTGCAATGTTCACCGCTGGCAGCCGGCCGGAGTTGATCCACCCCAACACCTTGTCACGCTTCACCCGGAGGAGTTTGGCCGCTTCGGTCACGGTCAGCGTCCCCCCGCCTCCGGGATAGTCTCCCGCGCCCAGTTCAGCAGTCGTCCGACGATCGCCAGGGTTTCACGGGGCGTCGCCGTGGTCACCTCGTCGCCAACACGGCCATCCTTAGGCGGCTGGCCGAGATCGACAAGACACTGCTCGAACACGACCAGGGCCTGCGGAGCATCTGGGAAAAGCTGCAGCCGCTCTTGCAGCCGCCCCCACAACCGCCCAAGCGGCGCATCGGCTTTCAACCGGAGACTCGCTGATGCCTGGAATTGCGCCCCTGGTCGTCCCGCGCCTCCTTTATCACATCGGCGAGCGGCGCAACCAGCCAGGTAGGTCAGGCTTTGCCTGACACGAGCACAATCGCACAGCGCGGTTGCTCTCTTGTTTGTCTCAGGCAGAGCCTGACCCACTGGACTGAATCCGATAGAGTGGACCAGCACGCAGGAATCCTGGTGACACCGGCCTCAATTGGAAAAGGCCATTGTTCCCCGCAGCATCCGCCACACGCAAAGGAGAGCCGTTTCTTCACCCATCCTCCATGAAAACCTGCGGAATTCGGACATACGATGGGCTCCGCCCTCGTCCTTCGTATTTGAAACCGAGTCCGAGCCGGTAGTTCTCTGCCAGCGCGTA
This sequence comes from uncultured Planctomycetaceae bacterium, assembly GCA_964354135.1. Lineage (GTDB taxonomy): Bacteria > Planctomycetota > Planctomycetia > Pirellulales > Thermoguttaceae > CAYGZA01. The sequence continues at coordinate 3,152 of CAYGZA010000096.1, forward strand.
CCCGGTCTTGTATTCGGCAATGACACCGTTCGCCGCAAGCAGTGTGATTTCCGCAGGGGAGAGGTCAACACTCTCCGCCGAGAACGGCAGCCGCCTCTTGGGCTCTGGAAGTGCTCCCAGCTTCTCGAAAGGCTTCTTCAGGGCTTGATTCTCCTGCTGAACCTCTTGAATCTTCTGCTGTCCGCAAGGGGCCACGGCGGACCGAACCGCAGTTGGTGTCAAGATGCGATCGGCGTACGGGCCCGCCTGTCCTTCGCTCTTCTCAGCAGCCCACCGCAGCAGTCGCACCAAGTCTCGCGCTTGGATTTCATCGTTGAAGTCGGCAAGTGCCGACATGACATAGACTGCGGTTCGCGCCTCGCGACTCTTGTCGCTACCGAGCTTGCGTCCCCAAAGAGGAACCAGGAGATCAACCGCCTCGCGTATAGTAACTGTCTGTGCTGACTTACCGGCTGGATAGGGGACTGGCAGTTTTGCCTGCTCACAAATCCACACTACGAGCTGAACGGCACGTTCGACGTCCCACTTGAACTTGTACGGCTCGTAGAGTTTTTCAAACTGCCCGAGGTTCTGTATGATCGCGGCTTGCACGAGGTCGCGACGGATGAACACGAGCAAGCCCAAGGGGGAGTCGGGGATCTCCTTCAATCGATTTGGGACGTCCTGCAACAACGCCCGCAATGCCACGCGCTGCTTGTCATCGACGGCTTCCGTGAATATCTCCTCCAATCCGTCGATGATGACTACCAAACGTTCGTGTCTTTCACGCAGTCTCGCAACAATACCTGAAGCGGCGTCGTCGCCGCCCTTAACGCCGAGCGAGTTCGCAATGAGTCGGAACCAATGCTCTCGCCAGCCTGTTTCGTTCATTCTCTTGGCGGCAATCGCGTCGCGGACGAAATCTATGCGCTTCGTGGAAGACGGCAAGTTCGCTAGATCCTGGCCAAGGCGTCCACAGGTCGCGTTGCTGCATTCCTTGATTATTGCCTGGGCCTCGTCATGCAGGTTTTTCGAATGCAGAAGCGGCCAAATGAGCCCCGAGTTCTCGCGACGCACGTCCACGGAGACCCGCTTCGCGAAGTCTGGCCAAGTCTTCGCTCGAGCTAGTTGCAGGTATGTGTATGTCTTGCCGGCTCCCTTGGGGCCGATGATCACGGCGATCGGCGACTCGTGCTTGAACTTCTCGGCCAAGTTCAGGAGCTGTGGAGTCACGAGGAAGTCCTTCCCCTTCCCGGACTCGGCAAACTCAAGCGCCTTTGTGTAGTCCTTGAGTTCCGTGCGCAGACGGCCGACGTTGTCGCCCGACGCGACTGATTCCGGTTTCAACTCCCCTGCTTGCTCTGGGACCCATTCTGCTGCCCCTGCAGCCAACTTCCGGACGATGTCCTTCCCGTCCACACGTCGAAAGACGTCGCTCAAGCTGGTCACGACGAGCAACTCCTGGGCGAACTGCGTGTCGATGATCTGCAGTCGCGGGAGCGCTGCACCCTGCTCGTCCGTACTACTCGGGTAGCTGTCGTAGAGCTGCTCCTGGACGCCAGGGAGCTTCGATTCCTCGGCTTCAGGAGTAACGAAAGTGAGAATGACTGCCGGGTCGCTCAGGTGTTCTTGTTCGAGCGGAGGAGCGAGCTTTGCGAGTTGTTCCAGGACAAGGTATGTCCCGCCAAGCGACTGTTGCGAGAGAGAGGAAACCAGAACTCTTCGAACACGAGGGTCGAAGAGAAACGGGCTAGCCAGTTCGCTTAGACCGGCGCGCAGATCGACCAAAACGGCATCCACGGGGGCGGCTCGGCCCAGCGCTGCAATTGCTTCGGTCATATGCCAAACCGCGTCGGGACCGAGACTCAGGTTCTCGGGGCGGACTTCCAGCCGCAACATCTGTTGGTTGTCGCGAAATGCGGGAAGCAAGAGATGCTGGGTCTGGCTACCGGGGATGCGAAAAGTCTGCGTGCTCAGTCGTTCGGCCACTAACGCAACCGAATCGGACCAGTTAGGCGAAGCGTCTGCATGCACCAACGCCAAGAAGTCCACAAACGATATCGCCGGTTCTCCGAGTTCGTCATTGCGGGCAAGCCAAGTTATCCCGGGGGCCTCGAGATCAGCGTCCACAAGAAGGACACGCTGACCCCGACGCGACAGGGCCGCCCCGAGCCCCAACAGATGGACCGTTCTGCCTACACCGCCCTTGAACGACTGGAAGGCGATGATTGGTGGGGTTCCGAAAGGGAACGGTTCGGGCCAACTCCATTCCGCCCCTAGGCGTTCCGGCATCAGTGCGACCTGCGAAAAAGTCGGGCGGAACCGCGGACGAACTACCTCCGTCTCGCCCGTGACCACAATATGCACAGCGTAGTGGCGTTCGCTTCCTGCGACGGCCGTAAGGTAGATGATGCTCCGCTGGCCGTCGAACCTGTCACCGAACCATTCGCGCAGGGCAGCCCGCGTGGTTTTCGCAGCCTGCTTGTCTCGGACTCGGACATCCAGACCATCGTACAATGCCGAGATTCCTGTCATACCTGGCGGCCAGGTGCCGGCAGCTTGTTGCTCAAGTAGTGCAGTCTCAACGTCTATCCACGTGAAAAATGTTCTCGACGTAGTCAAAGGTTATCCTCCCAACTGTGTCCTCAGCCACGCAAGGATCGCGTCCAACTGGTTCCGCATCTGAGGGTAGTCCGAGTCCTCAAGCGGAATTGCGTACCGACAGGCCTCGTGCAATTGTGCCGCGGTCACATCCTCCTGTCGCCCATCTCGGTCTGGGGCGGTTCGTCGTCGTGAGATGGTCAAGCGTGCAGAGACTCCCAAGTTCTTAAGCCCTTCTGCGAGATCATGGCCGTTGGCGCCGCAACCTCGGGCCGGGTGAAGTTCGTCCCAGGATCTGGCCTTGAGTTTCCTCATCAGCAGCGCTTTGATTCCGGATTCGAGCGCGTAAATCAGCAAGAGCACGTGCGAGACAGTACGTCTCTCGGCGGCTACAGCAGAAGCCGCCACGTGCCACCGATAGGCTTCCTCGAAGTTCTTGCGTGTTGCACGAAGCATGGTCCGTTTAGTGCCACTGTTCGGGTGGAAGACTCGGCATTCTAGTTCTCTTAGCTTAACCGACTTCGTAGCGGCTACAAGCCTGCTAGCTACGTCAACGCGGAACCGGGCATCGATTCGCGGTCACGGCTATTGGCCGGGCGGAATGGTCAACCGCGCGAATACAGCGATGCATTACCGCGCCCCATCCATTGAGGGGATGCGAGTTCTGCCAGCCTGTGTGTCCGTCTGAATCTAGGGTTAGAAGACCTGGTTAAGTTCGGCGCTCGAATCCGCCGGCTTTGCGACGATCCCCCGCCGGCGGGTTATCCGAAACGCCAACACAGCCCGATGGCCGTGCCGCCGTTCTATCAATTCAATCGTCTCTCCGCGGTCTCAACAGACCACCCTTAAGCGCGACGCTCAACGCTGCGGCCGTCATCGCCTCGCCGGAAACCGCTTTCTGATTGCCGCTTGCTGACGGCTGGCCCGCGTCCGGGTATAAAGTGGTTGGGAGGTCTGCGGCATTGAACCGGAGTATCCGTCGAGCGGTCTGGCTTTGCTGCCTGGCGTGGCTGGGGTCGCTCCTCGGATGTGGGCGGGGCACTCCGCCGCAAGATGAGTCGGCCGGTCTGCCGCCGCTGCGTTGGGCCGCCGACGCCGAAGGCGGCGCCCCGTACATCTTCAAGGATTTCCGGGGCCCGAGGCAAAACGTCGGCTTCGAGGTCGAGCTGGCCGCCGCACTGGAAAGCGAGCTCGGGCGGCAGATCGAGTTCGTGCAGTACCGGTTCGAGGACCTCATCCCCGGTCTCCAGCGGCGCGACTTCGATTTCGCCATGAACGGCATCGAGGTCACCCCCGATCGGGCCGCGGCGGTCCGCTTCAGCCGGCCGTACTACGTCTACAAGCTGCAACTGGTCGCCCGGGCCGAGGAGACCCGGTTCGATTCGCTCGACGGGTGCCGGGCGCTCGGCGGGGTGGTGGGCACGCTGGGCGACACGGCGGCCGAGCGGCTCCTGGATGAGCTGCGCGTCGAGAAGCGCGTGTACGACGGCCAGGTGGAGCCGTATCGCGACCTCGTGCTCGAGCGAACGGACGCGGTGCTGATGGACCTCCCGATCGCCATCTACTATGCCCGGCCGAATCCGAGATTGAAGTTCGTCGGCGAGCCGATGGGGGAGGGCCACTATGCCATCGCGTTTCGCAAGGATGACGAGGAGCCGGCCCGCCGGGTCGATGCCGCCCTAAGAGCCTGGCCGAAAGCGGCCGGCTCCGCCGCATCATCCTCCCGCAGGCCATCCGCGTGATCCTGCCGCCGATGACCAACGACTTCATCGCCCTGTTCAAAGACACCAGCCTGGTGAGCGTGATCGCCGTGGTGGAGCTGACCAAGCAGTACCAGATCCTCGCCAAGTCGAGCCTTCAGTACGCGGAGATCGGCCTGGCGACGGCATTGCTCTACCTGATGATGTCGGTGCCGCTGGGGTATCTGTCCCGCTACCTGGAACGCCGCTGGGGGAAAGGACAATGACCGAGCCGGGCGGGCCGCTCGACGTGGTGATCCGCAGCGTGACGAAGCGGTTCGGCCGCCGCACGGTGCTCGATGGCGCGAGCCTCCGCGTCGGCGCGCGCGAGACCGTCGCCCTGATCGGCCCCAGCGGCGGCGGCAAGTCCACGCTCCTCCGGTGCATCAATGGACTGACCGACTTCGACGCGGGCGAGATCCGCGTCGGCCCGCACGTGCTCCGGCCCGGCGGCCACCGCGGAAACGGCGAGGCGGCCCGCCAGGTGCGGCGGCTTTTCGGCATGATCTTCCAGGATTTCCAGCTCTTTGGGCACCTGACCGCGCTGGGCAACGTCATCGAAGCCCCGGTCCAGGTGCTGGGGCTGCCCAGGGCCGAGGCCCGCCGCCGCGGCCTGGAACTCCTCCACCGTGTTGGGCTCGGCGACCGGGCCGAGGCCTATCCCCGCGAGCTCTCCGGCGGGCAGAAACAGCGCGTGGCCATCGCCAGGGCCCTGGCCATGGAGCCCCGCGGGCTGCTATGCGACGAAATCACTAGCGCCTTGGACCCGGAGCTCAAAGGCGAGGTGCTCGCGGTGCTGGAGGACCTGAAGCGCGACGGGCTGACGCTGATCGTGGTGACGCACGAGATGGGCTTCGCCCGGCGGACTGCCGATCGGGTCTTCGTGCTCGACGAAGGGAAGGTCATCGAAGAAGGCCCGCCCGGCCAGATGCTCGACCACCCGCAAATGCCCCGCACGCAGCGGTTCTTGAGCCGAGTGCTGATTTAGCAAGCCCGCCGAGCGTGGCAGAACCGCGGCCAAACGGACTTCCGAAGTCTTTGAGACTTCGGAAGTCTTCGAAATCAGCCGCAGCGGAATCGCGCCGGTTGATCGCCCATCCTCGACCGTGTAAACTGGGAGGTAACCGAATCGCGCCATTCCCTTTGGAGCCATGGAGACCGGTTCATGCCCCCATTCCATCGCGATATCTTGAAACTGGATCCGACGCGCGAGACGGACCGCATCGTGGAACACCTGCGACGTGCCGTGCTGGAGGTGCTGAAGCGCGACGGCGGCGTGCTCGGCGTGAGCGGCGGGGTCGACTCGGCGGTCTGCCTCGCGCTGGCGGTCCGGGCCCTGGGGCCGGAGCGCGTTGTCGCCTTGCTGCTGCCGGAGATGGAGTCGAGCCCCGAGAGCGCCCGGTTGGGCCGGCAGGTCTGCCGGCAGTTCGGCGTAACGCCGATCGTGGAGGACGTCACCGCGCCGCTCATCGGATTCGGCTGCTACCGGCGGCGCGACGAGGCGGTGCGATCCGTGTTTCCGGAGTACGACGGCACGTACAAGCTCAAGATCACGCTCCCGACGGACCTCTTGCAGGGCGGCACGCTGAACGTGTTCAGCGCGACGGTCGTGAGCCCGGAGGGAGAGACCCAGAAGAAGCGGCTGCGGCCGGCCGAGTTCCGCCAGATCGTCGCGGCGTCGAACTTCAAGCAGCGGAGCCGTGCGGCCCTGGTGTATTACCACGCCGAGCTGCACAACTACGCCGTGATCGGCACGCCGCCGAAGAACGAGCAGGACCTCGGCTTCTTCGTCAAGTTCGGCGACAGCGCCATGGACGTGAAGCCGATCGCGCACCTCTACAAGAGCCAGGTCTATCAATTGGCCGAGCACCTGGGCATCCCCGAGGCGATCCGCACTCGCCCGCCGACTTCCGATACCTACAGCGCGGGCAGCACGCAGGAGGAGTTCTTCTTCCGGCTCCCGTTCGAGACGCTGGACCTGCTCTGGTTCGGCTGGAAGCACGGCGTGGCGGCCTCCGAAGTCGCGGGGGAAATGGGCCTGACCGAGGACCAGGTCCAACGGGTCTATCGAGATTTCTCCAGCAAGACGCAGACGACCGAGTACCTTCGGACTCCGCCGCTTGGAGTGGGCGATGAGGAGGCCGATAGCTGAATGCCGGCAACTGAACGCTGATGGGCCAGGTGTCAGTAATTCGAGGTCACTCTCGCCGGGGGCCTCAACTTCTCCGAAGAGCACCGGTTTCCGGGGAAGGGCAAGTAGGCGGCCGGCCGCTCGGACCGATGGACATTCGCGCGGCCATCCCCTACACTCCAACGGTCGTATCCGCCCCATTCCGAATGCGCGAGGGATTCCGCGATGAGATCGCTTCTGCCTGTTGGCGCAGTCTGGGTTGTCCTGCCGCTGGTTGCCTTCCCGAGCATTCGCGCCGCCGCCGAAGAGCGGCCCCTCCGGCATCCGAACATCGTCTTCATTCTCGCGGACGATCTCGGCTACGGCGACGTCGGCTGCTACAACGCGGCCTCGAAGATTCCGACGCCGAGCCTCGACCGGCTCGCGGGCGAGGGAATTCGCTTCACCGACGCGCACGCGCCGGCTTCCGTCTGCACGCCGACGCGCTACGCGATCCTCACCGGGCGTTACTGCTGGCGATCGCGGCTCAACCGCGGGGTGCTCGCCCCGTGGGGCGAGACGCTCATCGAGCCCGGCCGGCTCACGGTCCCCTCGCTCTTGCACGAGCGCGGCTACGCCACGGCGTGCATCGGCAAGTGGCACCTCGGCTGGAAATGGCCGACCAAAGACGGCCGGCCGCCGCGGAGCGGCCCGGACCGCCTCAGCAACGTCGACTTCGCGCAACCCATCGCCCAAGGCCCGACGACGCGGGGCTTCGACTACTACTTCGGCACCGACGTGCCGAACTATCCGCCGTATTGCTTCATCGAGAACGACCGCACCGTGGGCATCCCCAGCGTGCCCAACCGGCCCGAGTTCAATCGCCCCGGCCCGATGCTGCCCGGGTGGCAGTGGGTGGAGATCATGCCGGAGCTGACGCGGCGTGCCGTGAAGTTCATTGAGGAGTCGGCGAAGGCGTCGCCGCGCAAGCCGTTCTTTCTGTACTTCCCCCTCACCGCCCCGCACTACCCGGTCGTGCCCGCGCCGGAGTTCAAGGGCAAGAGCCGCGCGGGCGATTTCGGCGACTTCGTCGTTCAGGTCGATTGGACGGTCGGCCAGGTGCTGGACGCGATCCGGCGCGCGGGGATCGCGGACAACACGCTCGTGATCTTCACGAGCGACAACGGGCCCGAGATCACCGGGGAAGTCAACCCCGGGGCCTACGATCGCATTCGGCGATACGGGCACTACAGCATGGGCGACCTGCGCGGCGCCAAGCGCGACACGTGGGAAGGGGGCCACCGAGTCCCGTTCCTGGCACGCTGGCCCGGCAAAATCCGACCCGGCTCCGCCAGCGACGAGACGATCGCGCACGTGGATCTCATGGCCACGCTCGCGACAATTCTCGGCGTGAAGCTCCCCGAGAACGCCGGCGAAGACAGCTACAACATTCTGCCCGCGCTCTTGGGCGAGCCGCGCGCCAAGCCGATCCGCGAAGCGACCGTACACCACGGCGGCAGCGGCCGCTTCGCAATCCGCAAGGGTAACTGGGCCTTCATCGACAACCTGACCGGCGACGACAACCGCGAGCCGCCGTGGTTCAAGCGCGAGCGCGGCTACAGCCCGCACGACCGGCCGGGCGAGCTATTCGACCTGCGTCAGGACTTGTCCGAGCGGCGAAACCTCGATGGCGAGCACCCCGAGGTCGTGCGCGCGTTGAAGGACCTCCTCGAGAAATACAAACGCGACGGCCGCAGCACGCCCGGTGCAGCGCAGGCCCCTCCACGGCCCGCACCGTGAGCTGCCCCCTCTTGTGCCCCTGAGGGGGTCGGGCCCGGGAATCTCCGGGCGGGCTCGACGGCTTGACTGCCGGGCGCCGCTGGATACACTGCAAGCGTCGAAGCGTATCTTGGGGGACTCGTGCAACCTGAAGCGTCCCCGGGGGTTTCGGCACCGGTCGTTTCCACCAGTCGCTAGAGGAGCTGCCGCCGTGAAGAGCCGCACACTGCTGGGGTCGATAACGATCATTCTCGTCGGACTGGTCCTGTCCCTGCCGGCCCAGCCCCCGGCCGAAGCCCGCGATCCGAAGCCGCCCGGCAAGGTGCTGCGGGTCCCCAGGACCGACGACTTCGACGTAAACGGCCGGGGCGATTCGCCCGCCTGGGAGAAGGCCCGCTGGGAGCCGCTCCATCGCCGCGTCGCCGAGGGCCATCCGTACCAGACGCGCGTGAAGATGCTCTATTCGGCGACCGGCCTGTACGTGCTGGCGGATGCCGCCGATAACACGATCACTGCGGCGATGAAGCAGGATTTCCTCGACTTGTGGATCGAAGACGTCTTCGAGTTCTTCCTCTGGCCGGACGAGCGGCATCCCATTTACTTCGAGTACGAGATTTCGCCGCTGGGGTTCGAGCTGCCGATCCTGATCCCCAATCTCGACGAGAAGTTCCTCGGCTGGCGGCCCTGGCATTACGAAGGGCCTCGAAAGACCCGCAAGGCGACGACGGCCGCCGGCGGGCCGAAGAAGTCGGGGGCCAAAGTGACCGGCTGGAAGGCCGAGGTCTTCGTCCCTTACGACCTGCTCAAGCCGTTGGGGAACGTTCCCCCAAAGCCCGGAAGCCGATGGCGGGCCAACTTCTATCGCGTCGATTATGACGGCGGCCGTACCACGAGCTGGGACTGGGCGCGGGTGGGACCCAGCTTCCACGAGTTCCGCAAGTTCGGCACGCTGGTCTTCGAGTAATGCGGGTCAGGAAGACGGCCACCTTCGGCCCGCGGTTCCCCGGCTCGCGGCCGAGACGGCGGTTGAAAAGTCGGCCTGGGGGAGTCATAGTGGGGTCTTGACGATTCGCGGCGTTTGACGGGCCCTTGGGGAGAAAGCCATCCCATCGGCGAGGGAGGATCGAGGTGCAACGGTTCCTGCTCAAGTCCAAAATCCATCGGGCCACGTTGACCGGCGCCGACTTGGATTACGAGGGAAGCATCACCATCGACCGGACGCTCTTGGAGGCGGCCGACATCCTCCCCGGCGAACAGGTCCACGTGCTCAACGTGAACAACGGCTCGCGGATCGTCACGTACATCATTGAGGGGGAGGCGGGTTCGGGCACGGTCGTTCTGAATGGGCCGGCGGCACGGTCGGGCATGGTCGGCGACCACGTGACCATCCTCGCCTACTGCGCCCTCCCGGAAGAAGAGGCCCGGTCGTTCCGGCCCAAGGTGGTCAAGGTCGACCGGCATAACCGCATGCGACGCGGTCGCTAGTCTGGGCTTCTCACCACGAAGACACAAAGACGCGAAGTGCGTACGAGCATCCCGGGCACGAAGTCCTTGGCAGTAGGAGAAGAGCCATGCACGCTTGCTTGCGGACCCTGGGCTTGGGGCTGTTGTGCTTTCTTGCGGCCGGAGGATGGCTGGCGGCGGCCGGCGCGGACCGAGCCGGGGATCGCATCCCGACCGATCGCGGGGACCTGATCGTCTATCCGATCGAGCACGCCACCCTCGTTCTCACCTGGAACGGCAAGGCGATCTACGTCGACCCGGTCGGCGGGGCCAAACCGTTCGAGGGCCTGCCCAAGCCGGACATCGTGCTGGTGACCGACATCCACTTCGATCACCTGGACGTGCCGACGCTCGAGGCACTCGTGTTGCCCGAGAGCCGGGTCCGGATCGTGGCCCCCAAGGCGGTCGCGGCAAAGCTCCCCCCGGGACCGCTGACGGAGAAGACGACCGTGCTGGGGCACGGCCAGCAGACCAAGCTCGACGGGGCTTCCGTGGAAGCCGTTCCGGCGTACAACACCACTCCCGCGCGGCAGAAGTTCCATCCCAAGGGGCGCGGCAACGGATACCTGCTGCAACTTGGCGGCAAACGCGTCTACATCGCGGGCGACACGGAAGACATCCCCGAAACGCGGAAGCTCAAGGAGATCGACGTCGCCTTCCTGCCGATGAACCTGCCTTACACGATGGACGTTAAGCAGGCCGCCGACGCCGTGCGCCAGTTCAAGCCGAAGATCGTTTACCCCTATCACTACCGCAGCGGCGGGGCAACCAAGACCGACCTCAAGCAGTTCGAGACGCTGGTCGGCACCGAGAGCGGCGTAGAAGTCCGGCTCCGGGAGTGGTATCGGTAGGAGCTATCAGCTATCAGCTATCAGCTTTCAGCTATCAGCTATCAGCTATCAGCTATCAGCTATCAGCTTTCAGCTATCGGCTTTCAGCTATCGGCTATCGGCTTACAGCCGTAGGCCGGGTCGGGCCCGGCGAGGCCGCTGGTAATCCCTACGCCTGTCCCAAGGTCCGGATCTGGCCGAGAATCTCCGCGTGGGTCCACTCCCGGTCGGTGGAGAGGATCACGTAGCAGGCCCGATCGCCGCAGCAATCGAGGAGGATCTGTCTCTGGTTGGGCGCGAAAAACCCCTCCGCGCAAGGCTCGTGGCCGTTGATGAGCACGTTGGCCTCCACGAGCCGGGCGAAGGCGTCGGCGTTTTCCTGGCGGTAATCGCGGCCCCACACGAGATCGAATACGGCGGTCCGCTCGTAGTACTCCACCGTGTCGAGCCGCCGGCTGAAGATCGTTCTGTCGAAGCCGTGGACGTCGACCTTCTCCGGGATGCTGTGCGTGACGAACACCCCGCCGGGAAGCCACGCGCCCAAGGGGCAGCTCTGGATGAACGGGACGAATGCCTCGCGGACCTTCTCGGTCGCCGCCCCGTACATCTGCTGGAGGCCCAGGCGGAACAGCATATTGAGCATCTGCTTGTTCTTCTGGATGGGGTAGTCGGTCATCTCGGCCAGCTCGTGATTTCCCAAGAGGAAGTGGACCCGATCGGAATACTGGACCTTGAGCCTGGCCACGTCCTCCAGCATCGTGTGCGACATGCAGCCGCCGTTGGCCGGGTACGTGGGTCCGCCGTGGCAGACCTCCTGGAGGATCAAGTGCCGCCCGGGATGGGCCTCCAATTCCGCACATTTGCGGAGGCGGTTGAAGTTCCGCCGGTGGCCGTGGAGATCGCCGGTGATCATGACCTCCGCGGCCCTCTCCGGGTCGAGAAAGAGGACGTTCCCCTCACGTCCCGGGGTCCGCCAGTTGGCCTCGGTCGCGTCGCCGTAAGCGGCGATGACCTTCTCGATGTAGTCGGGGGATGCCACCATAGCGATTCGTATCCAGGCTACCAGTTGGCAGGCCATTCGTCCAGCGCGCAAGACCACCGGCAGAGGGGTGGCAGGACCGGCGATATACGTTGAGTTTGACGGTCAGAAAGAGGCTGCTACGGCGCCGCTAGCCTGGGTTTCTCGCCACGCTAAGGCGGGCTGGAAGCGGCCCTTGTGCAGGACGGGTTACAAACCCGTCCTACGGACGCTTCGGCCCTCTTGGAAGAGGGCGACCGACCCGTCCGCTCCCTCCAACGGCCCCGTTCGATTCGTGCGAGTCGTATGGGGAACAACAGTTCTACCGATTTTCTGGACTCTGCCAATTGTCGGGCCGATCACACTGGTAGGAGCTTCCCGCCGCACGCCCGACCCGCAGCGCCGTCACGAAGTGCGAGACACTTCCGGCGAGGTGTGTGGCGACGGGACACCGCAGCCCGGGCCGGAGCTGGAACCCCGTGTGATCGGCGTCCGGGACGCGGCGACAGACCCAACTCAGAATAAGGAATCGGGGGACATGAAACGCGCGATCTTGATCTTACTTGCGGCGGGCGTCCTGACCGTGCTCGGCGGTTGTCTGCACCATGAGGCGGCGACCTGTAATTCCCAGGGTCACGGCGCGGCATCGGGCGAGTCGTGCCCGCGGTCCGACGCATGCCCGCGGTGCGGGAAACCGCCCTGCGGCCGCCCCGACTGCCCGCGCTGCGGCGGCCACTTCGCCCACGACCCCAACACCGGCCTGACCGGCGTCGTCACGTATCCCTACTACACGCTTCGCGGCCCGCGGGATTTCCTCCAGCGAAACCCCCAGCCCATCGGGCCCTGAGCCCAAGACGAATCACCACTTCACTTCCTGTGCATCGCCGGCTGGTGCTGCCGCCCAACGCAGTCCCGGCCGGCCTTTTTTCTTGCCGGTCCATTTGCGGCGCAGACTTCCGAAGTCTCGGAGACTTCGGAAGTCTCCTTGCGACCAGAAGTGCGGCTCGGCAGGAGCCTCGCCCTCCCGAAGTCGTGCAACGTCGCTCAGGGCAGGCGACGGTGCCCGCCTTACGGCATCAGTACCGCGGGCGATCGGCCTGAGCGTGAGCCGGCTGTTGCCGCCGAGAGACGGGCGGCGGGGCAGAGCCCGGCGGCGGGCTGGGGTTGCACAGATCAACCGGCGGCGCGTTCTCGTATACCGGCATCGCCCAGAGCTGATCCGCGGCCGGGACGGGCCGGTTGATTTCCACGCTGCCCAGGTGGACCTGCAAGACCAGGGCCGGGGAATTCTGCGTCGCGGGGGTGCGGACCTCCACAACCGTCGGCATGAACAGCCCGGTCCACGGATCCCGGCGGTAGCGCCCCGCGCTGGCGCCGGCCAGCAGTTGGTTCCGGCTGTCGTAGAGACGCTGCTCCAGGATGAGGGCGTGTCGGGCGTCGACGACGGTGATCTTCGTGGCGATCCCGTCGGGCGTCTCGCGGATCGTGCGGATCTCCAGCCGGCCGTCCCGCAAGGGGAACGGCCCCTGGTGTGGCAGGGCCGGGTCCAGCTCCGCAATCCCCAAGGCCTCGACCAGCCAATAGGGATCGACGGGAACGCTCCGCCGGACGGGGCTTGCGGCGAATTGGTCGTGCCGGCAGTAGTAGATCGCCGGCGGCTGGTTCAACCGGACCCAAAACCAGAACAACTCGTCGTTGCTGCCCAGGTCGATCTCCGGGCCCGTGAGCCGCGTTTGCCCGCGGAGCCGGAATCGCATCGGCCGCTGGAATTCGACGGCGGCCTGCAGCGTGGGAAAGCCCGTGCCGCTGAGCGTGGCGTGCCGGGCGGAAAACGACTGGATCCGCCCGTTGTTGGCGTTGACCGCCTGGATCACTTGCTCCAGCGTGGGCGACGGGGGGATCGCCGCGGGCAGACTGGCGAATTCGTCCTGCCGGGGCCAGAGGAAGTTGCAGTTGGCCCCGCTGAGCCCGAAAAGCCCGGCCACCACCGCCAGCAGCACGGCCGCTCGATACCGTCGTTGGGGGCTTCCTGCCATCGTTCGGGCTTCCTGCCGCGTTTAGGCTGCGTGGGCAAAGAGGAGTCGGGCCAATTCTCCCTGGATCTCTTGAATCCGCGGGTCTTCGGGAACCACCACGGGGACCTTGTAGGTGGCCTCGCGGCGAGGGCAGTACAGGACGAGGAGCCCGCGGCCCTGGGCGTCCTGCTCTTCGCCCTCCATGCGGAACACCCGGCGACGCAAGAGCAGAAGCGCCAACACGTAGCGCATGTCTTGACGCTCCGGCTGGAGCTCCAGCTCGTCGAACAAATGGAGCATCACGTCGTTCGGCGCCCAGTGCATGCGTCTGGTGTTGGGGCCCGGGACCTTGGATTTCCACGAGCCGATGGCCCCTTCCGGCGGGCCCTGCCAGGCCTGGGCCGAGTAATCTCGGCGGACCAACTCCGCACCCTCGGCGATCAGCACGGAGTAGAACTCCTCGCCGGCCGCCAATTCCTTGCCGGTGACTGCACAGTGCCGGGTGAAGCGCGGGGCCTCGAAGTCCATGGGAGGACCGCCGGGAATCAGATAACACTATCGAGGGGGCATCAGCCTGCTCGATGGACAGGAGCACGCCCATCGGGCCGCGAGAGATTACCCGAAACGGCGTTTTCACTCAATACGCAGTAAAGAAACGGCTATCGGTGCCCCCGGGACCGATCCGCAGCCGCACGGGCCGCGAGCACCTCGGGCAACGCCCTTCGTAGGCGGTCTCCGCCTGGTTGACGTAAACCCTTGTGTAGACGCCACAACAGGCGAAACGAATGCCCACAAACCGTCGCCCGGGGTCGGGCCGGGACTGGGGCGGGGAAGGATTCGGCTCGCTGGAGAAGTCAAGAATCTCACCCGGCACGAGACGTACCCCCTCTCTTGGCTTGGACAAGTTTCGGCCGTGGGCCCGACCGTCGAAGGACTTGCCCAACATACCTCCTCGCTTGACCGAGCCAAGCCGCTTCAGTAAACTTCCTCCAGTGTCGATGACGGATACGGGAGGAACTCCTCGTGGCGGCCGCGCACTGGTTAGGGCTGTTGCTTTTGCCCCTCCTTAGAAGGGTGCCTTAGGGTTTGCGCGGACGCCGGAAGTAGAATAACGATTGCCAAACCGAACCCCAAGGCCAAACCGGCCGTGGGGTTTTTTTGTGGCTTGAGGGGCTGTCCACAAGCTGATGACGATGTCTGACGGTGTGAGAAGCTGCTGGCGGCGGATTGGGCCGACGAGGGCATGGTTGGTGTTGCCCTGGCCGACCAGGGGTCGGCTCGCGTACGTTTGGCTCGACTGCTCGATCTAAGCGGGGCTTTTCGATCACGCAACGTCGTTTCGCCCACGCGCTTTTCACAAACCGAGGTAGGAAACACCCATGACAACCCAATCGTCTTCTTCACGGCCCATCGTGATTTTCGATACCACGCTCCGCGACGGCGAACAGTCGCCCGGGGCGAGCATGAACCTGCAAGAGAAAACGGAGGTCGCTCAAGCCCTCGTGGAGCTGGGGGTCGACGTGATCGAGGCCGGCTTTCCGATCGCCTCACCCGGCGATTTCGAGGCCGTACGCCAGATTGCCCAGACCGTCCGCGGGTCGGTCATCTGCGGGCTGGCTCGGTGCCTGGACAAGGACATCGACCGGGCCTGGGAGGCGATCAAGGGCGCCGAGACCCCGCGGATCCACGTCTTCCTGGCAACCAGCGCGATCCACCGCGAGTTCAAGCTCCGCATGACCAAGGAGGACATCATCCGGCACGCGGTGGCGGGCGTCGAGCGCGCGGTCGGCTATTGCTCCGACGTGGAGTTTTCGCCCGAGGACGCCGTTCGCACCGAGATGGACTTCCTTTGCCAGGTCGTCGAGAAGGCGATCGACGCCGGGGCCACGACCGTGAACATCCCCGACACCGTCGGCTACGCCACGCCGGCCCACATGGGCCACGTCATCCGCACCCTGCGGGAGCGAGTCCCCAACATGGACAAGGCCGTCATCAGCATCCACTGCCACAACGACCTCGGACTGGCCGTGGCCAACAGCCTGGCGGCCGTCGAGGCGGGTGCGGGCCAGGTCGAGTGTACGATCAACGGGCTGGGCGAGCGG
>CAYGZA010000097.1:0-18564 GCA_964354135.1 uncultured Planctomycetaceae bacterium
AGCTCCTGGGCCGGGGCCATGTTGGTGTAGAAGTTGCTCGTGTGCATCGAGCTCAGGTTGCCCGAGGAATGGTGGTAGACGATCCGGCCCGGGTCGAGCCGGGCGACGATCGCCTCGGCCATCAGGGCCCGCTTGACGTTGTTGGTGGCCCAATTGTCGCGGGGATTATGGATGCCGTCGATCATGTCCGGGTTCATGTCGTCGGCGTATCCGGTCGCGTTGTGGCTCATGGAGTAGAAGACGACCGAGGGATGGCTCCCGGCCACGCGCACGTAGAACTTCGCATGGTGCGCGTAGCCGTTCTTCTCCAGGGCGCCGGGCATCTGCCAGTCGTACTGGGCGAAGTGCGGCTGGGAGAGGGAGACCAACATGCCCACGTCGTCGGCGGCCTTGAGGATCTCTTCGAAGCTGAGGTGCGTGCCGGGCTCGCAGCCGTAGTTGTGGGTGTAGACGAAGTTGATGCCGATCTGCTTCAGGCGCAGCAGGGTCTCCTTCGCCCCCTCGTAGCCGGCCGCTGCGGCGTTTGTCTGGGCGTTGTCCAGCGGCAGGGCGGACAGGTAGATTCGGGTGCCGTTGAGGTAGAAGTCGCGCCCGTCGATCCAGAACTCGCGGAAGCCGAAACGCACCGGCAGGGCGGCGTCGAGGACCTTGCCGCCGCCCTCCAACAGCGAGACGGCCACTTCGTACGTGTTTTGCGGCGTGTGGATGTCCCAGAGCTTCTCGGGCTCCCACTTTTCGGTCACCGCGACGCGGCCGTCCTTGAGGTCGCCCGCTTGGAACGCCTTGCCCGTCAACTGCTTGACCTCGCGTCCGTGGTCCGTGATGACGGCGCGAAGCGTGTACCGGGCATCGGGAGCCAGGTCCGCAAGCGCCGTACACAACGTGATCTCGCCTTTGCGCACCGAGGTGTCCACCTGCACGTCGTCGATGCGCGCCCCCCGCGGGCTGCCGACGAGATAGACGTCGCCGCACAGGCCCCGCCGCGCCACCTGGCTCCGCCCCCGCTTGGCGGCGTTGGTGTCGTTGAACATGAGCATGATCTCTTGGAGCGGCTTGGCAACGGCTAATATGCTGAGGACGTGCTTGCTCCCGGGCGGGCACAGCGCGGTGAGGTCCACCTCGCCGGCGGGAAAGCGGATTTCGCCCGCCTTTTTGCCGTCCACGTACACGGCGGCAAAGGAGTTCAGATACTCCATTGTCACGGCAACGCGGCGGCCGGCCCACTGGCTCGGGACCGCGATCTCGCGCTGGTACCAGGCCGCCTCGACGCTGCCCAGCCTTTGGCCCTTCCAGCTCGGATGCTGGTAGAGCGTCTGGCAGTCCTTCTGCATGTAGTCGCCGATCCCCGGCCAGCACCCGGGGACCTTGAAGTAGCCCCAGTTGCCCGTCGGGACCGTGGCGAATGTCCCCTCTCCCTTTGGGAGAGGGTTAGGGTGAGGGTTCCCCGCGGGCTGCCATTGCCACAGCCCGTTGATGCAGATCCGCTCGCGGGTGGGCGTCGTCTCGCGGTGGGCCTTGCCCAGGTCCCAGACGGCCTTGACGCCCTTGGGCAAGGGCGCGGCGACCTCGCCGCCACAGGCTCTGGGACTGGCTGCGGCCACGACGCACAAAACCGCTGCAAAGGGCGCCCGCAGATTGAGTTTCATACTCGGCTCCCTGACATTCTTGTTGAGACTCTTCAATGGTTCCTACGACTTGAGGTGTTTGTCAAACCACGCCCGGGCCCGCCGCCACATCTCGTCGGAGAGCACGTGGCCCGTGCCGGGCTCGATGAATGAGCTGAACTTGTCCGCGGCCCCGGCCTTGGCGTAGGCGCGGGCGATGGTCTCGATGCCTTGGCGGACCTCCTGGATCGGGCTGCCATCGTCGGTCTCGCCGAAGTTGAGGTGCAACGCCCGCGGGGCGATCAAGCCGGCAATGTCCGGCGTGTCGCCATATTGAAACCAGCCCGGTATGAAGTTCGGGAAACAGTGGAGGATGTGCGTGCGGTGGATCGCCGCGTAGGTCGGCAGGCAGCAATTGCCCACAAGGCATTTGAGTCGCGGCTCCCACGGGCCGACAAGCCAGGTGTGCGTCGAGCCCATCGAGTGGCCGTAGCAGCCGATGCGGTCCTTCTGCACTTCGGGCCGAGACGAAAGGTAGTCGATGGCCCGGCGCATGTCGAGGATATTCTTCCAGGCCATGCACTTGCCGGCCACGACGTAGCGGAGGAACTCGAATCGCTCGAAATTGCCGCTCTTGAGGTCCTTGCTCTGACGCTCGCCGAAGCAGAGGGCGTCCGGGCAGATGGCGACGTAGCCCAGCTTGGCCAGGGCCACGCCGGTATGGTGCATGGGGCTCCCGGCCAGCCCGGCCGGCTCGACCTTGCCCAGGTGATACGCCCCATTGTGCTGATGCCACACGGCCACGGCCGGCGCGCGACTACCCGCACTCGCCCCATCGGGCACCAGCACGTAGGCCGGCACGCGATCGCCGGGCTCGACCTCATAGGTGACCGATTCGAGCCGATAGCCGTCCTTCTGCACCTTCTCGCGGACAATCGGCTTCAGATCGCACGGCTCCGGCCACGGGCCGCCGAGACACTGGAGCAGTTTGGCCCGCAGGGCTTCGGCACTCTGGGCCTTCTCCATGGATTGCGTCCTCCCACCAGTAGCAGTTGACCCGATCAGCACTGCCGCCCCTGCGGCCGATTGGGCCAGAAACGTCCGGCGTTCTATGTCTTGACTCACAAGTACACCTCTCTTCTTTGCGCGATTTCGGTCCACTCAAAGGCCCGAGCGCGCAAGGCGGTTGCCTGGAATGACGCGGTTGGCGAAACGCTCGCGCCGCGGTCCCGTGCGATGCCCGAGACGCCAAACCTACGGCATACGCGCCGCCGGAGCTCCCGGCACTGCTGCCTCCCCGACAAACATACTCGCATGGGTCTGGCGCTTGACCGTACGTCTAGCCGCTTTCCTCCGCAAATCGCCTCAAATAGGCATCATAGTCTATCGCCGGCGCTGTGCCCAGTGACTGAAGGCGTTTAAGCAGCCGCATGAGGAATTCAACGAGCGATGCAGCGCCCGTCACAGCCGTCACCTGTACCCTCGCCCCGACGACATACGCGGCCTCAAACACCCCGTGGAGCAGCGCGCATCCCACGTCCAACTGCTGCTCGGGGCCCAGCTCGTCAAGAGCATCCGTGAAAGCCTTACCGAACGGCGGACTCCATGAACTCTGATACGCCATAATGCCTGCCACGATTGCCGAAAGCGGGCGCGGCGCGTATTGGCCCGCCGCGTACGGTATCGCCACTGAGGTCCGCCGCAGGCGCCGGACCGAAGCGGCCTTATCGCCAGCATAGAGCACGTGCTCGCGACTCAAATCTTGTTTCACCTCGAACACCGCGTAGACACTTTCCGCTGGTACATAGCGCTCGTTCGCTTGGTTGTAGAGGAACGGAGAGTACTGACGGTCATAGACTACGACGTCGATGTGGTCGCTGCAGTTGCCGAAAGAGTCAATGACGAATGCCTTGTCGACCTGATAGCGGTACGGCAAGTGATCCTTCAACACGCGAAGCCAATCATCCTCAGATGCTTCTCCGCGTGCGCCCGGGTGCGTTAACGCAGAGCGGTTACCACGAAGCTCACCCTCAAGCCGGGCCTGCAAACCAATGAATACGTCGCGAAGCCGATTAGCCATCTCGCTTCGTCCTCACCATATAATGTTCGCCCAGTTCCCTTCCCGGACGGACTCGCGCGCAAGCCTCGCAATGTTCTGCTTTTCGCTCTCGGAAAGTTCGTCAGAAAGCACGTTATTCGTATTCGCCGGGTCTTCGATTCGCGTGGATGCAAGAGCGTCGCCCACGGTTGCGAGCGCGTCGAGCACGTTGTCAGCCAAGGTTTCGCGTCGCCTACCTGACAGAGCTCGAATGACGAAGAGTTCCAGGTAAAGAGAGGGAAAGTCGATCGTCCTAAGGAAGCGCCATATCTTAACGGCCCGAATCTCTCGAGCGCGGCCGGAGTCCTTGACCGTGTCGGTATGCAGAACCACGTTCGTCTGTGTCCACGAATCCGTTTTGTGACGGTACAGGCTGTGGTAGTTCTGGTAGCCCCGCTGAATCCTGCCGGGTACAAGGTCCCCCCGCGTACCCTCTTGCGTGATCCCGATAGAAACATTCTGCTTGCGAGGTGACCAGCCTTCCCTCAAAGCAAGGTCAAAAACGCCTTGATAGAGGTCCTTCAAAGTGCCCGGAGTCTCCGACCTGAGCGAAATGAAGATATCAACGTCAGTCACGCCGCGAACACCAGTGCCCTTCGCATACGACCCAGAGTACTGAAGCGCGGCCAACCACTGTCCCGCCCAGGCTCTAATCGGTCCGGCCACAGCCCCCGCCAACTTCTCTGCCGGCGAGTTCGGCCCGCGTTGGACTTCGTATTTAGCCAGCACTGCAGCCACATATTCGTCCGGCGTCATCTTATCCACTCCCGTTCGAGAAGAGTTTCACGTGGACATGACCGTTGTACTCGTACGCTGGTTGCTCGCAACCACGCGATTCTCCGGCCGCACGCAAACGCGAAAACGCGTGCGTGCGAGCACGCACCCTACTCGCCTACGCCGTAGCCAGCGCGCGAACGTGGAGGATCTCGCCCGGCTGTACCGGGCGGACGTCCTTGGCCCGCAACGTCACCACGGCGATTGTCTTGCCCTCTCCTGTGACGAATTCCACCTCGAACGCAGAACCGCCGGGATAACAGTGTACGACCGCACCCACGTCCCCTTGCTTTAGCCCGTGGGCTTCCATGTTCCGGGTGAGGACGACGCATTCACGGTCGCGCATCACGGCGGCAACTCCTCGGGCCCACACCATTGAATCCTATACTTTGCTCTCCTTCAAGACCTGGGCCAAAAACCCGCCGGTGATGGAGTCCGGGCAGTTGGCCGCCGTCTCCGGCGTGCCTTGGACCGCGCAGGGCATTCCGGGGGGAATTCCCCCTGCGTGTCCAGTGGACGCCTCCCGCCCGCCGCCCGCGTGAAGAAGGCTATTGCCGCCCACGAGGGCGCCGATTATGCTGGCCCCGTAGTTAGTCACACAGTAGTCGAGGGTCGCTCCATTTCGGACGTGACGCCGACTCAACCATCCACCGGAGTGAAAGTACATGAAAATCAACAGGCGCACACTACTGGCGGGCGGTGCCGCAACGGCGGCTTTGCCGTTTCTCGGGGGCGAGGCCCTGGCCGAAGGAGTCGCCAAATCCGAAATGCCCAAGGAAGGCGTCATCCTCGTCGCCATGGCGAAGGCCAAGCCAGGGCAGGAGGAGGCGGTGAAAGAGGCCCTTCTGTCGCTGGTCGAACCGACCCGGAAGGAATCGGGCTGCCTCTGCTACAATCTGCACCAGTCCAAGGATGACAAGACCCAGTTCATGTTCTACGAGCAATGGGCCAGCAAAGAGGCTCTGGATGCCCACGGGAAGACGCCGCACTTGAAGGCCCTGGGGGGAAAGCTGAAAGACCGGGTGGAAAAGGGTGGGGCGACCTTCTACGAGTTGCTGCGGTAGGCCCTTCCTCGAGTTGATTGGCCCCCAGGCACGCTGACCTGTCGGACAACACGGCGATGGCAGAGAACCGTGGATGGGAGCCGCGTCGCTACGTACTCGTCGACCGCCCGCCCCCAGGGCGTCGGGACGAGAGAAAGCGGCCGAGCAGTTGCTCCGGCTCGTGAAGACCGACCCTACGGCAAAGGCATGGTTCGCCGCAGCACCATCGCCCAGTCCCCGTCGTCCGGGGAGCGCGGAGAGGTCCACTCCGGTCCCGAGGCGACCCCTATCGGTTGCCATTGGCCCGTTCGGGGGTTGAACCATCGGGCTTGGTATTGGCCGGCGCCGAGCTTGACGGTCAGCTTGCCTCCGTTCGGCAAGTAGGCGAGGTACTGCCGATCGGGCTCGGCGAGGCAGAAGGCGCCCTTGTGGACGAGATCGTCGCGAGGCTCCATCTTCCACCACCGCAGGCTCGTGAAGCACGCGACGATGTGCCGGTAGCCTTCGAGCATCGTCATGGCGTCGTCGCCGCGGCCGTTGAGCCAGCCGCCGCCCGAGTCGGCCCCGCGGCCCGTGCCCCGGTCGGCCCGCTCGCCGGTGGTCTGGTATCCGCCCGCCATGTACATGCCCCATGCCAAGCGGCGGCGATCGTCGGCAGAACGGGCCGGGGGCTTGCGGCCGCCTCCCCAGCGGCCCGGATAGTGGTCCTCGTAGCCGTATTCCTCGTTCACCTGGGGCATGGGCCGGCCCGCTGTTGCCTGGGCTTGACGGTGCTTGAGGAGGAAGGCGTGGCCGCCGCCCTCGTCCCAGCTCTGGTACATGGCGAAGTCGGCCCACGGCGACGTGCGGAACTTGAAGTCGCCGTGCCCGTGGACGGAGGCGAGGTGCCCATAGGGGTCGCAGGCCTTCACCAGCGCCCCCATCTTGTCGGTCCAGGCCGCGTCGCGGAACAGGTGGTACTCGTTCGTCACGTCCCACATCACGTTGGAGAAGGCGGCCAGCCGGGCCACGCCGTAGCGATAGTACCGCTCTTCGTCTTCACAGCCCATCCGGGCCTTGCCGAACGGATCGACGCCGGGGTCCCGCCCGTCCAGGTAGAAGATGATCGAGACGACCACCCCTTGTTCCCGCGCGTGCCGGAGCATCCGCTCGCACTTCTGCCAGAACGGCACGTTGTAGCGGGTCACGTCGAAACCGGGCTTCTCCACGCTGTCGGGCCGCTCGGCGACCCACGGGTTCAAGCGGAAGCGGAACTTGTCCGTCGAGACGACCAGCGGCTCGTACCACCGCTCGCCGCTTGTGGTCCGCCCGCACAACGCCACGCGAATCCGGTTGACCTTGAGCCGGGCAAGCCGGTCGACGGCCCGGCGGATCACGTCCTCATCCTCCCATCCCAACAGCCAGTAGGTCGTGGTCCCATTCCAGAAGTAATACTCGCCGGTGCCCTCCCAAAGGAAGTGCCAAGGGTGCTCCTTGTCGATCCGCACCAGGCCGCGGCGCTTGCCGTCTCGCGCGGTGAACTTGCCCGCATGGTCCTGACGGTAATCGCCCTGGCGGAACTCGACGGAGTAGGAATACTCCCCCGGCGTTGTCGGCATGAAGCGGACGCGGTAAGCGCTCCCGTCCAAGGCGTCACAGAACCCCTCGACCTTGACCGGCGAGGCGTTCGCCCCACGGAACTCCCCCGTCACGGCGACGTCCCGAAACGGGTTGCGGGCGGTCGGCCCCGTGACCTTGGCTGCCACCTCGACGAAATCGTAGGCGTCGATCTCCCCGGCCGACTGGTCGAACGCAACGCCGCGGGGAGCCGCGTCTCCGAATGCCGCGTTGGCACATAGAGCCGCGACCAAAAGCGCGATGAAGGCCAGTCTCTGGAACATGTTTCCACTGCTTGCTTGAAATGCCTTGTGTAGTGCCATAGACCAACTCGCTTTCCTTTGTGCCGTCTCTTGCCCCCGTGAGCCGTGCAGGGATCCACGACGTCGCTAGGGACCGTCTTCCGGGTTGACAAGGATCTCATCGAGGCTCACCCGACCAGCAAGACGATCAGCCGCTTCGGCCCGTGGACCCCGAGAATCAGGATCTTCTCGATGTCGGCCGTGCGGCTGGGACCGGTGATGAAGACGAATTCGCCCCGCGTCTCGGGGTCGGCTGTGCGGCGGGCGATCTCGGGCCATGCCGCGGGCAGGTGCTCCACGAGCCGATCCGCCGTCGCCACCACGATGCACGCCGGCGGCAGGTAGCACATCAGCCGCTCCTCCGGCGTCCCGCAAGCGACCATCGCCGTGCCCGTGTCGGCCAAGAGGTAGTCCGACTCGACCAGTCCGGCCGGCAGTTCCGCCATAGCCTGGGGCGTCCAATCGGGCCGCGCCCAGGCAACGCGGTCCGATTCCAGGCCCGCCGTGACTTGCCGGCACAGCGGACGGTCCAGCGCTCCCAGCGGGGTCCATCCGGACTGGCTCACCAGGGTCGCCAGTCGGCTGCGGGCCTCCTCGAGGGACGGGCAGCGGATCGCCTCGCCGCCGATGGCCTCCAATTCCCGGGCGAACTGCTCCGCCATCGCGTCGGCGTCAGGGAGCTTCCTTGGCCACACCTCGGGGACCGGCGGTACTTCCGACGGCGGGTCTTGGGCCAAGGCGGCCCGGATCCGCGAAAGGATTGCGTCACGGCTGCTCATCGCGATCGTTCCGTTTCATCTCCAGTTGACCGCAGTGTATTGCCGTGCCGCCGCCACCACATGCGGAACGGCGCCCGGCCGGGCAATTGCGGCAGCTCGCGTCCCCGCGTCCAGGCGCGGAGCTTGCCGAAGTGCAAGAATCGCGGCACGAAACGGAGCATCCGCACCCCGATCCGCACCCCCAGCATCGCCAGCCGATAGCGGATCGGGCCGCCCATCCAAAAGGCCCAGGTCTTCCACATCAGGCGTTCCGTCCACGAATGGACCGGCGAGGGCTCGTTGACCGCGCGGTGCCGGAGGTGGACCAGCTCGTGCGGGATGTCGATCTCGACCGGGCAGACCTCGCCGCAGGCCCCGCAGAGCGACGAGGCAAACGGGAGCGTGCCCGCCTGGTCGATCCCCACCATGTGCGGCGTAATGACGGAGCCGATCGGGCCCGGGTAGACCCAGCCGTAGGCCCAACCGCCGGTGCGGCGGTAGACCGGGCAGGCGTTCAGGCAGGCCCCGCAGCGGATGCAGAAGAGCGACATCCGCGATGTCCGGTCCTTGAGGATGTTCGTCCGCCCGTTGTCGAGGATGATTACGTAGAGCTTTCGCCCCGGCGTGGCCCCGTGGATCAGGTGCGTGTACGTCGTCAGCTTCTGTCCCGTGCCGCTGCGGGCCAGCAGATTCAAGAACACGGGCAGGTGGTCGATCCGCGGGATGATCTTCTCGATCCCCATCAGGGCGACGTGGACCTTGGGCGTGGCCGTCGAGAGGCCGGCGTTTCCCTCGTTTTCGACGATGCCGATCGTCCCGGTGTCGGCGACGGCGAAGTTCACGCCGGACATGCCCATGTCGGCGCGGACGAAATCCGCCCGCAGGTGCTTGCGGGCAATGTTGGTCAGGCTGCGGTGCTCCTGGGTGAACGGCTCGCCCAGCTTCTCGGAGAAGAGCCGGCCGACGTCGGCGGCCGACAAGTGCAGCGCGGGCGTGACGATGTGTACCGGCCGCTGCCCGGCAAGCTGCACGAGGTATTCGCCCAGGTCGGTTTCGACCGCGCGGATGCCGGCCGCCTCCAGCTTGTGGTTCAGCTCCATCTCCTCGCTGACCATGGACTTCGACTTGACGACGGTCTTCACGCCGTGCCGGCGGGCGATGTCGAGGACGTGGCGGTTGGCCTCTTCGGCGGTTTCGGCGTACAAGACGGTCGCACCCCGGGCCGTGATGTTCCGCTCGAACTCCACGAGCAGCTTGTCCAGATTGGCGATCGCGTAAGTCTTGATCCGGTTGGCGGCGTCGCGCCACGATTGCCAGTGCGGAATCGCGGCGGTGATCTCGCGGTTCTGCTTGCTGGACCGTTCGGCCGACTCGCCCAGGGCCTTCGATCCGCCCGGCTCGTAGAGCCCGGCCGTCAGGTCTTTCAGAAACGGGGCGCCGGCCAGGTGGGATGCTTCAGGAGCCATCGTGCTCTTACTTGAGTTCTCGAGGGGTCCAAGGATGCGCCCCACGGCGCGAATCGCGCGGCGGGAAAAAAAAGCGGCGGCCAGCCCGCCGGCACCGGCAAGCCGGGCCCAAAAAACGAACCCGCGGAGCAAGACGTCTGCCGGCTGGGTCGAGGGCGCAGCGCCTCGCCAGGCGGGAGAGACGCTGCACCGGTCGCACGCCACGCTCGCTCCGTCGCTTCGCAGTGCCTCGTTCGGCCAGGAGTTGACCCACGGATCAGGGTGTACCGCTCCTAAGGAGGTATCGCTGGAGGACGGGGAACTCCCCCAGCGCGGGGTCAACCATGGGCAAGCGGGCCGGCCGCCTCATCGTAAACTCGCCAAACTCGCCGCTCTGACGGGCATTACGTTCACGGCGCCGTCGAGCGGCTGGAACACCGACCCTGAGTGTATCAGTTTGGCGGGGGGGTTCAAGCGTTTTCTTGGCGAGGTCCGGAACTTGCTATGGGGGCCCCCTCTTTATGTGGGGAATATTGCCTCGGGACGATGGCGGTGGGAGAATCGGGTGGTTATCGGGGGGCTCGCCGGCGTGGCGCGTTCTCCCTATTCTTGCGGCCGCGGAGTGCATCCAACATGAGACTGGTGCCCTTGGGCGAAAAGGTCATCGTCAGACGCATGGAAGCAGAGCGGCTTTCGGCCGGCGGGATTCATCTCCCCGACACCTCCACGGAAAAACCCCAACAGGGACGCGTTCTCTCGGTGGGAGACGGCTATCGCCTGGCCGACGGGACCCGGGTCACCCCTCAGGTCGTGGAGGGGGACCGCGTCCTGTTCGACCGCTTCGCCGGGACCGAAGTGGTCGTCGACGGCGAAGAGCTGCTCATCATGAACGAGCACGACATCCTGGCGGTCGTCGCCTGAGCCGGCAAGGCCGTCGTGGCCGGCTTTCCGCGCCGCTCCGGAAAGCTACAATTCAGATGATGCGACGTGCCACTTGGAAACCGTCTTCTTTTTCCTCCCCGGGGAATAGAGGCAGCATGAGGTTCTTTATGCGCCGAGATCCCTTTTCCTGTGCGGCGGTCGTTTCGGTGCTCGTAGTCCTGACGTGGTTGGTCGGCTCGTCCGCGGTCGTCAGCGCGGCAGGGCCAGCCGCTGGGGCGGACCCCCAGGCTTACCGACAGGCCGTGGACCGGGCGACCGCGTTCCTCCAGAAGACCCAAGCCGCCGACGGCTCCTACGCCGGCTATGCCGGGCCGGGAGTCACGGCCATTGTGACGACCGCCCTGATGCGCCAGGGCCGCGGGGTGAGCGACCCGGCGGTGGCACGCGGGCTGGAGCACTTGGAGGGCATGATTCGTCCCGACGGTGGGATCTACCAGGCCGGGGCCTTGTTCGGCAACTACGAGACCTGCCTGGCGATGTTGTGCTTCAAAGAAGCCAACCGCGACGGCCGCTACGACAAGGTGCTCAAGCGGGCCGAGATCTTTGTGCGTCAGAAGCAATGGGACGAGGGCGAGGGGATCGACCGCGCCAGTTTCAATTACGGCGGTGCGGGCTACGGCAAGAAGGAGCGCCCCGACCTGTCCAATACTCAGTTCTTCATCGAGGCCCTGCGTGCCGTCGGCAACGGCCCCGACGACCCGGCCGTCCAGAGGGCCCTGGTCTTCGTCTCCCGCTGCCAGAATCTTGAGAGCGAGCACAACACCACGGGATACGCGGCCAAGAATCCCGACGGCGGTTTTTATTACACGGCGGCTGCCGGGGGCGACAGCATGGCGGGCAAGACGGAGGGCGGCGGCCTGCGGAGCTACGGCTCGATGACCTACGCCGGGCTGAAGAGCATGATCCACGCCGGCGTCGGTCCCGACGATCCCCGCGTGAAGGCCGCCTTCGAGTGGGTCCGAAAGCACTACGACGTGAAGTCCAACCCGCTGATGGGCAATGCCGGACTGTACTACTACTACCACACCTTCGCCAAGGCGCTGGACGCCATGAAGGTCGATCTCGTCGAGGACGCCGCCGGCGTGAAGCACGACTGGCGCAGCGAGCTGGCGGCCGAGCTTTTCCGCCGGCAGCGGCCTGACGGCTCCTGGATCAACGAAAACTCCCGCTGGCTGGAGGGCGACCCGAGCCTGGTCACCGGCTACGCCCTCTTGACGCTGGCCTACTGCCGTCCGGCAGCCGGTCCGTAGGGTGCGTGCCTGCACGCATCGCCCCGTGCGCCAGGATGGTAGGGTGCGTGCTTGCACGCACGCATCCCCCTTCTCGCGCTTCGCCCTCTTCTCATCGGCCCGCCGTGCCCTTAAGCTATACGTGGATGTTCGGCATCCCCAATGCCCCAGCGGCCGCGTGCGTGCAAGCACGCACCCTACCGGCCCTGGGTGACTGCGTCGCCGGGGAAGCCGCCCGGAGGAGTCTATGGACGTCTTTGAGGCCATTGCCGGGCGATACAGCTATCGCGGCCCCTTCACCGACGCCCCCGTGCCCCGCGAAGACCTGCGAAGGATCGTTCAGGCAGGGATCCAGGCGCCCTCGGGCAAGAACGAGCAAGTGGTTTCCTTCGTGATCGTGGACGATCCGGACCTGCTCCGCCGAATCGGCGTGGTGGTCGATCGGCCGGTCTGCAACACGGCCAAGGCGATGATCGCCTGCGTGGCCGATCCGCGGCCCGTGCTCGAGAAAATGTCGTTCGACCGGGAGGACTGCGCCGCCGCCGTGGAAAACGTGCTTCTGGCAATCACCGCTCTGGGATACGCCAGCGTATGGCTGGACGGCGTGCTGCGGGTCAACAACGTGGCCGCGCGGATAGGCCGCTTGCTCGGAGTGCCCAAAACGAAGACGGTTCGCGTTCTGCTGCCCGTCGGGGTGGCGGCCCAGCCCGGCGTGCAGAAGGAGAAGTTTCCGTTTGACCGGCGGGCATGGTTCAATCAATACGGGGGGCAGTAGCATTGTCTGGACAATCTTCACGCTTTTCCAAGCCCGCGGGTGGCAACCCGTGGGCTTTGGGAGTGGCAACGCGCGGAGTTGCTGCAATCCACGTTTTGACGGCTTTGTCTCTAGTCGCGACGTGCTGTCTGATCTCCCGCGCCGGCGCACAGACCCCTGTCGCCCGGAAGCACACCGAGACCCTCCTGGCCCCGTTTCCGCCCGAGGTCCGCGATTCGGCGATGATCAGTCCCGACCTGCGGCGGATTGCCTACGTCAGGCAAGTCGGCGGGGGGCACGCGGTCGTCGTCAACGGCAAGGAGGAAAAGCCCTACCGGAAGGTCGCGGAGCCGACCTTCAGCCCGGACGGCAAGCAGTTGGCCTACGCGGCCCTGGCCGGCGAGGAATGGCTCATCGTCCTCGACGGCAAGGAGCGGGGGCCTTACCCGCAGGTTGGGCCGCCGGTTTTCAGTCCGGAAGGCGGGCGGCTGGCCTACGTGACCATGCTTCCCGACGGCCAACGGTCGGTCGTGCTCGACGCTAAGCCCGGCAAGCCCTGCGAAATGGTCTTCGAGGGCCGGCTCGTCTTCAGCCACGACGGTCGGCGAGTCGCGCACGGGGCCCGAAAGTCCGGGGGCTGGTTCCTGATTGCCGACGAGAGAGAGCTCGGGCCCTACGAATTCCTCGGCTCCGCCACCGGGATCCAGTTCAGTGGGGATGGCAAGCGGCTGGCCTTCGCAGCGCTCGGCAATAAGAAGTGGTCTATCGTGCTGGACGGCAAGCAGCAGGCGGCCCATGAAAACGTCGGGCAGGTCGCGTTCAGCCCGGACGGGAAGCGGGTAGCGTACGCGGCGATGGACGCGGGCAAGTGGCGGGTCGCGCTGGACGCCAAGCCCGGCAGCCCATTCGATGCCATCGGCGAGGAAACGCTCTTTTTCAGCCCCGACGGCAAGCACCTGGCCTACGCTGCCCAAGCGGGCCAGCAGTGGTGCGTGGTGCTCGATGGGAAGCCCGGCGAGCCGTACGACGGCATTGGCGAGATCAAGTTCAGTCCCAAGAGCGAGACCTTGGCTTACGTCGCCAAGCGGAAATCGGCGGAGACCGTCGTGACGCGGTCGCTCACTCCTCCGGCCGCTAAGCCGGCAGGGAGCAAGCCGGCCCTCGGCAAACCGGTCGCCAAGGAGAAACCCGCGGAGGAAGCCGGCGAGCCGAGGTTCTTCGACCGGATCGGCGGCGGGACACTCGTGTTCAGCCCCAGCGGCCGCCGGCTGGCCTACGTGGCCCGCAGCGGCCGATGGTCCTTCGTGGTCGCCGACGGGAACCGGAAACCGCGGTACGACCTGGTGGGCTATCTCACCTTCACGCCCGATGGCCGCTACCCCGTGTATGCCGCGATCAAGGCAAAGAAGGCATTCACCGTGATCGAGGACCGCGAGGCGGCCCACCAGTACGAGGCCATTTGGATGCCTCGCGGCGAGCCGCTCCGGTTCGTCAGTCCCGCCAGATTCCGCTACCTGGCCGTCAAGGAGGGGAGCATCTTCATGGTGGAAGAGCAGTTGGACTGAGAAGCAGGGACGGAAACGAGAGGCGAGAGGCGAGAGACGAGAGACGAGAGATGAGAAGCTGGATGGACGCACGCTCGTCCCTCGCCCCTCCTTCCTCGTTTCGCGCCTTTCGCCCCTACTGGAAGGATATCACCCCTTGACCGAAATCGCCGGGCGGAACATTCTGGTGACTGGGGCCGCCAGCGGCATTGGCCGGCGCATGGCCCTCCGGATGGCCCGACTGGGAGCAAACCTCGTCCTCTGGGACATTGACCCGGAGAATCTCGCTCGCGTGGTCGGCGAGCTGCACCAGACCACGGGCCGGCCTGCCCACGGATACTCCTGCGACGTCTCCGACCGGCAGGGCGTTTACGCAACGGCCGCCCAGGTCAAGGCTGAGGTCGGGCCGATTCACGTTCTGGTCAATAACGCCGGGGTCGTCACCGGGAAGCCGTTTCTGGAGTGCAGCGACGAGGCGATCCAGCGAACCATCGCCGTCAACACGACTGCCATGTTTTGGACCTGCAAGTGCTTCCTGCCGGAGATGATCCGCGCCGGCTCGGGGCACGTGGTGACGGTCGCGTCGGCGGCGGGGATCGTCGGCGTGGCGGGCCTGAGCGACTACTGCGCCAGCAAATGGGCGGCGGTCGGCTTCGACGAAGCCCTGCGCATGGAACTCCGCAAGACCGCCCCGGCCGTAAAGACCACCGTGGTTTGCACGCACTACATCAACACGGGGATGTTCCGCGGCGTGAAGGGCCGCTTCCCCTGGCTGCTGCCCGTCCTCGACGAAGATGCGGTGGCGCGGCGGGTCGTGCGGGCCGTTCTCTGCAATCGTCCGAGGGTCTTCATGCCGCCGCTCGTGTATCTGGTGCCGATGCTGCGGGTCCTGCCCGTGCGGTGGTTCGATGCGATCGCCAGTCTCCTGGGCGTCAACAGTGCCATGGACAAGTTCGTGGGGCGGTCTGCGCGAGGGCTTCAGGGTTCTCGGGAGCCTCAAGAACCGGGAGAAGGGCCATGAGTCAGGACCGCGAGACCATATCGACCAATCCGGCGACGGGCGAAATCCTGGGCCGCTCGCCGCTCCACATGGTCGCGGAACTCGAGGAGATGATGAATCGGGCGCGGGCCGCGCAGCCGGCTTGGGCTGAGACCCCGGTTCGCCGTCGCGCCCGGGCAATCTTGCGGGTGCGAAACCACATCGTCGAGCACGCCGACGAGCTCGCCGAGATCATCAGCCGCGAAAACGGCAAGACCCGGCTCGACGCCCTGGCCACCGAGGTGCTTCCCGCGGCGGTGGCCGCCAGCTACTATGCCCGCCGGGCGGCGAAGTTCCTCAAGCCGCAGCGCCTGCCGCCCGCGAGCCTCCTCTTTGCCAACAAAGTGGGCCGGATTCACCACGTGCCCTGGGGAGTGATCGGGATCATCTCGCCGTGGAACTACCCGTTCGGCATCCCGTTCTCCGAGGTCGTGATGGGGCTTCTGGCCGGCAACGCCGTGATCCTCAAGGTCGCCACGCAAACGCAACTGGTCGGCCAGGCGCTCCGGCGGAGTCTTGACGCGGCCGAGCTACCCGACGGGGTCTTCTCGTACGTCAACCTGCCCGGCCCGCTGGCCGGCGACGCCTTGCTCGCCGCCGGCGTGAACAAGCTCTTCTTCACCGGCTCCGTGGCCGTCGGCAAGGAGCTTATGGCCAAGGCGGCGCGGACCCTCACGCCGGTCTGCCTGGAGCTGGGCGGCAACGATCCCATGTTGGTCTGTCCGGATGCCGATCTGGTCCGCGCCGCCGGCGGTGCGGTTTGGGCCGGAATGCAGAACTGCGGCCAATCCTGCGGCGGCGTCGAGCGGATCTACGTCCATGCCGACGTGTACGAGCCGCTCCTGGAACTCGTGGCCGAGCGGGTCCGCGCCCTGCGGGTCGGCGCGGACGCCGATCACCACGTAGACATGGGGGCAATGACGACCCGGCGGCAGATGGAAACCGT
This sequence comes from uncultured Planctomycetaceae bacterium, assembly GCA_964354135.1. Classification (GTDB taxonomy): domain Bacteria; phylum Planctomycetota; class Planctomycetia; order Pirellulales; family Thermoguttaceae; genus CAYGZA01. The sequence continues at coordinate 16,075 of CAYGZA010000097.1, forward strand.
CCGCCGCCACGTGCAGGATGCCCTGGACCGCGGGGCGAAGGTCTTCGCCGAATCCGCTTGCCCGGAGGGCGCGGGCAACTTCCTGCCCGCGATGGTCCTGACCGGCGTGGACCATTCCATGCTCCTGATGCGTGAAGAGACCTTCGGGCCCGTGGTCGGGATCATGAAGGTCGCCGACATGGACGAGGCGGTCTCGCTGGCCAACGATTCCTGCCTCGGGTTGACCGCCTCGGTGTGGTCGCGAAGCCGTAAGGCGGCCCGCCGGCTCGCCGCACGGCTCCAGGCCGGAGTGGTGACCATCAACGACCACCTGATGAGCCACGGGCTGCCGGAGAAACCCTGGGGCGGTTTCAAGCAGTCGGGCATCGGGCGGACGCACGGCCGCATCGGATTCGCCGAGATGACCCAGGTGCAGTGCGTGGTGGACGACACATTGCCCGGCGTGAAGAAAGACCTCTGGTGGTATCCTCACGGCCCGGACTTGTACGCCAACCTCCGGGGAATCCTGGGGTTGCTTTACGGTAGGGGCCTGGGCAGGCGAATCCTGGGCCTCGGCTGCCTGCTCAAGACTTTGCCGCGTATCTTCCGGGCTTGAGGTGCCGTACCGGCAAGAAGGGTCAGACGGTTTACTGCGCCCGGAGCCGCTTCCTTTTTCGGGCAGCGGAGCGGCGCCCCCGGTTTACATCCCAATGGGAGGCTGTTACTCTGCACGGGTGGTGACGAACGGTGGCGGACTGGGTCCCAGGGGTAGCACGAGGAGGTCTCAGCCTTGCGAAATCAAGAGCTACTTGCGGACGCGAGAAGCCGTTTGGAGCGCGCCTTTGGCTTTCGGTTGCGGGGGGTGGTCTTGTACGGGTCGCAAGTCCGTGGTGACGCTGGCAAGGAGAGCGATGTGGACCTCTTGGTCCTCTTGGACGGTCCGATCGACCTGGGAGAGGACGTGCAAACCATCGTGAGGGCCCTTTACCCATTGCAGCTTGAGTTGGATGTGCCCATCCATGCCTTGCCCGTCGCGTTGAAGTCCTTTGAGGCCGCACAGTTCGGCCTCTACCGCAACGCCCAGAAGGAAGGAATGCGCGTGTGAGTCCTGAAGTATTGGAGTTGTGGAGCCGGGCGGCCAGGTCTCACAAGACGGCTGCCATGTTGGCACAGGAGGACCCTGATGCGGCAGTATCGCGGGCCTATTACGCTGCATTCTATGCCGTATCGGCTCTGTTTGCTTCGCAGGGAAGGACTTTCACCCGGCACACGGGAGTGGAAGCTGCCGTCCATCGTGACCTGGTGCGGGCAGGAAAATGGCCGGTGGAACTGGGCGAGGCCTTCTCGTCACTGGCGAGCCTTCGCGCGGCGGCGGACTACGGGGTGGAGACTCACGCCACCCCAGCACAGGCCGCGCAAGCGGTCGAGATGGCCGACCAGATCCTCCGAGCGGTCCGGGCAAGCAGCTCGGAGCCGATTCCGTGAAACGGGCGACGAATCCGGCGGGCGCGTACTCGAACGGTTGTTTGCGAGGACCCGACGCGATAGGACGCGTGGGCCGATCAGCCGATGCCTGTGTGACGCCCCGGATGCCCGCGCAAACGACGCCGCTCCAATTCCCGCTCGGCTCGCCGGTCGATCTCGATGTCAATCCGGTTCCAGCGGCCCGCCCCGGGGGAGCAAATCGGCCAGCGGGCAGCCCTCGCACCGCGGCGTCTTGCGGCAATGCTCCTTGCCCACGTGGACCAGGAGCGCGTGGTATTCGTTGAACAGTTGCGGGTCGGGGGGGAGCCCGCTCTCGAAGTGATCCTTGAGCTGATAGTAGTCGGCGTCGAACCCGATCCACCCGTGCCGGGCGAAGACCCGGTGCGTGTACGCGTCGACGACGAAGATCGTCATCCCGCCGGCATAGAGCAGGATCGAGTCGGCCGTTTCCGGCCCGATCCCGTGGACGCCCAGCAATTGCTCGCGGAGCTCGGCCAACGGGGTGCGGAACATCGCCTCGAGCGATCCGCGGTGTCGCTCGATGAGGAATGCCAGCAGGCTGCGAAGCCGCCGCGCCTTGATGCGGAAGTAGCCCGCCGGCCGGATCTTCTCCTCCAGCTCCTCGACGGGCACGTCGTACAGCGTCCGCGCGTCGAGCAGCTCTTCGTCGCGGAGATTGTCGATCGCCTTCTTGACGTTGGCCCACGAAGTGTTCTGGACCAGCACCGCCCCGATGAGGACCTCGAAGGGAGAATCGGCCGGCCACCAATGCTGTGGCCCGTAGGCGGCGAACAACCGGTCGTAGACTTCCTGGAGCGATGCAGTCACAAATGGGCCTGTTGGTAGCGGGATATCGCAGCCATGCGACCAGGGAAACGCCATCATAACCGATTCGCTGCCGCTGCCAATCTCCGGCCGCGCGACCCTTCTCCTAACACCTAAAAGCTGATAGCTGAAAGCTGATAGCTGAAAGCTGATAGCTGATAGGCCAAGTGTCAGTAATTCAAGGTCGGCCCTATACTGCCA